>JAFOSK010000066.1 GCA_017392945.1 Treponema sp.
TGCAATTTGTGGACGCGTTTGTCCTCAGGAAAAACAGTGTCAGGGTCAGTGTACAGTAGGTAAGGTTTACAAATCTGCTGAAAAAGCTGTTTCAATCGGTCGTTTGGAACGCTTTGTTGCTGACTGGGAACGCGAAAACAATAAGGTTACAATGCCAACAATCGCTGCAAAGACTGGAAAGAAAGTCGCAGTTATCGGTGCAGGTCCTGCAGGTCTTACTGTAGCAGCTGACTGTGCCCGCGCAGGTCACGAAGTAACTGTATTTGAAGCATTCCATAAGGCCGGCGGTGTTATGATGTACGGTATTCCAGAATTCCGTCTTCCTAAATCAATCGTTCAGAACGAAATCGACAACCTCAAGAAAATGGGTGTTAAATTCGAAATGAACTTCCTTGTTGGTCGTACAGATACTTTGGATCAGCTTTTTGAAGAAAAAGGATTCGATGCAGCTTTCGTAGGAACTGGTGCAGGTCTTCCAAAATTCATGCGCATTCCTGGCGAAAACCTCATCGGTGTATTCAGTGCAAACGAATATCTTACACGCGCTAACCTTATGAAGGGTTATGATAAAGAACATGCTGCAACACCAATCTACGAAGCAAAACATGTAGTTGTTTGTGGTGCAGGTAACGTTGCTATGGACGCTGCCCGCATGGCTTTCCGCCTTGGTGCAGAACAGGTAGACATTGTTTACCGCCGTACACGTGCAGAAATGCCTGCTCGTCTTGAAGAAATTGCTCACGCAGAAGAAGAAGGCGTAAACTTTAGATTCCTTGAAAACCCTGTTGAAGTTCTTGGAACAGAAGACGGACACGTTCGCGGAGTAAAAGTTCTTTCTTACGAACTTGGTGAACCAGATGCTTCTGGCCGCCGCTCACCTGTTGCAATTCCAGGTTCAGAACACGAAATCGCCTGCGATGCAATGATTGTAGCTCTCGGAAACGGTTCAAACCCACTTCTTGTAAAAACAACACCTGGTTTGAATCAGGATGCCAAAGGCCACATCACAGTTGATGAAAAACAGGCAACAAGCAAGACAAAAGTATGGGCCGGTGGAGACATCGTCCTCGGCGCCGCAACAGTTATCTTAGCGATGGGCGAAGGAAGAAAAGCTGCTGCTGGTATTAATGAATATCTTGCAAAATAAGATTTTAATTAAGAAATTAATTAAATTGCAATGAAAAAATAGCTAACGGTCGATAAAATTTATTTCAAAATCGCCCGCTAGCGGGCTACATGCTGCGATGCTTTGGAACTATACAGTTTGCCGCTTGCGCGGTAGCATCGCAGAATGTTTTTGAAATAACTTTTCTCTTCCTCCCGCTATTTTTTTTGTAATAACGCCCTATTAAAATCCCGCTTATAACTTATCTTTGCTATTTTTTTTCCGATAATTATAGTATGCCAAGTGAAAATAAGAATCCAAAAACAAACAGCGGAATTTATGTAGCCGTTTTTTTTCTGTGTGTAGTACTTATAATCATGCTTTTCTTTGTAAAAAAAGACATGATTCTTTCTAATCTGAAAAAAAATAATTTTTTTGAAAGGGTAGGTGTATCTACTCCAGAATTTGTACAGAAACATCCTGAAAAAGCACCCGTTGCTCCAGTTGTTGAAGAAGAATATGAGTTTGATCTTATGGGTAATAAAACTACGACAACAAGAATTAATGCTGCCCCACAGGTCGAAAGCAACAATTCGTCTGATGAAATTGTAATTGAAGCTGATAATTCAATTGATCAGGAAATTTTACAGGCCGTAAAAGCTGCTGAATCTGTAAAAACTGATAAGTTTGAGAGAGAAAGTCCGGTTTCTATAAAAAACGATGAAGAAAAAAATCAAAAACCTGTCGCAGTTCCTTCTATAAGAAATACAAATCTTTGTTTTGTTACGATAGATTCTGACGGAAAGGTAAATCGAAAGGTCATAGTAAGGGCTTTGCCTAAGTCTGATTCACCACTTACGGATGCGATCAAGGCCCTTATTGCAGGTCCTCTCCCTGGAGAACCTAACTGCATGAATCTGATTCCAAGCGGAACAAAATTGATAGGTGCATCTGTAAAAAATGGAGTAGCGACTCTAAATTTTAACGATAGTTTTGAATTTAATTCTTATGGAGTAGAAGGTTGTATTGCCCAGCTTATGCAGATTGTTTACACAGCTACAGAATTTTCTACTGTAAAAAGCGTTCAGTTTCTTATTGAAGGCGAAAAACGCGATTACCTTGGAACGGAAGGTCAGTGGATTGGTTCGCCTTTGTCAAGGACCAGTTTTTAGTTTACGCTTGCTATGTCCAACATCATGTTGTCAAAACTTTTTTGAAGTGCCTTTTCTGAAGTTGTTTCCTTGTTTATAGAAACGGAATAGCCAAGTGAACAGGAAAGCTGCTCAACTCTGTTTTTAGAAAATGCACTGCATTCGCGTCTTATTGTTTTGAAAAAATCTACGATTTCGTCTTGATTTTTAGCGGAAACAATGAAGGTAAACAGAGAGCCGCTTATCCTGAACAGATTTTTTTCCATTCCGTTTTGAATATTATGTTTCGTAATTGAGTTTTTTAGGATATTTGAGAAATTTACAACGTATAAGTCGGTTTTTTTGAGGCCTATTTTTTCATTGAGCTGTTCCAGATGGTTTATTCTTGCGCAGATTACAATCAGAGGCTCTTTCTTTGAATGATTTTGTTCCAGATAGAATTGGTCGAATGAGGTTCTTTTTTTGCAGCCTGTAAGTTCATCTGAATGTGCTGCGTGATCCAAGTGTTTCAAGTGCTCTGAGTAGATATCGATTTTTGCAAAGGTCAGGTAATATCCGATCTGTTTTTTTGTAAAAGAAAATAAATTTGTTTTTTTGCAGTAATAAAGGTGTTTGTCCTGAATTCCAGACAGAAAGAATGAATCTGCGGAAGATGAGGTTCCTAAAGTTGAAAATTTATCTTCAGTGAAGATGCTCGAAAAATTTGAATTGCCTGAAATATTGATTCTGTATTTTTCCATTAATTCGTTTGCGCTTTTATTTGAATCAATGTATTTATCATCATTTGAAAAGATTATAATCGGAAATTCTATTGAATCATACAGTTTTTCAGTGACAAGACGAAGGTTGTATTCGTCTTTTTGAAAGAAAACTGAAAAAAATGTGACAGTGGAGAACACTAGGAATGAAATTGAATTCATTTGTTCTGGAAAGTTCAGATAGATATACGGAAAAAAATTTTCTATTATAAACTTATAAAAATTCGAAATGAAAAAGTATATGGCGGCAAGTGCATAGGAAAGACTTAAAAGGGGAGAATTTTTTTTGTGCCTGGTATTGTGTATAAATGGCATGAATATTGTCATTATGATCACTGTATAGCAGATTACGCTATGAAAATAATAGTAATATGTTTTTGGAAAATTGTATCCTGGATAGGTAGTGATAAGCATGTTTTTTGGAATGCAAAGAAAAAGATGGCTTGTAGTGAACAGCTCTGTAATGATATTTAATATAAGGGTTATGCCAGGAAATAAAAAAACGTAAGATATATACTGCTTTTTTATTGGCGATGAAATCACCATTTTTGATGTGAATGTGATAAAAGAACAAACAGCGACTTCTGCACATATATAAGTTAATGTCTGAATATAGAGTATTGATTCTGTATTTTGAAGAAAACTTTGGATTTCGTCGAAAATTGACCAGAATCCGATTGAAAACTCGCCGATTCCGCAATACCGGCCTGCAGAGCTTTTCGGACATGTCTGGAAAAAGAGAATTCCATAAAAAAAGCATAGAATTGCAATTATTAATTTAAAAAAAAGAATTTTGTTTCCAAACATGTTTCTTCCTTTGCATAAACACCGATACTCCTGATGTCCATTTTCAAGATATCAATTATTTAATGCCGTTTGCTTTTAAAATCCTGTTAAAATATGAGCGGTTCTTTTCGTAAACGCTGTTGAATACTGTAAGTGTAAGAAAATCGTAGCCGGAGTCGCATTTTTTTGCAACTTTAAAATTCCTGCTGATATTTTTCGTAGAAGGCTGATAGAAAATTCCGGTTATAGAAATTGTCCCGTCTTTCTCTGTACATTCGGTGCGAGTCCAATCAAGGTAGCTGTCTCCTGTACTCAGCATGAATTGGCGGATAAAAAAATCAACAGGAGCGTATGGAATTGTTCCTGCTGTTATAAGGGCAGCATCGCCGAGCATGAATACGTTTTCCATGGATTGGGTCCAATTGGAATCCAGGTAATAAGTTTTTCCGTTTTCTGTAGAAAAAATCTGTTCTTTTGCTTTTTTGTTTTTTGGCATTGCGTGCTTGTTTTCATCAGTGTTGTCTGGAAACCCCTTGAATTGTTCAAATGACTTGTCGGAGCCGGAAGTGAGCTGACCGCAAGTTACAACAAAAAATTCGGGGTTTGATTCGTCTACAAAAACTGATTTTATATTGAAAAGAGGAACTACGCCGTCATATTCAACTGTAACAAATCCGCCGAACTGGCCGAAGTGTTCGTTGTTTCGTACAATGCGCTTTTTTTCAGAAAGGGACCCCAGCCTGATTCTGCGAGCGCTCAGCTCATAAAGCATGTCGTGCAAATAGTTTACGAATTCTGCTTCTTCTGGGGTAAAACCGGACATTATTTTTTCTCCGGTCAGTTCAAGGTGATCGGCTTTTGGGTCAACTGTAAAGTATATTTCAACATCTGTTTCTGGCTTTTTCTGGTTTTTATCTGCAGGGGCGTAATACCTTGCAGCAAAAGTTTTTTCATCGAACATCAGAATACCAAAATAGGATTTTCGGGTAAAAGTTTTGTCTTCGTAATAAACGTATTGTCCAGGAAGTTCCTGAATATAAGAAGAAAATCCGGGCATTGCGTAAAGGGTAATTGAAAGAAATAAAGTTGTAATGGAAGATATCAGTTTTTTCATGATTATAAAAAATGGATGAAAATCCGTGTATAAAAGATTTTCAGGAATCACCGTGATTTTGTCAGCGATGATTCCTGAATAGAAGTTTTCTATGCATTTAATGCATTAAGCTCGGCTTTTACTACGTCTTCGATTTCGCCGACAGCTTTTTCGGCAGGAACAAGTTTTGCTTCTGCTTCTTTACGGAGTTTGATTTCTACGTTTGGAAGATTCTTTTCACCTACAACAACGCGTACAGGAATTCCGATTAAGTCAAAATCCTTGAATTTAACGCCAGGGCGTTCATTTCTGTCGTCAAGAAGAACTTCTACGCCGGCTGCTGTAAGCTCGTTATAAAGCTTGTCTGCAACTTCCTGCATCTGACCTTCGTATTTAACAGGAACGATTACAACCTGGAAAGGAGCTGTAGTCATCGGCCAGATGATTCCGTTATCGTCATGGTGAGCTTCGATAATGCTTGCAAGAGTACGGTCAACACCAATTCCGTAACAGCCCATAATTGGGGTTGATGCTTTTCCGTTTACGTCAAGCATTGTAACGTTCATTGATTTTGTATATTTGTCACCAAGTTTAAAAATGTGACCAAGTTCGTTTCCTTTCTTTGTGTAGAAAGTTCCGCCGCATTCAGGACACTTATCGCCTGGTTTTACAGTACGAACATCTGCAGTCATAAAGGCAGTAAAGTCGCGGCCTGGTTCAACATGTTTAAGATGGAAGCCTTCTTTTCCGGCACCTGCAAAACAGTCATGCATTTCAAGAGTGGAATCGTCCATGATTACAGGAATTTTAATTCCAACAGGGCCTACAAATCCATGTGGTGCTCCAGAAAGGCGGAGAACATCGTCAGCTTCTGCAAGTTCGGCACCGCTTGCCTTAAGAACGGCAGCAAGTTTTGTTTCGTTGACATCAAGGTCGCCGCGAATAAGAACGCAGAAATATGCTTCTGGATAGTAAGTCTGTTTTCCTTCTGTAACAGTTTTTGCATTCTTGTAGAATTCTGTTTTAGAAAGGTCGATTCCAACATTGTAAGCCTTGTAAACAAGGGCCTTAAGGAAGCGCTGTGGAGTTGTCTGGAAGAATTTTTCCATGTCTTCAATGCTGAAAACTCTGGGAGTTGCAACTTCTTCGTATGGGGAATCAGTTTTTACCTGTGGTTTTCCGCTGTCATCCAGTGGAGTTTCCTTTTTGCAGGCTGCCTTTTCTACGTTTGCGGCATATTTACAGTCAGGACAGAGGATAAGTGTGTCATCGCCAACTTCTGATTCAACCATGAATTCTTCTGAGCCTGAACCACCCATAGCACCTGTGTCGGCTTTTACGCTGATTGTATTAAGTCCAAGGCGTTTGAAAATTCTGCGGTATGCTTCTGCGGCGTTGTTGTAAGAGTTATCCAGATCAGCCTGGTCTTTATCAAAGGAATAGGCATCCATCATTGTAAATTCACGGCCACGCATAACGCCGTAACGAGGACGGATTTCATCCCGGTATTTTGTATTAATCTGATACAAGGTAACAGGAAGCTGCTTATAAGAAGAAAGTCCTTCGCGCACAACTGCAGTTACAGATTCTTCTGCAGTTGGAGAAACAACCATGTCCTGTCCGGCCCGGTTCTGAGGGGTGAGCATTTCACCGTTCATCTTGTCCCAGCGGCCGCTTTCCTTCCAGATTTCTGCCGGCTGAATGACAGTCGCTTTAAGTTCCATCATTCCAGCATTATCAAGTTCTTCCCGGATGATGTTTTCAAGTTTTTTGAATGAACGGTAGCCGATTGGCATGTAAGTATAAAGTCCGTTTCCAAGTTTGCGGATCATACCGCTTCGCATCATAAGCTGATGGCTTGCAATAACTGCGTCATTTGGCGCTTCTCTCAAAGTTGAAATAATAAATTTTGAAGCTTTCATAATTGTCCCTATTTTATCTTTTTTTTACAGTCTCTTCTAGCACATTTTTTTAGATGAAGTGCTTAATACCATGGTGCTCAATACACTTTGTTTTTACAGCTACGATATAACTTCCGAACATTGCAGTAAGTACGTCAAATGCAGCTGCAAATGAACAGATTATCGGTGCTGCCGGCTTAAGCAGAAGGAAGCCAGTTTCAAAACTTCGGCTATAAAGCGTACAAAGTACTGTCAGCGAGACGAAAGCGCCGCCGGCCGGGAAGCCGCCCAAAAGAAATGAAATTCCAAATGAAGTAATGGTAATCCATAAAATATCGGTGAACGGAATGTTCAGGCTGGAATAAGATCTCCAGATCATTATGAATCCTACAGTAGTTACAAGAGATGAACCGCCACGAGCAAAAATAGTGAACAGCGGGTGGATAGATCCGTTTATTCGACGCCTGATACCAATGCTTTCCTTGCAGTGGCGCATATTGAGCTGTAGTACAAGATTAGAGTCTCCGCTGAAAAATGCCGTGATAATTGAAGAGATGGATGCATACAGAATTCTGTATGGATGTGGGTCATGACAAAGATATCGTATTATGAGCGGGTATATGATTCCTGCAACGATTATAAAGTCAACGAACAGCATTATTATCATAGGTGTGAAAACTCCGCTGGTAATCACAGAGCGGAATTGAATTGTCCAGCTGCATAGGATTGCAATCATTCCATAAGCAAGGAATTCTGTGAACACAACGCTTATTGTGTACATAAGTTTTGAAGCAGAATCCATAAGAATTGTAATAGGTCGGAAAACGGTTTGATCAACGAAGCTTTCGATTCCAATTAGCATTGCAAAAATATATGAGGCAAGAAGAAATGTTCCGTTATTAAGCGTGTCAAAAGCAGAATATGGTAATATTGCGCGGAAAAGATCTGCTATTCCCAAGATGACGGTTCCGGTTTCTTTTTCACCAGTAATAGGAATGCGAGGCAGTTTTACTATCAGAATAGAAAGTAGTCCTATTATAGTCAAAATAAATGAAGAAATAATAATTACGCCACCTGTCCAGAGACCTGTTTTTACAAGAAGTTTGTTGTCCCGTAGTCTGTTGAATGTTACGGCAGTAGTAAAGAATACTACAGGAATTACCATGTATCTTCCAAATCGGACGGTAAGTTCTGTAATGAAATTTATTCCGGCGGCTACAGTTGAATTGTTAGCAGGAAGAATAAACGCACATGCAATACCAAATAAGGCTGCAATAAGATATTTTATCCATACTTTCATAGTAGAAAAAATTATACCATAAAAAGGTGTGAATATGCTATAATCGCAGCATGGGTAAGAATGTTTTAATAGTAGGAAAAAATATGGAATCTGTAAGTGAACTTGCAGAAACAATGGCAGTCGGCGGTTTTTCTGTAGCTGTTGCCGAGGATATTTCTAAGCAGGGCTCTGCTGTAAGTGTGGTTCCTGTTGTGTGGAATAAAGGATCGGCGGTATCTGCAAGATCTCTGATAATCCAGGCTGAAACCTCTTTGGGGACAATAGATGATTACGTCTTTTATTTTGACTCCCCTATGTATACTGGAGATTTTGTATCGTTTACAGCAGATAACTGTCAGAAAGGCTGCGATGAAATGATTGCTTCGTTTCAGTATGCTGCATTGGAAGCTTTGAACCGCATTGAACAGAGCAAAAAAAGAGCAAGGCTGATTTTTATAATTAAGACTCATCCGTCATTAAAGGAATATCTGCTGTCATCTTCGGTTAAGAACGTAACAGCTTCTCCGGCAAACCCTTTTGTGGCAGCAGGAGAGGCTGCATTTGCAAATTTTGCAGAAAATATTGCGGCTCTTGCATCAGAAAAGGAATACGTTTCAGTTCTGTTGATTACGGGTGATAGTCAGAATGAAACAATGCAGAAGCAGTCGGGGCTTGCAAATTGGCTAAGAACATATATAGAAGCTTCGGATGAGCAGAAAAGCAAGCCGGGATTAAAAACTTCTGTATGCTGGGTAAAAGCTGGTGCAAAGGCTCCTGGCGGATTTGCGCTGTTCCGGTGATTTTCTTATGAGAAGACCTTTCGCCTGGTTTCAATCATTTTGAAAACTTGTATAAATTGTAAATTATGGTATAATCACTGTATCTTCTTGCGTTCGGATTTGGGTAATGGCAGATAAAAAAGTTTTAGTTGATTCTGAAAAGATAAAAATGGCAATCCGATCCGGACTGCCATTAACGATAATTACTTATACGTTGCCTCATGATATGGAAGTGTACATGGGTGATATACTTGCCGCTTTTCTGACTGAATTGGGGCAGGAGCACATGATCCAGTATCTTACATACTGTCAGCAGGAACTTATTACAAACGCAAAAAAAGCTAATACAAAACGGATTTATTTTAAAGACAAAAATCTTGATATCAATAATGAATTTGAATACAACGAAGGAATGCAGGATTTTAAGCGTACAACTCTTAATAATATTGCTTACTATCTTGAAAAGCAGAAGCGTGCAGGACTTTACGTTAAGCTTGTAATTCAATATAGAAATAAGAAAATTAAGATGGAAGTGCATAACAATTCTACTCTTAATGTTTTTGAGTATAAGCGCATTCATGATAAATTGAGCCGTGTTCAGCAATATACCTCAGTAGATGATGCATTGAACCAGATTCTTGATGAAACAGAAGGTGCCGGCCTTGGACTTATTATCATGATTCTTATGCTTGAAAAAATCGGAATGACTGAAGAAAATTTTCAGGTGATTTGTGAAAAAGGTGAAACGATAACCCGTATAATTCTTCCGGTAAGTTCTTCAACACAAAAAGATCTTGATATAATTTCAAATGAGTTTGAAAAGCGCATAGAAGATCTTCCTCAGTTTCCTGAAAATATAACTAAGCTTAACACTCTTTTAGGTGATCCGGATGCAAAGATGTCTGAGATTGCCTTGCAGATTAGTAATGATGTCGCTCTTACTGGGGAACTTTTGAAGCAGGTAAACTCTGCTGCATTTTCACTGGTGAAGCCGTGTAAAAATATTTCAGAGGCTGTAAAATTAGTTGGAATCCGTGGAATAAAAAATATGCTTTATACGGTAGGTTCTCTGAAAGCCTTTGCAGAAGCCGGCGGTTCAAATGAAGAGTTGTGGAATCATGCGTATCAAACGGCATTTTATGCATACAATCTTGCAAGGAATTTGTGTCCGAACGACAGGGACATAATTGAAGATTCCTATATCTGCGGTCTTCTTCATGACATGGGAAAGATTATATTTGAATCATCTCATCCTGAATTCCTTAGTGGTATAAAATCAGTTTGCGTAAAAAAAGGAATTGAATCGGAATTGTTTGAAAAGATTCTTTCCGGTGTAAATCATGGCGAAATAGGTGCGCGTATTGCCGAAAAATGGAATTTCCCAAAACAGATTGTTTCGGTTATACGTTATCACCATTCTCCGGAAATTGCGCCTCCTGATTTTAGAAAGCTTTCTGCTTTAATCTATCTTGCAGATCTTATGACTCATTATCAGAATGAAGAAATTGAATTTTATCAAATAGACAGCAACATCCTGAACTTTTTTAATATTCAGACAGAATCTCAGTTTAAGAAAATAAGCGAAAAGTTGAAATTTGTTTTTTCAAACCGAATGAATTAAGTTATTCTCTTTTGTTCAGATATTCACACCATTTTTGCGTGAGAATTCCAAATGCTACGCCTACATTCAGACTTGCCTTTAATCCGATCATTGGAATTGTAACGGTTCCATAAGATGCTCTTTTTAATGCCTGCGGGCTTACGCCTAGTTCTTCCGAGCCGATTATACATATTCCTTTTTCTGGAAATTTGAATTCATCGATAGGAATTCCGCCTGTTTCTAACGCAAATACAGGAATGTCTTCCGGCAGAGCCTCTAAGGCAATTCGTTCCCATCCCATTGTTTCAATACAACCCATTCCGCTTCGGACAGCACGCGGCTGTTCGGGATCTACGCAGCCAGGAGAAATGTATACTTTTTCGAGGCCCATTCCTTCTGCAGTTCTGAATATAGAACCAAGATTAAAAGGAGAGCGTATGTCTTCGGCGTAAACTGCTGTTCCTGGGTAAAAATTGCGTTCAATTACTGTACCATCTTCCGCAAGCGGATTTTTGTGCGGGGCAATTACGAGATCCCATTCTGCCGGAAATGTTCCGATGATTTCCAGAAGATGATTGCGGGCGCAGTTGCAGACACGGCGTTCATCAAATTGTTCTGCCTGTAAAAGTGAACTGAGCTCATCGTAGGCAGTTTTCGAAAGTTTTGGATCCTGAAGTACAATTTCTGCAATTTTTTTTGTGTATGCAGCCCGGCTCATGTTCTTGAAGTTGTACTCCATGCCCTTTTCGGGGATTCCCGCAATGTCGCGCTCCAGAGCTCCGAAAGTAAGGGCAAGTTTTCGTCGTTTTTGTCCGCCTGAAAGTTGATGTAATTTCTGTGGTTCTATCATACTTGGTTCCTGGTGCGTTTTTTTTAGAATGCTTTTTTTGCCAGTGAAAACAGTTCGTCTGTATTCATGCTGCGGGGAAGCGTGTTTATTATGTCCAGGTGACCTGCGTCTTCCGAAGCTGTAGCAAGCTGTTCCATGGTAAGATTAAGATCTTTCAGATGAGTCGGAAGTCCTGCGAGGGAAAGTTTATTCCTGATGTTTTCTATAAAAGTTGAAACAATCTGGTCTTTCTGGAGCTCACTGCTGTTTATGCCAAAAAGGCGGGCAATTTTTTCTATTCTGTCTGCTTTAAAAGAATTTGCGTCTTCAAGCATGTAAGGGAACAGAGCACAGATTGCAAGCGAATGAGGCGTTCTGTAGCGGGCGTTGAGAGTAAGGGCAAGTAAGTTTGCAACTCCGACGGAACTGCTTGCGGCAGCAAGGGATGCCATTGCTCCGCCCTGTTCTAACAGGTGGTCTGCAGGAGTAGAAATTTCAAGCGATTCTGCACCGTTCAGTCCGTAGCCTAGCAGTTCTGCAGCTTTTTCTGAGAACATGTCGCTGAAAAAGCTTGCCTTTTGCGAAATGTACGCTTCTGTTGTAAGGCAGAGCGATTCAAGTGCCAGGGCGGTTTTCTGTTTTTCATCAAGAGTCTCAGCTAGCGTTGAATCCCAGAGAATGAGTTTGCATATTGAATTCTGGGTGCGTATCAGCTTTGCCTGATGAGTGCGGGAGTCTGTTATTGGCACTGCTGTTGTAAGGGTGTAAGGGGCCCGGAACGTTGTTGGAACGCATATCAACGGAATTGAATTTTCCGCTACGAGAGAATTGTCTATGAAATCATATATGTTGTTTGTTTCATTTATAAGGGCTGCAACTGCAAAGCCCGTGTGCATGGCTTTGGTTCCGCCTGCTGCAATTATTCCGTCAACATGACTTTTTCTGGCAAGATTAAGAGCCTGTTCGATTTCTTTGGTGTTCGCTCCGTCATGTATTGCGTCAAAAACAAAAAAATTAACATTGCGTTCTTTTAGCGGAGTAAAGATTTTTTCTTTGAGGCCTTTGTCTTTAAGGCTTGGATCAAGAATAAGCATGAATTTTAAACCGAATGGTTTAATGTATTGAGCGATACGGCTTATTGTGTATTCGCCTAGAATTATATTTGGTGAAATCTTAAATAATAAGTCTGCCATTTATTTTTACCTGTACTTTCTGCGGATCATTTTATGTCATATATAATAAAACAAAAAGGACGGAAATTCTATTCCGTCCTTTGTTGAATACAAATAATTTTGTGATTTGGCTGATTAAAGACCAAAGCTTTCCATAAGTTTGTCTGCAGCAGAAGCGATTACCGAACTGTTCAGGTAATTTGGATCCTGAATTTTAGCCTTGATTTCTGCAATACGGTCAGCGCGAACATCTGGTGTTTCAGCAGCAACCTGATTCAGATAAAATTCATCAGCTTTTGCCAAAGCTTCTTTTGAGATAGATACAGTATCTTCCCCAAAAGCGGATTTTTCTGTACTGCTAGTGCGTTTTGTACTCTGCACATTGTTGAGAGCATTAACTCTTCCTACATCAATGTTATTTATCATCATTTTCGTCCTGCCCCTCTACACTATAATTATCGGTAGAATCATCAGAAAGTTGAATATTTTTTGAACCAGAAATGAAAACTGCAAATTCACCTTTTATTGAAGTCCTTGCTGAAAAGTCATCACGCATGTCTGCTGCTGAACCTTCAATAATTTCTTCATGCAGTTTTGTCAATTCTCGACCAACCACCACTCGGCGGTTACTGTCAATATCGGCAATATCCGTCAGTAACTTAACGATTCTGAACGGACTTTCGTATAAAACAATCGCATTTCCGGTTGCAAGGAGTTCCCTTAGTCTGGAACGGCGTCTTCCTGGTTTTGGCGAAAGGAATCCTTCAAAAGTAAGGGTCTTTCCGCCGGCACCTGCAACGCTTACCAAAGTGGCAAATGCACTTGGTCCTGGAATCGGAACTACTGAATGCCCGGCTCTTCTTACAAGCCCTGCAAGTACAGCTCCAGGGTCGCTGATTCCCGGTGTTCCTGCATCACTGGCATAAGCGATGTTTTTCCCTTCATCCATGAGCCGTATTATCTTTTCTGCGGCAGATTCTTCGTTTTGAGCCCGGCACGAAATGAGCGGCTTGCGGATTTCCAGGTGTGTCAAAAGCTGAAGGGTATGCCTTGTATCTTCTGCAGCAATTACATCTACATTTTTTAAAGTTTCAACAGCGCGGTAAGTAATATCTCCAAGGTTGCCGATAGGCGTTCCTACAACATATAAAGTCGACACAAGGTTATTATAATAGTAAAAAGTGTAATTATCAAGGATTTGGAATGGTAAACACGTTATAAAATATATGAAAAAAGATATAGATAGCGCTAAGTAAAAAAGAACTTTTAAAATGCCATTTTATGCCGGCCGTTCAAGAGTAAGGCTTTTAGCTCCAAGTCATAAAAGCGTGCGGCAGTTACCTGTTCTTATCACCATTGGGTTCTAGGATTCGTTCAAAACGCTTCTCCCCGGGGTTTTGACGGGTAAAAGCTGACGTTCTAAGTGTATTGAAAGTTGTTCTTCGATTTATATTTTTTATAAACAAATTTTTGAATCTTAATAATTGTCTGGTGTTTGCTTTTGCAGGTTCTGAGGAATGTATGGATTTTTTTTAGTAATTTTAATAGAATCGTCTAGTAGCTTTTATTGCAAAGTTTTTTTTTGGAGAAGGTAAATGTGTGGAATTGTAGGCTTCGTAGGTACTGATAATGCAGTACCTTATCTTATAAGTGGACTTAAAAAACTTGAATATCGCGGTTATGATTCCAGCGGGATTGTCGTT
The DNA here is from genome assembly GCA_017392945.1 of Treponema sp. Taxonomy (GTDB): domain Bacteria; phylum Spirochaetota; class Spirochaetia; order Treponematales; family Treponemataceae; genus Treponema_D. Next base: position 14,157 of record JAFOSK010000066.1, read on the forward strand.
GGAAAGATAGAAAACGGGGAACCTAAATTCTATCTCTATAAAAAAGCTGGAAAACTTCAGCAGCTTATAGGTGTCCTTCCTAAGGAACTTAGCGGGACATGGGGAATCGGGCATACCCGCTGGGCAACTCACGGGCTTGTAACAGACCAAAATGCTCACCCTTTTTATTCGAACAATGGAAAAATAGCAGTAGTTCACAACGGAATTATAGAAAATTTTTCTACTCTTCGTTCCCAGCTTCAGAAAGATGGTGTAAAATTTACTTCGGAAACTGACTCTGAAGTAATTCCAAACCTTGTTGAAAAATATTACGAAGGTGATTTGCTTACTGCCGTTCAGAAAGCCCTTAATGACGTAATCGGAACGTGGGCTTTGGAAATTACCTGTATTGATGAACCGAATAAGGTTGTTGTGGCAAAACGCGGAAGCCCTTTAGTAATCGGTATTGCAGACGGAACTTACTATATTGCTTCGGATGTGAATGCAATCGTGGGAAATACGCAGCGGGTAATTTATCTTGAGGACGGCGATATTGTAGAAGTTTCTTCTGAAGGACTTAAATTTCCTTTGATTCAGAATAATGATTATGCAAAGCGCATTGAAGAAATAACTATAAGCGCTCAGGAAACTGAAAAGTGCGGTTTTGATACCTACATGGAAAAGGAAATTAACGAACAGCCTGAAAGTATTGAGCGCGCTTTTGCCGGCCGCTTTGACATGGAAAAGGCGACTGCAAAACTTTCCGGTTACGAGGATGAAATTTTCCTTAGAACAAATAAGATTACCGCAATCTGTGCAGGTTCTTCTTACTATTCAAGTTTGTTCGGTGGCGGACTTATTGAAAAATATGCGCGCATTCCTTTTTATGCGGAAATCTCAAGTGAATTTGCCTTTAAAAATCCGATTGTAGGAAAAGATGACGTTTATATTGCTGTAAGCCAGTCCGGTGAAACGGCTGATACCCGTGACGCAATGATGGAAGTTCACGAAAAGGGCGGAAAGGTTTTTGGTATCTGTAATGTGCCAAGCTCCACGATTGCCCGGGAATCTGATGGTGGTGCCTTTATGCATGCCGGGGTTGAAATTGCCGTTGCTTCTACAAAGGCTTTTTCAAATACTGTCATGATTTACTATCTTCTTGCCTTGAAATTTGCCCGCCAGAGGGGAATGAGCAAGGAAGACGGCGCAAAATTCATTCAGAGTATTTTAGAGCAGCCTCGCCTTGTAAAGGAAGCCTTGAAGAATAGCAAAAAGATGGAAGCTCTTGCAAAGAAATATTCAAAAGCAAAGGACTTTTTGTTCCTTGGCCGTGGACTTATGTATCCTATTGCCATGGAAGGTGCCCTTAAACTTAAGGAAATTTCTTACATTCATGCAGAAGCCTTTGCCAGCGGAGAAATTAAGCACGGACCGATAGCTCTCGTAAATGAAGCTGCTCCAAGTGTTTTCCTTGTTCCTGATGATTATACCCGTGAAATGGTTATTTCTAACATCAAGGAAATAAAAGCCCGAAAAGGACCGGTAATTGCAATCGGTACAGAAGGTGACAAAGAGCTTGAGTCAATGGTCGATGATTTTGTAGCTGTTCCGAAAGTAGAAAACAGGGATTTTTATGCTCTTCCTATGCTTACTCTCTGTCAGCTGTTTGCATTCTACATGGCAAAGGAACTCGGCTGCGATGTAGACCAGCCAAGAAACCTTGCAAAGAGTGTTACGACAAGATAGAAAACATGTTAAAAATCCAGCATTTGCATATTGCGGTTGCTGGAAAAATTTGATAGTATAGAAGAACATTTCGGGCCATTAGCTCAGTGGTTAGAGCAGGGGACTCATAATCCCTTGGTCCTTGGTTCAAGTCCAAGATGGCCCATTAGTTTCAAAAAAGAAGAGAGAAATTGTAAGTAAATCTCTTCCTGTGGGTCAAACAGAGTGAATGAGATGTATGGCCTAAATATGGTTTTACAAAAGGATTCTGGATTCAGGGTCCTTTTTTTTATTGAGGGGGGTAGTAAAAACCCTCAAAACGGCGAAGTCAAGGCTTTAAGCGTTAGCGTGCCTTGACTCGACGTATTTAGGTTTTATCACAAATCTTAAAACGGCGATGTTAAGGTCTTATGCGTAATGTGCCTTGGCTCGTCGTATTTTCAAATGAGTTTAACGGACTTGAAACGAAGAGAACGCGTCGGTGTGAAAAGTGTGCATGGATGCGTATGGCTGTATCTGCCGTTACTATGTTGTCGTTTCTTATTGTGTTTCTGTGCTGCATTATTTTTTCGGGTTTATCTGAAAACATAGCTCTGTATTTAACATATTATTTACAATTCTGTAATCAAAGTTTCTTCTTGATGTTTAAAAAATGAAATAAAATACAGAGGGTGTAATATGGAAAAATCTTTGTCGTTTGCAGTTTTTATAAGAATGCTGTTTATTGGTGTTTTTGTTTACTTTGTATGTACTGCTTTTTTCGCAGTTGTTATGTATGAATATTTTGAATCAGAAGTTTTTGAAGATTTAAAAAATGAAGTTTCTTATATTGAAAAATATGTAGAAAATGAAAAGGTGTATCATCTTTCTTTGTTAGATTCAAAGCACAGAATAACTGTAATTCATTCTGACGGTTCAGTTTTTTATGATAATTATGCAGTGTCGGAAGAACTTGAAAATCATGCTCATCGAAAAGAAATCGAACTTGCAATGAAAAACGGAGAGGCTAAGGTTTCGCGGTATTCTTCTACTAAAACGGAAAAGAGTTTTTATTATGCAAAAAAAATTCCTAGTGGCGATATTATACGGGTTTCATGCAGCCGTTATTCTGTTTTATTGATTTTGCTTGGAATATATAAGATTTTACTTCCAGTTCTTTTTATTTCTGTTTTTGTTTCGGCATTTTTTGGAATTTATATTGCAAAGAAACTTGTAGAACCTTTGAATAAAATTGACCTGGAAAATCCTTCCGGTTCAAGAGTTTATTCCGAATTAAAACCTTTGATACGCCGTATTGAAGAAGAAAATTTTGAAAAACAGCAGCGTGAAGAAATCCGGCGGCAATATACAGCAAATGTAAGCCATGAACTGAAAACTCCGCTTACAAGCATAAGCGGATTTGCGGAAATCCTTAAGACTGAAAATAAGGATCCTGCTTTAACGGCGGATTTTGCGGAATCAATATTTGTCGAAAGCCAGAGAATGATTGCGCTTGTAAATGACATAATAAAACTTAGTAAACTGGACGAAAAATCAATTGCATTGGAAAAGGAGGCTCTTTGCCTGAATGAAATTGTAAAGGAAGTTTTTCAGGTTTTGCATTCTGTGGCTGCGGCAAAAAAAGTGACTATGCGCTTGTGCGGCGAAAATGGATTTATAAATGGAGTACGACCTGTAATCTATGAAATGGTTTATAACCTGATTGATAATGCAATTAAGTATAATGTAATTGGAGGATCGGTAGAAGTGAAAATCTCTACAGTTTGTGAAAAACAAGGAGATCTGGATGCTTCGTCAAAGGTTATTCTTGTTGTAAAAGATACGGGCATGGGGATTCCTGAATCTGAACAGGAAAGAATTTTTGAAAGGTTTTACCGCATAGAAAAAAGCCGTTCAAAGGATTTTGGAGGAACAGGACTTGGCCTGAGTATCGTAAAACATGCTGCAAAATATCATGATGCTTCCATAAAATTAACTTCGCGGGAAGGAAAGGGCTCTGCATTTACAGTTGTGTTCAACAGTATTTAAAATATGCCTTTGCTGCAAAAAACGTATTATTCTTTTTTTACTTTTTTATTTTTTGCAGATTCCTGTATATCTGATTAACGTTTTGTTTTTATGTGCCTCATTCGATTCTATTTGAAAATACTTGTTATTATTGATAGAATCATTGGCATGGGTAAGTTTTTGTCTATTTGCTTAAGTTCTACGATTCAAAGGACGGTTAATTTTAAAAAGATTGCGTTGGAAAATGTAAATCGTTCAGAAAGTTATATTCTTGATGCTTCTGGAAAGGCTGTTAATTCTGCACGGGTCCTGAATCAGCTTGAACCAGGTTGCGTTACCGTGATCTGCCCATTAGGAAAAGAAAATAAATCAGTTTTTATTGAACTTGCGGAAAATGATGGACTCAATGTTGTTGCTGTAGAGATTCCTGGAAAAATACGCGAATGCTGGACTCTGCTTGATCATTCTTGTGGAACTACGACGGAACTTGTAGTTGGTGAGCCTGTACTTAGTGAAGATTATAAAAAATACGAAGAAATATTGCTTTCTCTTATAAGGCAGAATCTGAATGATTATGATGGTATTATTCTTGCGGGCAGTAAACCGGGTTATTTTTCTGACGGACTTGTTGCCTGTATTGCCCGTCTTGCAGTTGATTCCGGGAAAATTTTTCTAGCGGATTATTGCGGAAAAGATCTTATTCTGACCCTTGAACTTTGTACTCCATCAATTATCAAAATTAATGAAGATGAATTCTGCCGGACATTTAATCTTTCTGGTTTTATTGACAAAGATCATCTTAAAAAAGCTGTTGCTGCCAAAAGTCTGGAATTGAACAATGTAATAATCGTAACACGCGGAAAAAATTCAACTATAGCTGCAAAAAATGGTGAGCTGTATGAATTTCCTACAGAAAATGTAGATGCTGTAAATACCACTGCATGTGGAGATTCTTTTAGCGCTGGTTTTTTGTATGAATATGTAAATACAGGGGATTTTGAAACTTCTCTTGCAAAGGGGACCTGGTGTGCCTCAAGAAATGCAGAGTCCATGCGGCCCGGCTCAATAATAAAAGATTACGGCTTGGGAGAGGATTCAGCAGTATTCGCTCAGCCTTCAAATTAAATTTTTTGAAATCAGAATTAACTATCAATGTTATTAATGTAATTGTGGTGGCAGAGCTGCCACAGTCGCAAGGGTCCTTGAGATGCACTTCATGATTTTACGGAGTAAGACTGCATTGAACAGAGGATTTGAAAATATTGCTAAAAAATCGGAGTATGACTTCCGAAAATAAGAACGGAGAAATTTTCAATACGCCGAATGTCAGTTTTAATTTAACTTGTCATAAGGTTTGAATTTTAAAAAAGTTGACTTAGATTTTTTATATTGTAAAATTAAACTTAAGTGAATTTATTTAAAAACTGTTTTGAGAGGTTTATATGAAAAATGTGTTGGGGGCTTTCCTTAAAAATCTGATAAGGAGGGATACGGGCATTGTTTTTATGAAGACTGCTTCAAAAACCCTTCTTGCGATGGCATTTTTTTCTTCTTTGTTTTTTTCCTGCGATGTTGGTTTGGGTGAATCAGTCGATGTTATGGCGCCAACAGTCTCAATTTCTTATCCACCTGCTTCAAGTGTAATTAAAGAGCAGTTTTGTCTTGCAGGTTCATGGACTGATGATAAAGGCGTAATGCTTATTAATGTTTCTGTAAAAAATAACGATACAGGGGCTGAAGTTTTCAGTGGTGCAGCAAATCTAGGAATGGGTGACTGGAGCATAATGATCAATAGTCAGAATGCAGACGGTACCTGGCAGCTTAAGGACGGAAAATATACTGCCGATGTAGTTGCAATGGATACTTCAAAACGTATTTCAGGAACAAGTTCCCGTACGTTTGAAATCGATAACACGCCGCCTGTATTTGTAATTACGAATCCGGCTACAATTGATGCAAATAATCCTTCTGCTTACGGTTCAATTTTTAAGGTTAATGGTTCCATTGCAGAATCTCATTTAGTAAAAAAGATGATCGTAAAGATTCTTGATCCTGTTGCGGATTCCGAAGGAAACAATAGGGTTCTTGCGGAATGGTCTGAATCAAACGTTAATACTGCCGGTGGTACAAGCGTTACGTTTGCCCGGTATGATGAATCAAAGGCAGATGAACTTCATAACAATTATGCGTCCATATATACGTCTCCTGATTCAAAAGGTAATCAGAAATTCTTGTGTTCAGTTTATCTTTCTGATAATGCTCTTGTATATCGCAGTCCTGATTCGGGTAGTGCTTCTTCGGATGTCGGAAACTCTACAACATGTCTTTGGCTGAACGATTCAATTTATGGTTCGGATGCCGGAGAAAACGATCTTCTCAGTAAGAATGCAAATCCTCAATACGAAATCGGGGATTTCATGAAGATTTTGAACGGCACTTATTCAGGAGATTGCGAAAAAGCTAATAAAGTTCTTGCTGCTACAAAAATCGATACAACTGATAATAATTCTCACCTGGCTTTAACTCTTAATAAGGATGCTAATCCAACTTACAGCTTCCTTGGATATTCATTTACAGATGTAGATGCAGATAAAAACAAGATTTCAAAATCAAGTTCTATAACATTCAAGGCAGAATGCGGTAAGAATGAAACTCCGTTCAAGCCGTCAAAGATAAAGGTTTACCTTGTAGGTCCATTTAAACCTGAAGGAACGGAAAATCCTCTTAAGAGTGATGTTATTGAGTCAATTTACTCAAATGTTGAATCTTACCTTGCAGACAAGACGGAAAATACTGATTACATCGTTCTTTATGACGGTGAACAGCAGTATACGGGTTCTTCTACATCATCATGGACAGAATCAATGGTACTTCCTGATAATATTGAAGCAGGAAGCTATTATATTCTTGCGGCTTCCGGTACCGACATGGATGACATTGAATTTGTTTCCAACAACGGCAGTCGCTTTGGATTTATAGGAATTACATCTGGTTCTGCACCGACAGTGCTTATTTCTAAGCCGGCGGTAGCAGATCTAAGCAAAGATTTTGGAAGTGCTGCAGCTCTTCTTTCTGAAATAAAAGGAACGGTTGAATCCGGAGAGGCTGCGATTGCTTCTGCCCGTTACGAAATTGTTGTTTCTGACCTTATGAATTCCAAAAAACTTGGAATTATAAACGGGAATGCGACAATTCTGGCCGGTGCAAACGAACTTAAGAGCGTAAATTATGTATTTGATGCAACCGAGGGCGAATGGAATGCTGCTGAAGATGAAAACGGAAATACAGTCTCTGTTACGGTAGATCCACGTACTGCTGCTGCAAATTCCGGCATCCTATACCAATATCAGATAGTTGTATATGGAAAAGATGTTGGCGGTGCAGAAGGTAAGGCTGCTATTTCTCCTACAGTAGATACTATTGCTCCGGTTATAAACAATATCAGCGTAACTCCTGTTGCAGAGACAGATTCTTCTAGCGGTACCGAACGCTATAAGGTAAACGGAAAAGTAAAGGTTATAGCAAAGGTTGAAGAAACAAATCTCAGTTCTATTGAACTCGAGGTTTCTGATCTGAGCGGTGCAAAGATAACAAAAACAGTTAGTCCAAGTGCCTTTGTTCAGGAAGAAATAGCAACCTCTAATTTCCCGGCTGGAAATTCTGCTGATGATCCTATTACGGTTAAGATTACTGTAACTGATAGCGCAGGAAATACAGGTACAGGCACAAACATTGATTATATTGTAAACCAGACAACAGATATTCCTAAAGTAACGTTCATGGGCGAACTTACGGATACTGATCTTGTTTCAAAAGACGAAATTACAAGCGGAAAGAACCTGTTCCTTACGACAGATAAGATAATGGGTTCTATAACAGATGATGACAAGATTGATTCTGTAAGAATTCAATATAGAAAAGATGAAGCTGCTGAATGGTCTGATCTGCTGAATGTAAGCGGCATAAACAAAGCTTCATATAATCTTTCTCAAACGCTAACAAAGAACGGATCTTATCTTGCAGAAGGAACTTACCAGCTTAAGGTTTCTGTAACAGACAAAAAAGACGATGGGTCTGCTTCTGTTACAAAAGAAATTGGTCCGTTCTGGATTGGAATTGACGAAGGAAATCCAAAACTTTCATTTGATAAGACCAGTCAGAGCGGTGCATATTCCAATACCGGAGTTGTAAAGTCTGTAAAAGGTTTTGTAAGCGATTCCAGCGGTTATGTTTCTTTGCAGCGTTATCCTACAAAAGAAGATGCATTGAATAAAACAAATGCGGAACAGTTCTGTGATTCAAACGGAACTCTTCTTGAGGATGCAAACGGAAATCCTTTGACTGTAAAGGAATATAAGACAAGCGTTGCATCTGACGATGGAGAAGCCTGGGTTGACTGTCTGAAGATTCCTGATGGCGCAACAGAAGGAAGGACTGTATGGTATCTGGTGACAGATAAATACGGACGCACAGAAACTTATTCATGGCGTTATAAAATAGATGGAACAAAACCTACGGTTCATAGTGATTGGACAGATACTAATACGATGACTGCATGGTCAAGCAGCGCTTCCAGAACATATAAAATTCCTCTTAGCGACAGCTGGGATAATACAAATTCCGCTGTCTATGGAGATGCCAGCGGTATTGAGACAGTTGTTCTTACGGTAACGGATACAGCAGAAAATCCCGTAACAGCTGAATATACAATGAAGCTTAAAGAAGTTTATAATTCCGGGGCAACAGATAAGGATTCAAACTACTTCTTCTATGAATACACAGTTCCTTTTACGCAGGACGGAGAATATAAGGTTCAGATAAAGGTAACGGACAGCGCAGGAAACGTTGCAAAATTCCCTTCTGATTCTACATATTATTCTGCAAAAATTGATACAACTGCTGCTGTTGTAACAGATTTTAAATGCCTGATTGACGGAGTAGAAGTTCCAGAAGGAACAACGCCAAGCCTTAAGGCTTCTAATAATGATAAATTTAAGATTACCGCAAATATTGCTGATGTGAATGCAGGAATTTTGTCTGTTGTTGCAATGGATAAAAATACAGCTGTAGAAGGAGCTTCCGTAACTCCTGTTGTTGCTCCGGCTGCCGGTGCAACTCCGACGTTATATACAATAACATTCCCGGCAAGTGCATGTACGACAGGTGTTCATGAATTTGGCTTAAGGGTAACAGATAATGCAAATAACGCATATACAAAGACGGTAGCCGTGGCCGTTGACGTTACAGCTCCAAAGGCTTTTATAAGTGGTTATACACCTACGACTACATATAATGATGAAGAAGTTGTAAACGGCGTTATTGTCGTGTCCGGCACGGCTTCTGACGAAACTGCTTTGGGAACCACAAATGCCGTAAATTGGGAACTTGTGAATTCTTCAAATGCACAAGTAAAGGCGGGAAGTCTTTCAATTACAGGTGGAATCAGTTCTTCATGGAATTTTGCAATTGATACGGCAGAAAAAGATGCTAATTCTGCGAGTGTAATTCCTGACGGAACTTATACATTAAAAGTAAAAGTTGTTGATGCTGCAGAAAATGTTTCGGATGCAGTTTCTACAACATTTAAAGTTGTTCAGGCTTCGGATCTGCCAGTAATAAAAGTTGGAAACGAAATAGTAGATACAACTGTTACGGCATATTCTGTTGCATATAAAGACAAGAATATGTTCACAGATTCAGGAATGAACATAGCTGTTACGGACGATGATGGAATTGCTTCTGTAGTTGTTGAATATTCTACTGACGGCGGAACAACATTTAGTCCTCTTGTAACAAAAGACGGTGACGGAAAAACATCTGTAAACTTTACGGCTAATATTCAGGAAAAAGGAACCGGAGAATATAAGATCCGTGTTACAGCAACAGATAAAAAAGAAAATATTACAGTGGGTGGAACTGTATACACTCAGAATTCTGTAAGCAATTATGTGCCTGGTCAGAACGGTTATTTTGCTATTGTTGTAGATAAAGACACTCCTTATCTTACAGCTGAAAATTCGGGCGCATTCCGAAAAGCTAGTACACAAATTACTGTTTCTGGAAAAGTAAAGGATTCTACTGGCGAAGTTAAGATTGTTCGTGCTGACAATGCAGACGGAACTGGAAATCCAGTGGAAATAGGAACTGTCTCTGATTGTGCAGCAGAACAGAAAGATTGGACTAATACTTTGACAACAATGGCTTCGGCTGGTACTAAAAAGTTCTATTATATAGCAACGGATAAGTATGGCCGCCAAAGTTCTATTGACTACGAATATACAATTGACCTGCAGGGACCAAGTTTTGCAGACTGGGTAACTTCTGGTACTATAACTGATGAAAATAAGCTGATGATTGATGAAGCTGAAGGTCAAGAAGTTGGCGGCGTAAAATATGTAAAGAAGAATACATTTACGTTCAAAATTCCTGTTTCGGACAGTTGGGTTGGCGGTGCAAAAGTTTCTAATGTAAGCGGAATAGAAAGCGTTACTCTTGTTGTAACGAATGGCTCTGATACAACGGAAGCGTCTATGTCTGTAGGTGATGTATATGCTCCTGGCGGTGCAGAATACAGAAGCGGTGCTTATAGTTACTACTCTGTTACACAGACATTAAAAGACGGCGTTAATAATATTTCTATAAAAGCAAAGGATAAGGCTGGTAACGAGTCAACCTATGTAAATTCATATTCATTTAATGTAGATATTCAGTCTCCGAACTTGAACGTAACTGCTCCTGCAACAGTACCAGAATATAATACGAGTGTGTTTACGTTCAGCGGTACTGCAAGCGACGGTAACTTTGACAAACTTGAAGTGACTGGTAAACGTACTTATGCGGAATATGACAGTTCGTCAAGAAAGACAAAGACTGTAACTTCGAATATAAAAACTGAAATTACAGTAACAGACAATAATTGGACATGGTCTTTGCCTGGTGATGGTGCTTATGCAAACCTTAAGTTTACAGCTTATGACAAAGCTAACAATACTTCTGTCTCAGAAATGTATAATTTTGTCGTTGATACAGAAAATCCTAAGCTGCTTTCAGTAACAGACGTTTCTAAGTGGCTGAACGTTAATACTCAGACGTATAAGGTTCTTGTCGGAGACTGGGGAGCAGGTAATAACTATTCCAGCGGAATTGAATCTGTTTCATATTCGGTTGGAGATTCGGCTCCTGTTCAAATGGCACAGGGTGGTTTGCGTGATAAAAATGGAACTGATACAGGTGCTCTTTTGTACTATGAATACAGTACAGCATTTAACGGTCTGGCAGATGGAACGACTTCTTATACAATCACTGCAAAAGATGCTGCTAAGTTGCCTGGAAATCAGTTGTCTGTTATGTATAAGATTGATACTCAAGCTCCTTCTGTAGATGCAGAAATTGTAGCGCAGACAGATACGGATAAGACAAAATATCAGAGAAAAGCAGGTGATTCTGCTGTTTCTTATGAAATAAAGATTACTCCAGATGATACTAACGGAGATGTTGCTGTCAGCGGTCTTAAAGATGTTTCTGTAAAAATAAATGGAAGTGCAAAATCTATTTATGAAGATTCTTCTGTAGGAACGGCAAAGACAGAAATAACGCTTTCTGCAGAAGAGGGAACAAAGACTCTTACCGGCGGAACAAAGAGTATTTGGATTAAGGCTAGCGATCTTTCTGAAGGTAAAAATACAGTAACGCTTACAGTAAGCGACTATGCCGGAAATACTAAAGAAAAGGAAGTTTACTTCTATTTGGACAGCACTGTTCCAAAGGTTGAATATACAAGCCATGCTGCTGGTGCAAGCGTAAATAAAAAAGTTGATATTTCTGGTCGTGTCTCCGATGAATTGAAGGTTACTGGAACTGATTATCCAAGCGGCATTTCTGATACAGAGGCTATAGTTCAGTGGGCAGAAACTGAAAATTCTGCATCTTGGACAACATTGACAAAAACAACTGCTTATACAGAAGTTTCATATAATGCTGCAAATGCTACATGGACACTTTCTGGTCTTGATACAACTAAAATAAACAGCGGAAAAGATTCTAAGGAATGTTATATCCGTGTTGTATTTACGGATAATTATGGAAACAAGAGTTCTGGCTCTATTAAACTTACGGTAGATCAGGATGCTGACCGTCCTGTAATTGAACTTACAACAATTACTGCAATGAACGATGTAATTCCTCTTAAGAAAGTAAGCGGAACAATCTCTGATGATGATGGCGTAAGCGGTCTTAAGATGTGGATTATCGAATCTGGTTCATGGACTGATACTACTAAGGTTCCGACTGCAAGCGAGGCTAATGGCTGGACTCCTGTAGTTGTTAATGCCAGCGGTACATGGACCGTAGAAAATATAGATGAAAGCGAGCACAGCTGGCTCTTCTATATAATTGACAATAAAAACGGAAAATTCTGGACTCAGGTTGGGGCAACCGGAAATACATTGCTTTCTGTTCCTTATCTAACTTTGAACAGTGTAAAGTCTGATAATACATCTGCTCTCGCATTTAAGGTAGATACACAGGCTCCTCAGATTACAATGTATATTTCTAATCAGGAACTTGCGGCAACATCCGATAAATGGCAGGCTGCGGGAACTGTATTTGGTGGAACAGAAAATAAACTTTACATCAAGCTGCTTATTCAGGAACAGAACATGGTAACGGCTTCTGGTACAGGTTATGCGCTGCCGTCCCTTAAGATTGGAACAAAGACTCCAACAGTGGCTTTGCTTTCTGGTGCATCTATAACTGTTGATGAAACGACAACACCATATACATATACTTATCTTTTGGCTCCAATCACTTTGGACAAAACTTCATATAGCAGTATTGAAGGTTCGGTAACTGTAAAAGCAACTCTTTCTGATCAGTCCGGTCAGGAAGGACAGGGCGGAACGAACATTATTCTGGATTATTCAGCTCCGTCTGTTGGAATTCTTAGCCCTACGGCAACAATTTCTGATGCGGTAAGCGCAGAAGTCACTATAAAGGGTATTGTGACAGACAGTTATTCTTCTATTAAGAAGATGGAATATGTAATTCCTCTTAAAAATACGGCATATTCAGAAAGTGAAGGAACTTGGGCAAGCGTAAATGTCTCAAGTGCATCCTGGGAAATTGAATTCCCGTCAGGCTCTGCAGAGACCCAGGATAGTTTGCTTTATTACGCTGTAAATGACACTCAGTATGAAGGTGTCAGCGATATTTCTGGCAGTCTCGGAATTTACAAGGTGCCATTATATTTCCGTGTAACAGACGGCGTAGGAAACATCGGGGTTATTTCTGTTGATGAGAATAATACTCCTTTGAATTACGTTTACGTTGATCCGGATGGGGCAAAACCTAAGGCATGGATCAATTCCCCTGAAACTGGAACTGTAACAAACGGCGTTGTAACGGTATTCGGCGGCGCAAGCGATAATATCAGTGTTTCAAAAGTTTGTATTCAGGTTGACGTAAACGGTGACGGTGAAATTGATAGTTCTGACCGGGATTTGCTGGCTGCAAGAGATGAAGCTTTGTGCAAGAGTATTTTTGGTGCTGCTGCAACAATAAATGAAGTTTCTGCTGATTCCAATTGGTATATACTTGCAGAAGGAACAAACAGCTGGAAATGTGCAATTGATACAACAACAGGATTTGCAACAATGCAGTCAACCGTTACTAAAAATGGATTCACTCTTAATAAAGACAGTAAGTATCTTATTGTTCAGGTGCGTGCAATAGACAATGATGGAAATACACGTGCATGGACTGCTCCAAATTACATTCAGCTTGACAGTTCGGCACCTTGGTTTACTGATATTGCTCTTGTTCAATTTGGAAGTGGAAATGCGGCTTCTTATGAAGAGTCTGAACGTATTACACAGCAGGATTATATTTCGGGTCAATATTTAAGTAATGTTACTGCGACTGCTAATGGAAAATGGTATCTTGCGGTAACAGTAGAAGCTAATTCGACTATAACAAGTGTTACGGCTTCTGCTGAAACTTCTACTACTGTAAATATACTGCCTCTTGCAGAGGACGGAACTACTGTTTTTGTAGCGGATTCTATGGCTGCTAACTATGCTTCTAAAGATAATGATAAAAAATACAGACTCTTGATTCCTTTGAAGACTTCTGAATCTGGCATGATTTCTGCAACGCTTAATGCTGTGAACAGTGCCAATGGAACTGGAACTCAGTCAATAAAGATTAACATTGACTCTACAGCGCCAAGTCTTTACACAACAAGCGGAGCTCAGACTTATGCGGCTGAAGGAAATCTTCGTATAAAGTCAAATGGTTCTTCTAAGAATCTGGGAACAAATCTTGATACGAATTCTGTTATTGAAAACAGTAACGGTTACTTTAATCTTGGTGATAAAGTTATGGAATCTGGTTCTGGACTTGATCTGGTTGCCTTTTTCTTTAATAAGAACGGTTACATCTACGATTCAATGATTAATGCAGGAAACGGCACTTATGAGACATTCTATATTAGTTCTTCAGCCGGATCTGGTTCATTGTACATAAATGATGATCATTTACCTGCTTACTCTTTGAGCGGTGTTTCCAGACCTTCTTCAGATTCATTTGCTGTTTCCAGCAGTATAATGACAGAAAGTGCGTATAAACATGTACGAAAGGGTGGACTTGTAAAGATTGCTGGAATTTATCATAAGATCAAGGAAGTTTCGGATTATTCTTCTACAATCACGGTAACATTTGCACCGTCTGTTTCAACGACATTTGATGATGTTGAGATCATTTTTGCTCAGATTGTTGATAACATGGGCGATGAAACTTTTGATTCAGCATATACATCTGATTATGAAGAATACAGGCTTCTTAAGAATGATGACGGCGATGGAATGTGCGAAACGATTTCTCAGACAAGTTCTGTGTACACATGGAATGCTTATGTTAATTCGAATAACATTATAGATGGAAATATTTCCCTGAATATTGTTGCAATGGATAAGGCTGGAAATATTTCTTATGGTAATGTTGTTTCTGTTGTTGCAAATAACAGACCGCGTATTACAAAGGTTTTCCTTGGAACAGATTTGAATGGAAGTGGAAAATACGACTTTGATGCCGATGAAGCACCGGTTATTGAAACCGGTAAGAAAGGTACAGCAGATGGTATTTCGTATGGAGAATTCAACTATTATTCTGCATATAACAGACAGAATGGAAATGCGGTTACTGCAAAAGTTCTTGCTTCTTCTGCATTCAAGGTAATTTCCGGTCTATGTATTGTTCCTGAATTTATTGGCGGAAACGGCAGCCTTAAGTACAATATAACTACAGTACCAGATCTTTCTGCATCTGGTATTCTTGCACCGAATAGTTCAGATTCTCTTGAATCTATGATTTCAAGGTCTTCGTTGAATATCAATAACAAGGGAACTCTTCCGTTGTTCGGTAATACAGCAATCTCTGGAGATGGTGACAATGAAAATGCCGTTGCTTATGATGTAACTGATAATTCTAAAGTCTCTAAAGTCTATGCAGAAGATGGAACTACTGTAATAAATACTTATGGATCTGTAAGTTATTCTGACTTTGGCGGAATTGAACTTGACAGTAACGATGCTCTTATAAGCGGAGAAGGACAGAAGAATCTTAAGATTACTTTCTGGGATAATACCGATGGTGCTCAGGCTTCGTTTGGAGGACAGTGGGCAACATTGGTCGTTCCGGTAACAATTAAGTCTGCAGAAACAGTACCTCCTGTGCCAAAGATTACACCGTTCCATTGGGCTTCTGGCACTGATAACAGCGTTTATATAAAGGAATCAGGAGATTCTTCTGCAAGCATCAAGGGACACATTGAACTTGAAGGAACTGATTTACCGACAGATTCAAGTTATACAAGCGGACTTCCAAAGGTTTCAGGAAAGATTAAGATAGAAGGAACTGTTTTTGATGACGTTCGTCTGGAATCAATCAGTATGAGCGTATTTGGCGGAACAAATAGTAAGATTGCTTCTTATGAAAACGGTGAATGGGTAAACGAAGCTTCGTTCCCGACGGGTCTTGTTTCGTTCAGTGCAACAGATAAGGATATTAGCCAGAACGGACATACTGTAAGTTATGTAGCCGTAATAGATACTGAACAGTTGAGCGTAAGTGGCTACCCTGTTGGAAAGAATCAGTCAATCACAATTTCTGCAACTGACTGGAAGGCAAATGCTTCTACTGCCGGCAGCACACAGACAGCAAGTGGAGCCCTTTCAGATTGCTACAAGATGGACGTTGTGCCTTATGTAACGGAGATTGTAACTCATTTGAGTTCATTCTATAAGCAGGCGCCTAGCGTTTATGCACGAACGGCTCTTGGTCATTATCCTGTTTACGAAGGTGAAACAATTCAGTTTGCCGGATATAACCTTGGAACAAATAAGGCAAAGGTAACAATTTCTGGAATGTCGGAAACAACATTGGCTTCTGGAACTGTGGGTGGCGAAACTGTAAGTAATACTGTAACTCTTACAACGAATACTTCTTCCGTAACAGGTGCCAAGTCAGGTTCTGTTTCTGTAACAGTAAACAGTATTCCAGCTTTGAATAACCTTAATGAAAATGATGCTCTTGGTTCATATCAGGGAAGTGTTTCTGACGATTCTTATGCAAATGCTTACAACAGACAGCCTAACGGTGTAAACAACAATACACTTACTGATGATTTGTATCTTGATGTATGGCAGTTCAAGAATGCGGCAGAACCAGTAAGCGGTGGTGCAAGCTATGTAACCATGAAGATTAATCCTAAGACTGGTATTCCTGGATTCAGTTATGCAAACAGTATTTTGTACTTCAATATGCCGGGATATAATGCTGATAATAGTGAATCTTCATGGGGAGCAGATAATGATACCCTTTCTGGAAGTTCATATTCTCAGATTCCGTTCGGTATGAACTATGGCGGATTCAGTCATAATACATTTGCATTCGACAGTTACGGTTATTCTTATGGTGCTGCAATGTGTACTGATACTCAGAGTGCAGAGGCTTCTGCTTACCTGCAGTTCTTCAGCCGTGAAACACCTATTCCGTATAATACTTACGACCAGAATATGAACTATTGTAATGCAGCAAATGCCAGCCGCTTGGATTCTTCTTCTATAGCTATTACAGGAGACAATTCGGGATGGACAACTGATATTGACCGTATACAGTCAATTTCTATGGATACTAGTTATTCTGGCGGTAGTTCAACTGCCCCTTCAAGTACAACCCCTGTTTATGTATTTATGGCTTACTATGACCAGCCTGTTAAGCAGGTGCGTTTCCGATGGGGTACTGTAGGGAAAAATACTTACAATATTGATGGTGGTTCTAATAAGAGTTCTGCATCTGATCTTTCAGCTCCTAAAGGTTTGGCAGATGCCGTTGGTTCTAAGCATACGGGATTTGCTCAGTATGCTAAAAATAACGGTGGTGGACGTCCTACGAATGTTGCTGATTCATACATTACATACAGTTATAACAACAACAGCGGAATTCCAATCCAGGTTGTTGCTGCTAGTGGCGTAAGCGGAGCACGAGGGGCTTATTCTTCTGCAAAGAACGGAGGTGCGGGTAAGTATGTATCACTTTCTATTGCAAAGAAAGATACTGCTAATCCAGTTGCAATCGTTACCTGGTACGATTCTGTAAATATGGCTCTTAAGATGGCGTATAACACAGCTCCTACAACAAGCAACACTTGGACAGTGCGTACAATTGACCCTAACGGTGGTATAAACGTTAAGACTGTTGTTGATAAAGATAATCATATTCACTTTGCTTACTACGACAATATCAACGGAAGTGATTTGAAGTATGCTTACCTTGACAGTTATAACAGCGCAAGTGAGCCAAAAATTGTTACTGTAGATTCATTCAGTGCGGTTGGTGCTAAATGTACAATCGATGTTGCCAAGGATTCAAGTGGTAACTGGGTACCGTATATTGGTTATCAGTTGAGCTCATACCTTGGAACTCCTCTTGGAGCTAAGGTTGCATACCGCACAGACTTTACAAGTCTTAGCGACGGTGCAACAAAGGATATGTATACAGGTCAGTGGGAATGTTCAATAGTTCCGACACAGAATATTCCTAACGATGACCAGATCAACGTTGGTCTAAGACGCGACGAAAATGGATTTGCTAAGAAGTTCAGGGATTCTGATTACTGGTCAACCGGTGATACGGCTCCAGGTGAAACAATTTATAACAAAATATTGAAAGTTGGTAATGCAACTATTCTTCATGGTAACAATACTGCTAACCCAATCATAGGTTACGGTATCGATACCGGCGCTATCGAAATGGCCCAGAAGAAATAAGCATTAAAAAACGATGCGCCAGCATTGTTTTAGCTTATTCCTTGAAAAGGGCTATGTGAAGGCTAGGCCTGAGCCCAGAAGAAATAAGCGTTAGGCTTATTCCTTAAAAGAGGTTATCTTATAGGCATGTGGTATGTGGTGGTTCTGGTTCAAAATAGCGGAACCACCGCATTTGCTGTGTATGGTCATTTCGACAAGCTCAATGACCGAACAGGAATCGCTCAATGACCGCAGTGCCGGGCCTTGGCAAGTACTTCGACAAGCACAGGAATCGCTCAGGGACCGCAGTGCCGGGTCCTGGCAAGTACTTCGACAAGCGCAGGAATCGCTCAATGACCGTAGTGCCGGGGCCTAGCAAGTACTTCGATAAGCACAGGAATTGCTCAATGACCGCACGGGAATTGCTCAATTACTGCAAGCTATCAAAGTTCCTGGATGTTTTTTAAGTTCTGTTTTCAGGTGTTTTGTTTCGGCATGCAGTTCTACTTTTGTTGAGTAATAATTTTTCGTAAATATTTTATTTTTGTAAAATAAGCTGCGCCCGGTTATGGAGGGGCCGCCGGAGGCGGTTGCGGTACGCAATGAGCGTAGCGGAACCCCGGAACAACCGTTGCGGACCAACTGGCGCCCGAAATTAAAAGCTTGCCTTGATACAAAATGGTAGAAAGGAAGCTGTTTTTTTGTTAAATTGGATATATGCGAAAATTAAGCTTGTTATTTTTAATTGGTTTTTCGATTTTAGGATTTTCTTCTTGCTCAAAGATTATGGGATACAGCGTTCTCCTGTGGAATTTGCCGGAAAGTCAGCTGCAGGACGGTGATGTTGTACCGGTATATATAAAATCAAATATTTCTCATGTTTATGTAATCGGTACAGGGCAGGGAAAGGTTGAAGTTCCTTTGTGGCAGATTACTGAACCGGTTTCTAAGTTTAAGCTTAAAAAGATAAAGGAACGCTATTCGGAATGTAATCATATTTATGCTTCTGTTGCATTGGACGGGCTTCCGATGCGTGCGGAGGCTGTTAATACTGCAAAACAGGTTTACCGCCTTAGAAAAAATGAAGTTGTAAAGCTTTTGTATAAGGTTAAGGGGCAGGCTCCTATGACTGGCGGAAAACCTCTTGAAGGCAGCTGGTACAGGATTCTTACGGAAGACGGAACTTCGGGCTGCTGTTTCAGTTATAATCTGCGCTCTTTTGAAACTGATATAACAGGACAGAGAGTAGGCGGTTCTGAAATCGTTGAGGAAAATAAGAGGGATCCGAATTTTGATGCCCGGCTTTTGAACGTCTGGTACCCGGATTCGTATAAAGCGATGATTGATTCAAAGCGGGTTGATCCGGCAAAGTGTATTCCTTCTTATAATTTCCATCTTGATGAAGAAACCAACAAGCTTTTGTTCCGTATGCCGGAAATTAATATGTCATGGGATTATACTGGTGCAACTTTAGTTGGTCCTAATACTTATCAGCTTAATGATATTCCGATTGTTGTTACTGTAAGATATGACAGCTATATTGTTGTGCGCTATACTGGCGAAAGCGGAAAGCCGGAAGACTTTAATCTTGTTCTTATTGATGGTCAGCTTGATGAGATTATTGCTGCCGAAGTTCAGCGCCGCGAAACTGAATATGAGCATATTTATATGTATGGTCCTTCGTTCAAGAGCGGAAGTTATGGTTCTCTGGTATTCAATGAAGACGGTACTTTTGAATGGGATAATAATCGGCTGCTTGTTTCTTCTTCGGTAATTTCGGCTGCGGCAAAAAATACTGGAACCGTAAGCATTAAGTACTTCCTTAATAAGTCTATGTATCAGCTGTATGACGGCGTTCTTACATTTAAATTTGACGGAATGAATAAGGGCGTTAATTTTCTGTACAAAATGGAAGAAAATGGAATCCGCTTTGAGGATGCAGCTGGTGCTACTATAGATAAGAATAATACGATTACCGAGCGTGGAATTTCTCCGCTGGTAATGTTCTTCATCAGACAGTAAAAAAAATAACCGGCGGTTTGAAATGTTCTTAAAAAGGTTGAAGTGATTTTTGAAGGTACATTTCAGTTGGCTGGATTTTTTGTGGAAATAAAAACTGCATTGTTTTTTTTTCAATGCGGTATGAATTCGGGGTGTGATTTGCTTACGGCCTGAGAACGCTGGTTTCAGGCTGTAAGCATCGGTGTGCCTTGATTTGGCGTATTTAACAAAAGATGAATCCATCCGCCGTCTTAATTAGATAATATCAGGATTTTTTATGGCATTCGTTCAATTTTCACAGGTTTCTCTGGCATTCGGTGACCGGGATATTCTTAAAGATGTTTCTGTAAATCTTATGACGGGAACAAAAGCGGCTCTTACAGGTGCAAATGGAGCCGGAAAATCTACTCTGATAAAAGTTATGGCAGGACTTATTAAGCCGGACAGCGGATCCTACTCCTGCCAGAAAGATACAAGAATTGCATATTTGCCGCAGAGCGGACTTACCCATCATGGTTGTAGTCTGAAAGAAGAGGCAGACCGTGCCTTTGAATTCGGTTATGAGCTTCAGAAACAGATTGATGAGTTGGGCGAGCAGGCGGCAAAAAATCCGGAATCTTCCGATAATCTGTTGGTTCGGCAGGCTGAACTTATTGCAAAGCTTGAAGAAAGCGGTTGGCATAGGCGAGAAGCAACTGCGGAAAGCGTTCTTTTAGGTCTTGGTTTTTCCCATGAAGATCTTTCCCGTCAGACGGAAGAATTTTCCGGCGGATGGCAGATGCGCATTGCCCTTGCAAAGGCTCTTATGCAGAATCCTGATATTCTTCTTCTGGACGAACCGACTAACTATCTTGATATTGAAGCCCGTGACTGGCTTGAAAAGTTTCTTGTAAATTATAAGGGTGCTTTTCTGCTTGTAAGTCATGACCGCTATTTTCTGGATGTTACGGTAACTGAGGTTTTTGAGCTTTTCGGCGGTGATCTAAAACGCTATAAAGGAAATTTCAGTCATTATGAACAGATTCGCGAAGTTGAGTTGAAAACTCTTATTGCTGAATACGAAAAGCAGCAGGACGAAATAGAAAAATTACAGGATTTTATACGCCGTTTTGGTGTACAGGCTACAAAGGCTGCTCAGGCTCAGGAACGACAGAAGCAGCTGGACAAGATTCTTGCAAAGAAGATTGAAATTCCAGAAAGTCTTAAAAAAATTCATTTTAAGTTTCCCCAGGCTCCTCATGCAGGACATCTTGTTATGAGAACTAAAAATCTTTGTAAATCCTATGATGGGCAACGCAATATAATAGAAAATCTTGATCTGGTTGTAGAAAACGGCGAGATGCTTGTTGTTGCAGGTCGTAATGGTGCCGGGAAATCCACTCTTTTGCGTATGCTGGCTGGTGTAGACTGGATTTCCAGCGGTGAAATAATTCCTGGAGCAGGCGTAAAAATAGGCTACTTCAGTCAGGATAATGCAGAGACAATCTGCGGTACTGAATCTATATTGGATTACATTGAAAGCCGCGCACCGACAGAACTTATTCCAAAAGTCCGCGATATGCTGGGTTCGTTCCTATTCAGGGGAGATGATGTTTTTAAGCCTTTGAACGTTCTTAGCGGTGGTGAAAAAAGCCGTATTGCGCTGCTTCAGCTGCTTCTTTCGCCTAATAATCTTTTGATTCTTGATGAACCGACCAACCACCTTGATATGCATTCAAAGGATGTGCTTATGAATGCGCTTAAGGATTTCGGTGGTACGGTGATATTTGTAAGCCATGACCGCGGATTTATAGAAGGTCTTGCAACCAGGGTTCTGGAACTTAAGCCAGGGCAGCACAGGGAATTTCCAGGTGACTACCGTTATTATATGGAACGAATTGAAGCCGAGGAGTCTGGGCTTGCCGACGGTTCTGGTGGTCAGAAAGAAAATCAGCCTCAGGTTCAGGAAGGACCTGCAAAGAGCGAAGGTAAGCGCAGCTGGGAAGAGCAGAAGCGTCTTGAGGCTGAACGCAGAAAAGCGGAACGTGCTGTTGCAAAAATAGAAGAAGAAATTACAAAAGTAGAGGAAGAAAAATCTTTGCTGGAGGCAAAGTTAGGGCTCCCGGAAATTTATTCAAACGGTGCAAAAGCAAAGGAAATTCAGACAAAAATAAACGAGATCAATGCGCGGCTTGAAAAACTCACAGAAGATTGGGAATCTGCAATGGAAAACATCCTCTAGAGGGATTCTGTTATAGTGAGAAATTCTGGTATTTGCATAGTCGTAAAAATAAAAACGGCGGCTTTTTTGATTTAGAATTTAATGCAAGTTCTAAAACAATGAAACCGCCGCTTTTGGAAATACAGGATTTTATTTCGGTATTCTTTAGAGTACTTTTTCTTTTTTTGGAAAATTAGCATATGCAACAATATACCATTCTCCGTCTTCATTGAACTCCCGCACAAAAATAACCGGATTGTATACACCTGCTTTTTTTTCAAGTGGCCGCATTGTTGATTTTATATTTGAATATGCGGAGCTTGAACGCAACGGTTCATAGTTTGTGCTGGCTGCCATTGTGTATCCTTCTGGCTGCTGATCTGGTTTGTAGGGACCGCTTTTTGACATGAAAAGTTCAAATCTTAGATTGCCGGTTTTTTCCCGTGATTTGTTCTTTAGAGCAAGGATTGAGATTGTAACGCGGTCGGTTCGCGCGCTGTAAGAGTATTCTGCCCCTTCAAGAATTAACTGACTTGGAGAACCAGATTTTAGTCCAGATTCCTTGTGTTCAAAAGAGTATCCTGTATTATCAATTGCAGTTGGTGCGGAATTTTCCAATGAGTCGTCGGCTTTTACACCGATTTTGTGCCATGTTGCTGAGCGGCATTTTTCGCTGCAGAAGGTGTACATTTTATCACCAATCTGCCCGAAAACTTTGTTCATAAAAATTATTTTTCCACAGTTGTAGCATGTCTTCATACGCGTCTCATTATAACATGAAAGCTATGAAAAATGTAAACTATGTTATACATAATTTTTTGCAATTTGTTCTATAAGTGCGACAAGCTGATCAAGTTTTGCATGCGTCATGAGCGGATTCAATAACGTGAATTTAAGGCAGACACAACCGTCTGAAACGGTCTGTCCGATTACGATGCCGTGCTTGTGCAGTAATGTTCGTCTTACAGACTTGTTTATTTCGTCATCTTTTTTCGCGTTATCTGTTCCGTTTGTGTAACGGAATACAACGGAACTTATTTCCGGTTCTGCAATAACGGCAAAATTAGGATTATCTTTTATTATTGTATAAAGATACTGGGCATTTTCCATGCTGGTGGTTATTATGTCACTCCATCCGTCCTTACCTCGGGTTTTAAAGCTCATCCAGACTTTAAGGGCATCAAAACGGCGTGTTGTCTGAAGCGATTTGTCAACCAGGTTTGTATATCCGTCTTCCTCGTCTTCTTCGCGGTTAAGATAATCTGCGTGGATTGTAAGGGCATTAAAGTTTGAGCCGTCTTTTATAAGAACGGCAGAACAGCTTATCGGCAGAAGGAACATCTTGTGGAAATCTACTGTGATTGAATCTGCAAAACAGAGATCTTTTACGCGGTCCGAATATTTTCTGCTCATAATTACACCGCTTCCATAAGCTGCATCAGCATGAAGCCACATATTGTGCTTTTTGCAGAGTTCCGACATTTTTTTGATCGGGTCGATTGAACCGAAATCTGTGGTGCCTGCAGTTGCAACTGCAAGGAACGGAATGTAACCGGAGGCAATGTCTTCGTTCAAAATATGTTCAAAGGCTTCAAAGTCTATCCTTTTTTTTCTGTCTACAGGCAGTTTTACAACGCTTTCGTATCCCAAACCAAGTATATGGGCGGATTTTTCCATTGAGAAGTGGCTTATTTCACTGGTATACATGCGGAGCTTTCGGAAATTTTCCGGGAGTCCGTGTTTTTTTACGTCGTATCCCATTACGTTTGATATGAACCAGTCGCGGGCAAGAATAATTGCCGTCTGATTTGACTGCGAGCCGCCGCTTGTGAATACGCCGTCGCCTGTTTCTGGGTATCCGTAAAGCGCGCACAGGTGCCGTATAACTTCAACTTCTATTTCTGTGGCCACCGGTGCTTGATCCCAGCTGTCCATGCTCTGATTGAATGCAGATATTATCACTTCGCCGGCGATGCTTTCTAATGTTGCCGGTGAATGAAGGTGCGGCATGTAGTCAGTACTTGATGTGCGCAGCAGGTTCGGTAATATGATATTTTTAGTCTGGGATAATACTGAATCCCAACCAAGCCCCTTTTCTGGAAGAATGGATTCTTCTTTTACAATGTTTTTAAGTTCCTGAGGAGTTGGTCCCGAATATGCTTTTGAGTCAAAAAATGCGTCGGCGACTGCGTTAACGGTCTGATTCATAATCTGTTTGTATTCATTTTTTGATTCTTCTGTATTTGTAAGGAAAATATTCTTCATTTTGATAGTATAAAAAATTTTTGTTATTTAGAAAACTGTGCTACAATAATTAATTGTAGACGTTTATGATTAATAATCAGTTTGATATTGTACAAAGGTTTTTATCCTCTTCAGAAAAGCATGTAAGTTTTTTGCGGGTACCAGATGATATATTGTCTAACTTTGAAGACGAGGGCTGGATTATCATTGATGCTGCAAAAGATTTTGAGCCGTATAAGCCGTTTTTGTCGATCCTTAAGTCTGATGATATTTCAATTGACTTGGAATTATTAAAGCAGATGTCATATTCCGTTCAGACTAATACGTTCATTTCTTATTTTGAAAAAGGACTTGCAGAACTTCGTTATGATATTCCGCTGGTTAATGAAGAGAAATATGAGCAGATGCGTTTTATTCAGACTATAATAGCTTTGCTTGAAAAATATACCGATAAAAAATATCTAATATTGAATTCTCAATGTCTTTCAAGTGAATCAGTTGAACTTGTCCGTAAATTACAGAATGCTTCTCTTAAAAGTTATTTTGTGTTCTGTTTTTCTTCCTTTAATAATGGGATGGAACCATCTGCTGTCTTCAAGTTTGAAGAAGAAATAAAGAATAAAGACAATTATCTTCATTTGATTTCACCATTGGTTTCTGTTTCAAAAGATAGTACAGAGTATAATTTACTTTTGGACTTGCCGATAGACGATCAGTATGATGTGATTTTCAGAATACTTCGGAATAATCTTATGTTCATGATGTATGATCAGCTTGAAGAATTTGCAATGTGGGTTTCTGAAAATTTCGGAAAACTTGATTTGTACGAAGATCAAAGGCGTGAACTATGTCTTGAGTTGGCGCGAAGTCTTATTGCGTGTGATCTTGTTGATGAAGCAATTCTTTATCTTAACAATATAATTGATGTTCAGATTGATGATGACCTTCATGCAATTGCGCTTTTTCATTTAACGACAGCCTTTTCTATAAAAAAATCTTCCATTCTTGCGCAGAAATACTATACGCTTGCAGAAAAAGCATTTGAAGAAAGACAGAATAATGTTTATCTTGCGCTTTTATCGATTCTTGATTTTAATATTGCCCGGGCAAATTCTGCTGAAGATACGGTAACGAAGTATCAGCGTTGCCTTAAGCTTTTGAGCGAGCAAGGCTTTTTGAATAACTACATAAGCATTTCCATTTCTATTCCGTGGAAACTTATGAGCGATGAAACTTCCAGAAAATCTATAGATGAAGGAATAGATAAGAGTCTTGAGCTTGCAAAAAAAATTGATAATCAGCATTTGGTTTCTTCTGCTTGCCATTGGAAGGGAATAATTTGTTCTCATTATGGAGAACCGGATAAGGCTCTTGAATGGTATGACAAATGCAATGAAATACGCACTAGAATAGGGGAAATTGGTCCCATTCTTAATATAAGAAACGGCTTGTGCTACGATGCAAATTGCCGCGCAATGTACAATCGGGCTTATAATCTTGTAAATGGCATTATAAACAAACTTAATGAAATGAACAATGTTGCTACCATCACAGATACGATCAAAAATGTTGGGTATGCATTATTCTATTCAAGGCATTACAAGCAGGCTTATGAGATTTTTAATATAATAACGCATTATCTTACGGTATTTAAAATGGACGAAATGTTGAACAGTTCGTTCCTGCCGTCTGTAAACGATATGCTGATGTTCAAATCGATAATCAATTTTGATTCTGGGGATTATATACGAGGCCGGATCAATCATGCGAATATCATGCAGAATATTGATTCTCTTTCAAAAGAAGATATTCCATTTGTCTATTTGATTGAAGCGGTACTGCATGTAGTAGATGGCGAAATTGATTTTGCAGAAAAGCTTTTTAAGCATTGCATAGATGAATTTAGCCGCATAAAAAGCAAGATGACTCATAAGATGGTGTTTGCAAATTATGAGTTCGCCGTGATTTTGCAGCGTTTTAAGCATGAACAGCTTGCCGAAAAATACATGAAGGCAGGTTATGAACTTGCTGAAAAGGCAGGATTTAATTATTACCTTGGATTCGGCTACGATGGAGAAAATCTGGAAAAAGGTAATGCGGCGGCAGCGCGAAAATATCTTACTGTTCAGGAATATCTGGATGGAGTGGAAGAATTTGAGGCTATTAATGTAAATCTCTCTGACCTTAAGTCGAAGGCAGAAAAAGAGCAGCTTCTTATTCTTCTGCACAAGCGGATTCATGACTATCAGTTTATTAATAAGATTAAAACTGGTAATACAAAGAAGCTTAATATAAGGCAATATTTGCAATCAATTTTATTTGATATTGCAGAATATACTTTATGTGAGCGTATTTATTTTGCAATTGAAGATAACGGATCTTATAAATCTTATGATTGCATAGCGAATAAGAAATCCGCTCCTCTTGCACAGTCAGTCTGGAAGACTTTGTTTGAACAGGCCAAAAAAAGTGAAAATGCACAGCTTGTATACAATGAGGATGTGGGCGTGTATTTTGGCGATTGTTCTTATTCAAAATATACATTTGGAATTGCAATTGTAACTTCGGATGACAGACCTCTTGCTTTAGATGTGATCAATACTGTAAATATTGCACTTTCAAGCATTCAGTCACAGATTGTAATCTTTAAGCAGGAAGAATTCCTCATGATTATGTCTTCAACGGATCAGCTTTCTAAGCTTAAGAACAGGCATGCGTTCCAGGAATGTATTTCTCTTGAAAGCGAACGGGTAAGGCGTTATCAGCAACGTAAGGAAACTGTAATTCAAATTGCGGTTGCTTTTATTGATCTGGATAATTTCAAATTCTACAATGACACGTTCGGACATAATGTAGGTGATCTTCTTATAATGAGTTTTGCGAATCTTCTGCGTGAGACTTGCCGTAAGATTGACTTTATTTCGCGTTATGGCGGTGATGAGTTCGTTATCATCATGATAGATACGAATGCGGAGGAAGGAAAACGCGTTTTTCAGCGTTTGAACGAACGTCTTGAAGATCACGATTATTTTGTTCCTGATATTATGGAACTTTTAAAACTTGATACAATTGATATTCCTGAAAACCGCCGCATTGGATTCAGTATGGGTATAAGTACAAATCTTGATACCGGAAGTTGTGATGATCTTGATCTTGTTGTTCAGAATGCGGACAAAGCTTTGTACTATTCAAAGGAACACTGTAAAGGTTCTGTTTCAGTTTGGCGTGATATAAAAGATAAGCTTTGATATTCTTTAACAGCCTGAATATCTGGATTGAGAAAAGCCTGAAAATAACTGAAGAAAATATTGAAATTAATTTTCTGAATGATTTTACAAAGCTGACATTAAGAAGAGAAATCTGTTTCAAAAATACTCTTTTGTGATAGAATAAATTTATGTATATGTGTATTTTGAATAATCTCATGTGGTTTTGGTTGGCCGTAATGGTTGCTTGCGTAATTGTAGAAGCCGTTACCGTTTTTTCTCTTACTACTGTTTGGGGTGCAATTTCTGCGCTGGTCATGATTTTTGTAAGCAGAACCCGGCTTCCGTTTTTGTGGCAGATTATTTTGTTTCTTGTAATGACGATTTTGCTGATTGTTTTCACACGTCCTTTTGCAATAAAAAAATTTGGTATCGGTTCTGTAAAAACGAACGTTGATTCGATGCTGGGGCAGGAAGTTATTCTTGTAAAAAAGATTTCGGCATTTGAAAAAGGCGAAGCAAAGGCAAAAAATGGGGTTGTCTGGACTGCAAAAAGCTCTGACGATTCCGAAATAAAAGCCGGTTCCGTCTGTATTATTGTCGGAATCGAAGGAAACACCCTGTGCGTCCGCAAAAAATAAAGTTTTTTAATCTGTCTAAAAATTAAAATCAGTCATACTGATAAAAAAAATAAGGAGAAATGTATATGATGTGGGTTATTGCCGGTATTCTGGTTGTGGTGCTTATTCTTATTCTTGTGAATGTAAGAATTGTTCCTCAGTCAAAAGCGTTTGTTATTGAACGTTTGGGAGCTTATAGTTCAACATGGAACGTAGGATTGCATGTAAAACTGCCTTTTATTGATTCAATTGCAAATACAATGTCGCTGAAAGAGCGTGTAATGGATTTTGAACCTCAGCCGGTTATTACAAAAGATAATGTAACGATGCAGATTGATACTGTTGTTTACAGTCAGATTACTGATCCAAAACTGTATACTTACGGAGTTGAAAATCCTATAAATGCGCTTGAAAATCTTACTGCTACAACTTTGAGAAATATTATTGGTGAACTTGAACTTGATGAAACTCTTACAAGCCGCGATGTTATAAATTCAAGGATGAGGTCGATTCTTGATGAAGCAACTGATCCGTGGGGAATTAAGGTTACACGTGTTGAAGTAAAGAATATTGAACCCCCTCAGGCAATCCGAGAAGCAATGGAAAAGCAGATGCGTGCAGAACGAGAACGCCGCGAGCAGATTCTTATTGCGGAAGGACACAAGCAGTCTGCAATTCTTGAAGCAGAAGGAAAAAAACAGGCTCTGATTCTTGAAGCAGAAGCGCAGAAAGAAGCTGCTGTTCAGAAGGCAAAAGGTGAAGCCGAAGCAATTCTTGAAGTTCAGAAAGCTACAGCTCAAGGACTTGTTATGATCCGGGAATCCGCTCCTGATGATGCTGTTCTTAAGCTACGTGCAATGGAAGCTTTTGAAAAAGCAGCTGACGGTAAGGCAACAAAGATCATAATTCCTTCGGAAATTCAGGGAATTGCTGGGCTTGTTGCAGGTATTTCTGAAATTGCCGCGAAATAGATTTTTGGCTCTGAATTTAAAAATAATGTAGAGTTCTATAGGAGAGGACAATGAAACTTTTTTCTCGTTTTATAATTTTGTTTGCAGGGTGCTTATGCCTTTATTCTTGTTCAGGACGTTCGAATGCTGATGAAATTGTTACCGAGGAGGGGTTTGATTTTTCTTCTCCTATAAATCAGAAAGTAAATCTTTTTTCTGACGGTAAGTACGAATATGCTGAATACGGTTCTGCATTTGAGCCTGATTACAGGCCGGTTGTACCTGAAAAAGAGCCGGTTGCAAAAAAACTGAGCACTATATTTGCCCGGGCAAAAAACAGTAGAATTGAGCTTTCTGATGCAGTAAGGGAACTTTCAAAGTATGCAGTAAAATACAATGAAAAACGGATTTCTATAAAAGAGCTGGCAAATCTGGAAAGTACAGAGGAATCTTCATATTGGGAAGAAAAATTGGAAGACCAGGATTCCTTTGTTCCGGAAGAGAATGCTGAGCAACCTGAAAAAAAAGAAGAGACAGAAGCTAAGTTTCTTTATGCAAGCTTCAGCCGTAAAATGATTCCTTATGACGGCGAAAAAAGCGATGTTTTTTTTATAGATTTTTCATCTGAGCCTGATTATGAGTCTTTGATCGGAAACATTACCGTTGATAAAATTGAAGTAAAGCAAAGAAATATGGAGTTGGAGGGCAGGCGGCTTAAAATCTTTGATCTGCCTTTGAAAGATTACGGAAGAAATTATTTTGTCGTTCTTAGTGACGGCGTAAAAGATAAAAAAGGACGTGAAATTGCCTGGTCTGCCAGCAGAGGAGAAATTTTCCGTCCAAAGCCGGCGTCTTATTTTAAGCTTTGTGATGAAGGAAACAAAATAATGGAAGCCCAGTTTCCCCACAGGCTTGTATTTGAATTTCAGAATCTGAAAGGAAAAAGTGCATGGTATTTAAAGTCCTTGCGCAATCCGTTAAAAAAAATCTGGGCTGAAGAAGATTGCGAAAATAACGGTAAGATTTTTTCTTCTAAAGAATTGCCTTCAGAAGAAAATGGCAGACCTCATGTTCAGGATGTAGATTTTGATGAATTCCTTGATGACGGTTATGGCTGGCTCAGTTTTAAGGCAGAATACGATTATGATGAATTTGATTATTATGACAAAGAATATAAGCTGAATCATAACAGCTCAAATCTGAATATTCAGGTTACGGATCTAGGTGTTACAGCCCGTATTGGAATAAACAAGGTTGTTGTTCTTGTAAAAAAAATGTCTACAAATGAACCGGTTTCGGATGCAGATGTATATTTTTATTTTAACAGCAGGAATCCTGATTTTGATGTTGAAAAAACGGCTAAGAATGCAAAATGCGAAGAATTTATTGTGTGCGGAAAAACTGATGCAAAAGGATTTGCTGTCATTCCTGTACCGGAAAAAAAAGCAGGTCTTATAGAAAGCCTTGCGGAAAAAGATTTTGTTCCTTCTATACTGATATGTGCTGGTAAGGATAAACTAACTTTTTGGCCAAATGATCATTCTTGGAACGATGGAATCCAAGAGGCGCGCAGAGTAAAGAATAGAATTTTTATGTTCTGTGATCGCGGTCTTTATAAACCTGGAGAAACTGTTACTTTCAGGGGAATTGATAAGAATTTAAGTACAGGAACGCTTTCTTCTTATGAAGGGCCTTACAGAGTTTGCCTAAAAAGTGACAGGTGGAATGACAAGACTGAGTACGGCGTGATTAACGGACATACAGCTGAGAGCGGCGGTTTTTACGGTTCCTTTGAGCTGCCGGAAAATCTTACTCCTGGTTATTACAGGTTATGTTATATGCGCCAGAATGGAGTGCAGCCTTCATGGGGGTATCATCAGACAATTTATTTTTCTGTTCGGTATTTTGAAGGTGCAAAGTCCACGACTGATATTGAAATTCCTGATCTGAATTATTTTGGCGGAAAAAGAATAAGTGCAAAGATTTCTTCTGTATACCTTGCAGGGGGCGTGCTTGCTGATGCGGAATGTAAGGTAAACTGGTTTAAGAATCCGTTCCGCTTTGATCCTGAAACACCGGAAACCAAGGGATATGTTTTCTGTCCTGAAGAAAACAAGGGTTATAGAAAACTCGTATGCGAAGAAAAAACAAAGCTTGATTCTTCTGGTACATTGAGGGTTGCCTGCAGTACGGAAAAAATCACAGACGGATTCCCTGCAAAGTACCGGCTGGAGGCAAATGTCACTGATGACAGTAATCAGCAGCTTTGCTCCTATAAGGATATTGTGGTTCATCCAGCGGCATATTATATAGGGCTTGCAATGCCGTATGTAAATGGTTTTTGCGAAACAGGTAAAAAAATAGATTTCTCATATCTGCTGGTTAATCCAGAAGGTAAAAAAGTTCCGCCGTCCTTTGTAAACGGCAAATTGAATTATGAAGTTAAGCGTATAACATGGGAATTGAGCAGTGTCAATGGAATCGATGATGATGTCTATTCAAATTATCATAAGGTTTTGTCTTCTGTAGATAAGGGAAGTATAAAACCTTCTGAAGATGGAATGATTTCGTTCACGCCGAAAAAATCCGGTGAATACGTACTGTCTGTTTTTGGAGTTGATAACGACGGAAATAATGTTATTACTGATTATGAATTCTATGTAACAGGTCAGGATTCTTATTGGTTCAGCCGGGGTTCTTCAGAAAATATTGATATTAGTTTTGATAAGAAAATTTACAATCCGGGGGATACTGCAAAGATTCTTTTAAAATCTTCTTTGCCAAAAGGTGATTATATGATCACTGTGGAAAGAGAAGGTATTTATACGCAAGAATTAAGGCATTTTGACTTTCCTTGTAATGTAATAGAAATTCCAGTTGCAAGAAATTATGTTCCGGTGGTTTATGTTTGCGTGGCTTCGTATTCTGTGCGCACAAAAAAGCCGGATTATGAATACGGCGAAAAGGATATGGATAAGCCGAAGGGGTATTTTGGCCAGGAACGGCTTATTGTTAATCCTTATGCAAATGCATTTTCTATTGAAGTGAACACTGATAAGGCTGTTTACCGTCCTGGGGAAACTGCAAAGGTAATGCTTAAGGCAACGAAGAACGGAAAGCCTCTTTCTGGTGCTGAACTGACGGTCATGGGAGTAGACCGTTCTGTCCTTGATCTTATAAATTATCACGTTGAAAATCCTTTGGAATTTTTCTATGACCCTTACAGTTATTCTCATTGTGTTACCGGCGGTGATTCCCGCAATATGCTTATGGATCCTGTGGTTTACGCAATAAAAAATCTTGTAGGCGGAGATGCTTCTGAAACAAAGGATGATGATATACGAAAGGACTTCCGTCCCACGGCTTTTTTTGAACCGGCTGTTACTACTGATCAGGAAGGCAGGGCGGAGCTGAGTTTTGTCGTTCCAAGTCAGTTAACTACATTCCGCGTTACGGCAATCGGAGTGCGCGGAAATCTGTTCGGTATTCAAGAAGATGAATTCGGTGTACGGAATCCTATAAACGTTCAGTCGGTTCAGCCAAGACGCTTAAGAGTACGAGATACAGCAGAGTGCGGAGTGCTTATTACGAATCTTTCAGAATCAGATGCTTCTGTCGATGTTTCTGTTGAAATAAGACCTTCTGAAAAAGATTCAGAAGAAGATATAGAAGCCGGGCTTGTTACCGTTCATGGAGATGCTTTTATAGACGGAGAAAGCAGAAAATCCGTTGTAGTAGGAGCGGGTTCATCTGCCGCGCTATATTATTCTGTTGCGGCAAAAAAATCCGGTATGGTCGATCTTATTTATACTGTTGATTCGCCGGTTTTAAGCGAAACGCTTCTTTCTCAAATTCAAATAGAAGATTCCTACAGTATGGAGGCAATTTCGTGCAGCGGCTCTTTGGATGATTCCAATAAACTTGTTGCTACGGATGACAAGATAGTCATTCCTTCCTGGGCAGAAAACGGTAATGGTTCCGTGGAGCTCACTCTTGATTCAACAAGGCTGGGGCTGCTTTCTTCGGCTGTGAATTATGTATTTGATTATCCTTATGGATGTACGGAGCAAAGGGCTTCTAAAATTCTTCCGCTGCTTTTATTTAAGGATCACATAAAAGTATTCGGCATGGATTCAAAAGTCAGAAGCATTAAATCTGTGGTAAAGAATCATTTTGCATATCTAAAGAAAATCCAGCATATTGACGGCGGATTCGGCTATTGGGAATGCAGCAGGGATTCAGATCCTTATGTTTCGCTCAGAACGGCACATTTGTATTACGTTGCGCTTAATTCCGGTTATTCTGAGTCGGAACTTAAGATCAATAGGTTTTCGTTGCTTAATTATATTATAGGAATTGATTCCGATGAATTGAATTCGGATTTTATTACTGCGTACAAATATTATGTCCTTTCTTTGTTCTTCAGGGATGATTATTCACGGGAAATTAAAAAGGCCTATGCATTTGCATCAGGCAAGTCTTATGTTGATACGAGTGCAATTGCCCTGCTGGGAATTACGGCATTAAAGGAAAAAAATATTGATCTTGGTGCAAAGATATTTGAAAAGCTAAAGGAATGCGTTCAGACTACCAATAATCCTGAAAATCTGGCGTATGCGCTCAAATTTGCAATAGGCATGGATCCTGATTCCGCTTTTGTAGATGAGCTGCTTATGCGCGTTCTTCTTGCAAAAAAGGCCGGTTATTGGGAGAATACCCGCGCAACTGCCGCCGTATTCGATTCTGTAGAAGATTATATAAAGGCCCGTAATCTGGATGCACTTGATCTTACTGCTAAAATTGGAATTGAAGGAACCGAACTGTTAAAAGAAAGCTTCAAAGGACCGGGAGCGCAGCCTGTAAGCAAAAACTTTGCCTTTGATGGTGAAGAACTTGCGGCTTTGCCTAGGAATAAGGTTCTGTCTTTGGATGTTTCAAAAGAAGGAACAGGAAGATTGTATTATTCTGCATTTATGAAATTTGCGCTTCCTGCAGAACTTATGAATTCCAGGGACAGCGGAATTTATGTGGGATACAGTATAATTGATTCTGAGACAGGAAAAGAAATAAAGCCTGCGGAAGGAAGCAAGGTTGTTGAACTTGAAAGAGGAAGAACCTATAGCGCAAAAATTACGCTTTCTACTAAGAAAGAACGTCAATTTCTTGCGCTCAGGGCACCGGTTCCAAGCGGTGCAGAAATTCTTGACGCTCATTTTGAAACAACTTCTTCGGCAGCAGAAATAAAAAAACATGCTGACGGCAAGGGTCGCTATGCATGGACAAAAAGAATGAGCAACGAAGTCTTGTATGATAATGAAGCTCAGTTCTTCTGGGATTTTTATTCTCCTGGAAAATATGAACTTGAATTCCAATTCAGGGCTGCCCGTCGTGGTGTATATCCTGTTCCTCCTGTAATGGCGGAATGTATGTACCAGCCGGAAGTATTCGGAAGAAGCGACGGATATCTGTTCGTAATAAGATGATATTTAACTTAAGAAAAATAACGGAAAAGAACCGTGCCTATAAAAAATTTGCAGCTATTGCAAAGCGGCCTGTTTTTATGGCCGTAGGTACGTTCTTTGTTGCTTTTATTGCATTACGTATTTTTTTTGCCGTTTTGCCTTACCCGGAGCTGACGGCTTTTGAGCAGCGTATTGTAAGCACCCGCATTTATGACAGGAACGGCTTGCTTTTGCAGATTATACCGCTAGAAAACGGTCTCCGCCGGGAATTTGTAGATTATAAGCAGATTCCGCGCAATGTGCGGAAAATTTTCATACGTTCGGAAGACCGTCGTTTTTATTTTCATCCGGGAGTTGATCCTTTTTCTGTTCTGCGTGCATCCGTTCAGAATGGGATTTCGGGAAAAAAAGTTTCCGGGGCTTCTACAATTACAATGCAGCTTGCGCGTATGGTCAGTCCTTCTTGCGGGCGGACTTTTACGGCAAAAATCTACGATTCAATAAATGCGTTCAGAATAGAGTCAAAACTTTCAAAGCGGCGCATACTTGAACTTTATCTGAATAATGTACCGTTTGGGAAAAACACAGAGGGCGTAGCTTCTGCGGCCCGCAGATTCTTTGCAAAAAATTTGAATGAGCTTACAAAAGAGGAAATTTGCTGCCTTGCAGTTATTTTGCGGAGCCCGACAAATTACGATCCGATTGAAAATCCTGAAAATTGTGCTTTTGCGGCATCAAGATTGCGCGTGCCCGGCGTTTCCCGGGAGGCTTTAATGTCCGCCGCTGCCGCCGCCCGTTCTTTTATCTATCCTGATTTTTTTCCGCATTATATAAATTTCCTTAAAAGTGAATTTCCTGAAAAATTCATGCGGCAGGCAGAGCTTCATCTTTGCTGCGATTTGGAAATACAATGCTTTTCCGAAGCAGCGTTAAAACGCGCTTTGGAAGCTGCTGAATCTTCACGAATAAAAAACGGTGCTCTGCTGGTAATGGATGTGCGGCGCGGGGAAATTCTTGCGTGGATAGGAAGCAACAATTGGTATGACACAAGCAACGGCGGGCAGATAGACGGAGTTCTTAATAAGGTGCAGCCTGGTTCCAGCATGAAGCCTTTTTTGTATGCGCTCGCAATGGAAACTCCTGGGGAATCAGGAGAACCAATACTTTCTCCGAACAGCGTACTTGCTGATATTCCGCGAGAATTCGGAAATGAAAATCTTTACATTCCGCAGAATTTCAACAACCGTTACAATGGCCCGGTTCTTGCAAGAACGGCTCTATCTTCAAGTTTGAATATTCCGGCGGTTACGCTGCTTGAAAAGATAGGCGTGCAAAAATATATAGAAAAACTTTTGGAATGCGGATTTGATTACCTTGACAATGGACGGGATTACGGATTCTCTCTTGCATTAGGAAGTGCTGAAGTCAGCCTTTTTTCGCTTGTTCCTGCATTCAGTATTTTTGCCCGTGATGGAAAATTGATTCCTCCTGCATATTTAAAAGATTCTAAATTAGCAAAGGCGAAGCAAGTTTTTAAAAGCGATACCGCAAGAATAATCGCATCTTTTCTTTCTGATAAAAAAGCAAGGGCTTTAGGATTTGGTTATTCCCAGACTTTTGAAACAGAGTATCCTTCAATATTCAAGACAGGAACTGCAAATCAGTTTCAGAGTATTGTAGCTTTGGGGGAAACAAAAGAATTTGCGGTCGGCGTTTGGATGGGGAATTTTAACGGACACACAGTAATTGGAAAAACCGGAAGCAGCCTGCCTGCTCAAACGGCACGACAGATTCTAGACTTTTTACAATTGAAAACAGATACTCCTTTTTCTCAGTTGGAATTTCCCGATCCAGAAAGATATTCGTTAAAAAAGGTTTGTTCCCTTTCCGGTAAAATACCAAATAGCTTTTGTAAGGAAACCGTTTACGAATATGTAAAAAATGATTCCGTAATTCCAGAATGTGAGTGGCACATTCTGGAAAAGGACGGAGTTCATTATAGGGTAAAATATCCAGCGGAATATCAGCAGTGGTTCAGCCTATGGGGAAATACGGATTCCGCATACATAGATTATAATTCCGTGCCAGTAAAAATTCTTTCTCCTCAGAATGATTCAATTTATTATATAGATTGTTCAAAGCAGACTTTAAATCAAATAATTCCGTTTGAAGTAATAGGCGGTGCATCTGATGTTCTTGAAGTTTATGATAATGGTACGCTGGTTTTGGAAAAATCAAGACCGTTCCTGTTTTCGATTCCTGCTGTTCAGGGCATTCATAAGGTAATCATAAAAAATGGTACTGAAACTGCAGCCGTGCACTTTAATGTAAAATAGCTCTAGATAAATATGGCAGAACAAATGGATGTGCCAAATTTCAGTCTATAAAGTAGCGCTTGCGGCCGTAAGGATATATCTTGAGTGCAGATAAAAGACGTGTGTTTAATCATGCGTAAACCGCAAAAAAAAAGCCTCGGCATTCAGAAGGGAATTTACGCTTCGTTTTTGCCAATGGCTTTATTTATTCGAGCGGAGGGGCTAATCCTCTGACGCTTGCGTCGTATAAAGGACATTGAACCTGACTGCAATCACTTTGCGGGTACAAGTACTACCTTATAAGAACGAACGATACCCCGTATGCTCTGGGACGGGGTACGTTCATTATTTAGTATTCTTTATCAACGGCTAAGACAGCTTTTTCAAAGATGTCCATTGCCTGATCGATTTCCGAATCACTTATATTCAGGGCGCACAAGCAGCGCATTACAGAGCCACCGCGACCGCCCTTTTCCATGATAAGTTTATTTTCAAAGCAGAGTTTCTGAACTTTTGCAGCGGCATCCCCGTTTGCAGGGAAAATACCGGCACAGTCTTTTTCGCCTTTTGGATTTATAAATTCACAGCCGATCATAAGACCTTTGCCGCGCACGTCACCGATAATCTTTACCTTGGATTTTATTTCGTTCATGCGCGCCATGATTTTTTCACCCTTGCGGACAACTTCTGCAAGAAATTCTGGTTTAGAAACGCGGTTAAGAACGATTGTTCCCGCTTTCATTGCCAGCTGGTTGCCGCGGAAAGTACCCGTGTGCGCACCCGGTTGCCATTTATCCAGATCTTTATTGTAGATTACAATAGAAAGTGGCTGGCTTCCGCCAATAGCCTTAGAGCAGAGAATCACGTCAGGAACAATTCCTGCATATTCAAATGCAAAAAGCTTACCGCTTCGACCCATTCCGCACTGGATTTCATCGCAGATCAACGGAATTCCAAGTTCCTTTGTTACGCGGCGTACAGTCTGAAGAAATTTTGCAGGAGCCGGATTAACTCCGCCTTCACCTTGAATTGCTTCAATAATTACAGCTGCCGGTTTAGTAATTCCGCTTTCTGGATCTTTAAGAGTGCGTTCAAAATACTCGCAGCATGCGTTTATGCTTGCATCTCCAGAAAGCCCAAAAGAATCGCGGTATGTGTTTGGATAAGGGAAATGCTGTACTCCCGGCATAAGACCGTTTACGCTATTTTTTGCTCCAAGATTTCCTGTACAGCTTAGGGCTCCGTGTCCCATACCATGGAAGCCGCCCTGAAATGCTATAACGCTGGATTTTCCGGTTGCAGTCTTACAAAGTTTTAAAGCCGCGTCAGTCGCATCAGTTCCGCTTGGAGAGCAGAATTGAATTTTACAGTTCTCTGACAGTTCTTTTGGAAGGTTCGATATAACTGTTTGCACGAACTCATCTTTTACAGGAGTTGTCAGATCAAGGGTATGCAGAGGAAAATCGCTTGCAAGCATCTCTGCCATAGCCTTGTTAATTTCATCGTCATTGTGACCCAGCGCGAGCGTTCCTGCTCCGCACAAAAAATCCAGATATTTGTTTCCTTCAATGTCCTCAACCCAAGATCCTTTGGCTTTTACCAATGCAAACGGAAATTTGCGCGGATAGCTGCGGGCATTAGATTCTGTGGAATCCTGTCTGGTAATGTAATACTGATTGGTGCCCTTTTCTTCAAGCATCGACGTTCTCCATTACTTAGTGGATTATCATTTTGGGCATAAGCCCTTTCCCGGCCGCTGACAACGGCAGTTTTATTTAGTCGGGAGTAATACAAGA
The DNA here is from genome assembly GCA_017392945.1 of Treponema sp. Taxonomy (GTDB): domain Bacteria; phylum Spirochaetota; class Spirochaetia; order Treponematales; family Treponemataceae; genus Treponema_D. The sequence goes on from JAFOSK010000066.1 coordinate 52,965, forward strand.
TACTACTTTTAAGGGGTTAGGGCAATCAGTATAGAAAATTTAAATTATTTTTACATTTTTTCATATCTTTTCAGGCGAATTCTTTTCCGACCCGGCGTTCCACGGCCCGCTTACGCTTGGTCTTTGCTCCCGCTCCGCGTCCGCAAATCCTTGTCTTCGCTCCGCGCAGCCAACCGTTCCATGCCGGCGCCGGCTGAAACCCCTGAAAAACTAAAAGCGAATTTATCGCCGCCATGCGGCTCTGCGTCCTGTAAGGAAATTTATCATACTGTGCCAAGCTGCATCCTGAACTTTATTATTCAGTTTTCTGTGAAAACTGAGGAACGAGGTAAAAATGTATTTTCAAATGAAACGAATTCTAGTACATTGCGCCACTAGAACTTATGCTGACCGCGGCAGCAACGGATAGTTTTTCAGATTTTAGTTAAAAAAAAGGCCGGATAATCCTAAGCACAAGTTTAGACTTCATACCGTTGCTGCCTTCCGGCTCTGGCGGGGTTTTGAAGAATACTTTGAAAGGCATCCGGCCAATAGAATGAATTTAAATTATATAGTGAGCTTTGTCAATGGCACCAGATGTATGGTAGTGATAAAAAAAATAAATATTGACAAAGATAGTGTTTTTTTATAACCTACTAAACGAATAGGAATAGTAAATAATAAGGTTGGGTCACGTTTATTGCTTGGTTTGCTAAGGAGAATCGTATGTCCGGGGAAATAAATATCAATGAAGTTACAAAGGTTTTTTCAGATGGTGAAAAACAGGTAGTCGCTTTGAATGGCGTGAGCTTAATAATTCCTGCTGGTAGTTTCGTTTCCCTTATTGGACCATCCGGTTGTGGAAAGACAACGCTTCTTCGCTGCATTGCAGGGCTTGAAACACCTTCTGCAGGAGAGGTTTATGTTGACGGTGTAAAAATTACAAAACCGGGAAGCGACAGAGGATTTGCCTTTCAGCAGGCCAATCTTTTTCCGTGGCTTACAATCCGCGAAAATATAGCTTTTGGACTTAAGGCAAGACATATTTACAAAGAGCGACGGGAAGATGTTGACGAATTCATAAATCTTGTTGGCTTAAAAGGTTTTGAAAAATCATATCCGCATCAGCTTTCTGGGGGAATGAATCAAAGAGCAAGTTTGGCCCGCGCCTTGGTCGGACATCCAAAAATTCTGCTTTTGGACGAACCTCTTGGTGCTCTTGATGCTTTTACAAGAATGACAATGCAGGACGAAATTCTCCGTCTGAAAAATGAATATAACACGACAATGGTTATGGTCACTCATGATGTTGATGAGGCTGTATATCTTAGTGATTATGTTGTTGTTATGAGTCCTCGTCCGGCTAAGGTTGAAAAAATAATTAAAATAGAACTCAGCTATCCTCGTGCAAGAGGTCAGGATGTGTTCTTAAAATACCGTACGCGTATTCTTGAAATTCTTGATTACGCCGGCAAAGTTCAAGATGTTGAATATACGATTTAATCATGGAGGAATAAATGAAAAGATCGGTTTTAATAAGTGGAATTGCTGTAATGGCACTCTCCGTTATGATTACGGCCTGTAATAAAAAACAGTCTGCAAAAACCCCTGCTCAGAAAGTTGTCAGAATCAATTTTCAGACAGGAATCCTATGTGGTGCGCCTGTGCATGTTGCAATGAAAACAGGACTTTTTGATGAAGAACTTGCCGCCATTGGTCAAAAAGCGGAATATGTTCAGGTCGTTGAAGGCGGAGCAACGCTTGCAGAAATGATTGCATCCGGCAAGGTTGACGCAGGATACGGTCTTTATGCAACACAGCTTCAGGCAATCGAAAACGGACTTCCTATTTCCTACGCTTCAGGAATTCACGTAGGTTGTACAAAGTATTATGCCCGTCAGGACAGCGGCATTTATTCAGCGGCTGATTTACGCGGAAAAAAGATTGGCGTTCCTGGACTTGCAGATTCGAGCGTTATGAATCTTAGACGAAAGCTCATGGATTTGGGAATCGGCGTTACGGCAGATAATAATGAAGTTGAATTTATTGCCTATGCTTCTTCGGATCTAGCGATTGCCCTGAACAATGGTGCAGTGGATGCAATTGGTGCGCACGATCCTGTTGCAACAAAAGCAGAGCTTGCTTATGGATTCCGTAAAATCCTTGATACTGGAATCGATGAAAAATTCCGTAATGAATACTGCTGTATGCAGTTCGTTACTCACAAATTGGTAAAGGAAAATCCTGAGGGGGCGGCTGCAGTAACAAGAGCCATAATGAAGGCAAGCGCATTTGTTGAAGCAGAACCAAGGGCCGCTGCAAAACTTCAGATTGAAAATAATTTCGTTGCAGGCGATCTAGATTTTAATGCGGCTTTGCTTGATGAACTCAATTTTATTCCAAGCCGTTCTCTTGGAAAAAAGACATTTGAGGCTGCTGCCCGCCAGCTTCAGGATGCAGGTGTCCTTAAAAAGTCAACAGATCTTAAGGAATATGTAGACAATGGATTCATTGAACTTCCAGGAGTGCCTGATGGTTACACCTATGATAAAGAAACAGGCTCTTATATAGAAATTAATGGAATCCGGACAGGATTCTAAGGAGTTTATTAAAATGAAAAAACAGAACATTATTTTTGCAGCAATTGTTGCTTTGCTCGGCGTGCTTGTTTTTCTTGCACCGTATTCTTTTGCCAAAGTTTGTGAACTTGGTGAAAAAGTCATGAAGTGTCACTGGACTGCGCGCATTGAATTGTTCCTTGGAATTACAATTACTATTCTTGGACTGCTGAAGGCACTTTCTTCTGATGCAAAATATCAGCTTGCCCTTAATGCAGGAACCGCTCTTAATGCCGCAGGTGTAATCCTTGTACCGGCAAAATTGATCGGAGTCTGCGGAAAAACAATGATGCACTGTCATTCAGTTACAAGACCGGCTTTGATAGTTTTGGGAATTCTGATTCTTTTTGCAGTTGCATTTCATACGGTGCTTTTATGGAAAAAACGCTGAGTTATAATCCGCACATTGAAAGGACGCTTGCGCTTTCAAATCTTTCTCAAAAAAAATACAGGACGGTTCTTATAGGGATTCTTGTTGCTGTTTCGGCCGCCGTTCTGTTCGCTTCGCTTGTTCTTTCTTCAAGCCTTAAGGCAGGAATTGCCGGCCTGCGTTCATGTCTGGGCGCAGATTTGCTTGTAGTTCCGGCAGGGTACGAAAAAAATGCAGAGAATATTCTGCTTACAGGAGAACCGAATTATTTTTATATGGAGCGTTCTGTCCTTGATAGAATCCGTTCTGTAGAAGGCGTTGAAAAAGCAAGTGCTCAATTTTATCTTACGAGCCTTGCCGAAAGCTGCTGCGATTTTCCGGTTCAGATTATAGGTTTTGAGCCGGAAAGCGATTTTATAATTCAAACCTGGTCCAAGAAAAGGATAAGGAAAGAATTCGGCGAAGAGTTCTTTTTGTGCGGAAACAACGTAACTCAGGAACATGGAAGCGTCAGATTTTTTGATGAAGCTCACAAAGTTTCCGGCAGGCTGCTAAAAACTGGTTCCGGCATGGACAACGTGATTTTCTGCGATTTTAATACTTTGCAGAACATTTTTGATGCAGCCCGAAAAAAAGGGTTCGGTTTTATTTCTGACGGCGATACAAAGAACAAGATAAGCACAGTTTTGATCCGGCTTTCGCCAGAGGCTTCTGCGTCGACAGTTGCGCTGCGCATAAAAAACGCCGTTCCCGACGTTCAGGTTATTCAGAGTGAAAAATTCATAAGGAATTTTTCCCAAAGAATGGGCTCATTCCTTGTGTTTTTTCACTCAATATCCGTTCTTGTACTTTTGATTACGATTTTTTCGATGGCACTTGTTTTTTCGATTATGATAAACGAACGCCGTCGGGAATTTTCTATACTCCGGGTTCTCGGGGCAGACCGTTCAGCCCTTAGAAAAATACTGCTTTATGAAACGGCGTTCATAGGCGGAGCCGGTGCCTTTGCAGGAATAACATTGGCCGCGCTTGCTGTAATCCCGTTCAATGCCTTGCTTTCCGAAAAAATTTCACTTCCATTTGCGATGTGCGGAACAGGCAGGATCCTTATTTTTGCAACAGCAGCGTTTTTAGTAAGTGGTTTTTCTTGCGTTCTGGCTGCTGTAAATGCAGTGTTCAGAATTGTAAAAATACAACCGTATGGCGACGTAAAATGAACGGATTCCGCCGCGTAAATAATACGTTGCAGGATTATTTTTATTGTATTAGGAGAAAAAAATGATCGCGGTTCAAAATATTTATAAGAAATTCAATACTCCGCGCGGAACAAAAACTGTCCTTTCTGATTTTTCCCTTACGATAAATGACGGAACTTTTTTTGGAATAAAGGGCGAATCCGGTGTCGGCAAAAGCACCCTTCTTTCCATTATTACAGGACTTCAAAAACCGGATTCCGGTAAAGTGATTATTGATGGTACGGATATTTTTGAACTTTCGGACAAGGAAGCATGTGCTTTTAGAAACAAAAATATAGGTTTTGTTTCACAAGAGCAAAGCTTTTTGGAAAATCTCAATGTCCTGGACAATGTGGTTCTGCCGGCATTTCTTTCCAAAAAATCAGTTTTTTCACAGGAAGAAATCTATTCCAGGGCAAAAAAACTTCTTTCTGAACTTGGAATTTCAGAACTTTCAGAAATGTATCCTTCTGTCCTTTCCGGCGGAGAAAATCAGCGTGTTTTGATTGCACGCGCGCTGATAAATGACCCGAAGATTATTGTTGCAGACGAACCAACTGATTCAGTCAGCGAAGGACAGGCAAAAGAAATAACCGGGATTTTAAAGGCTCTTTCAGAAGCCGGAAAAACTGTAATTATCGTAAGTCATAATCAGGCAGATTTTGAACAGTGCAATCAAAAAATTTTTTTAAGCTAAAAACCTAGTAATATACTAGGTTGTAATATAAATGTAACTTGGAGGCAATATTATGGCAAAACACATTCACGATTCACTTACGGAGCTTGTTGGAAATACTCCGCTTGTCAGATTGCATGGATATGAAAAAGAATTAGGACTTAAGGCTCATCTGCTTGCAAAGGTTGAATATTTCAACCCTATCGGAAGCATCAAGGACAGGATTGTCCTGCGCATCATTCAGGATGCAGAAAAAGCAGGAAAAATTGCACCGGGCAAAACAACTCTGATTGAATACACAAGCGGTAATACTGGAATTGCGGTAAGCGCTATTGGCGCTATGAAAGGCTACAAGGTACAGATTTATTTGCAGGAAGGTGTAAGCCGTGAACGTCTGCAGGTTATGAAGGCCTTTGGCGCAAATGTAACAAAAATAGGCGATGTTCCTGAGTTGCAGGATGCTCTGAAAGCGACTAATAATGATTTTGTTGCAGCAACAAATATCCTGAAACAGCATATCCGCGAAAGACAAGCCGCAGGAGATGACATTTATTTTGTCGATCAGATGATAAATCCCCTGAATCCGGTTGCTCATCATGACACTACAGGAAAAGAGATTTGGGAAGACACTGACGGTGATCTGGCGGCTGTTGTTGCAAGCGTTGGAACGGCTGGAACTATCCGCGGAATAAGTGACTATATAAAAGCGAAGAATAGTGCTGTAAAGGTTTTTGCAGTTGAACCGGCTGAGGATGATGCAAAACTGACAGGAATTCATAATTTTACAGAAGTTCCTTTTGAACGTGTTCCTCCAAGCCTTAGAGACAACGATGCTATTACAAAAACTGTTTTTGACGAAGCTTTTATTGCTGATACAAACGGGGCCTTTGAGGCTGCCCGCACTGTTGCAAAAACAGACGGTATTCTTGTAGGAAATTCAAGTGGTGCTGCATTATGGGGAGCTGTAAAAGTTGCTCAACGAAAAGAATTTGAAGGTAAGAATATTGTAGTTGTTTTTCCAGATACAGGACTTCGTTATCTGAGTACAGGTTTATTTGAATAACAAGCGCATTCAGGAAAGCGGTAAAAATATGGGCAAAATGAGATCCTGAAACAGGTTTCGAATGATGGGAATATAATTTGTCATTCTGAGTTTGTTTCAGGATTTTTTATGGTCGAGTGAATATTTTGAAAAGACTATGTACGTAGAAAGTTATGATGCTCAAAATGTAGCGGTTGTATTTAGACTGGCTAAGCAACCAATCTTTTCGATTCGTAAGAATCCGGAGTATACCACCTCACTGTATAAATGGTTATTTCGACAACCTCTTCGACAAGCTTAGGGACCACTCAATGACCGCATCAATACTATTTTCTGACAGAGACTAAAAAAAAACGATAAGTTCAGTGTATGTTGATGATTGACTTTCAGCTTCAAAAAAACGTCTCCTGATAAACAATTTTGTTAATTTTTATTTAGGAAGGACAAGTGATAAAGGGCTGACTGATAATATGGTGCGGTGGTTAAGTTTGCCGGCACGTAAAAGCACGAGCAGGCTGTCGTATTGTATTTGGCAGTACATCTTAACAGGTAAAATGACCGAATATACGGCAAACTTGTTAGTCAGTCCTTCATAAAAAAATATTGATTCTGTTACCATTTAATCAGGCCTTTTTGCCATGCAAGCATTCGGGAGCGAACTTGGAAAAGGGCTGTTATTATGACGGTACAGAATATAGCTATCATTATAAGACCAGCATATACACCAGAATACATCATCATCGCTTTTTGCCAGCTTATATACCACCCAATACCATATTTTGCGCCGAACATTTCAGCAGTCATAAGGGCAATGAATGCGGCGCAGATTCCGTTAAAAACACCCTGAAAGATGTTGGGTAAGGCAGCGGGAACTGCAATTTTGAAAATTTGGAAGAATGTTCCTGCTCCTAGCGTGCGTCCTACATCAAAATAAACTTTGCTTGTGTTCTGTATTCCTGAACTCGTCATAAGCTGAACTGGGAACCATACTGAAAGGGCTATTATAAAGATACTCGCGCCGAGGGGAGTCGGAAAGGTTGTCAGTACAAGAGGAATCCATGCTGTTGCAGGAATTGGTCCGATTAGCTTTATGTAAGGATTGATCCAATAATAAACTTTCTTTGAAAATCCAAGACATACGCCCGTTACGAATCCCGAAATAGTACCCCAAATTACTCCCAGAATCAAAAGCCTGAAGGAAAATCCAATGCATTTCAGAATAAGCATTGTCTGCTCAACGAAAACTGCAAGAACGTTGTCGTAAGTAGGGAAAAAAATCACCGGAAGCAGGGCTAATTTTGCCGTAATAATATTCAATATGGCGACAAGAATGCCAGCCCCGAAGAAAAAAGGTCCTTTTTTTTCTAACAGATTGCGGATTTTTGCAATAAAAAAAGACAGTGTAAAAAGAAGAACAGTGATAGAAAGTAACGCATATAGAAGAAAGTTGTAATAATGCTTTGATGCTGTCGGATGAAGGGAGCTGTCTGGCAAAACCAGTTGAACAGCAAGGGCGAGAATTACTCCTAGAACCGGAAAGCCACGATAAAAAACATTTTTTAAATTCAGCATATTAACCTCCGTATTATATACCTAGTAAATAACTAGGTATATAATACACTTAATTACCTACTAGGTCAATATGAAATAGCAAAGCAGCCTAGAAGATATGAAGTTCCCTTTTTTTATGAGATATGAAATATCCGTTTAGTTTTGAAACGGCCTCCTCTATCTCGAAAGGGGCTTCGATGCAGTTTACATTGTTTTCCTGAAGCAGACGTGAAGCTTTGTTTCCAATTTTTGCAACAAGAAAATATGTGCAGTCACTTACTGCTTCGCCAACTTTTCGGACAAAACCGTTTCCGCATGAGCATCCGCTTTCACAGGTTTCTTTTTCAGGTTCCCGCTTGATTCTTCGATTTTCTAAAAAAGAATAGCTTCCGTCGGATTCGCTCACTTCGTAAATAGAAACTGATTCGATTTCGCCGAAGTGCAGGTTTATGTTTTTTCCGTCAGAACTTCCAAGCGCAATTTTGTAGGACATGATTCCTCCTTAAAAAATCATCTTAAATAACCTGAACGCATCTGTCGATTGTTCTGTTCTTAAAGATTCCAGAATAGAGTTCTTCGGTGAGTTTAAGCCCGCCTGTATAACCTGTAAAAGACTTGCCAAGAATTACATCGTCTACGATTGGCAAGCTTAAATGGATAAGCATGTTGTTGTTTTTTTCAGCAACAATTTTTTCCCATGTGCTTCCGAAAATAACTGCCCGCTTTGAAGTTCCGATCAGTTTTGAAAGTTCTTGCTGGATTTTTCCTCCGTCACTTTCAAAATGAACAGCATCTTTGATATTTTTTCCTAATGTTTCAATTGTTAAAAGAATTTTTTCCCGGATTGCTTCCGTCGGAGGTTCGTCTGTTATAAATATTCCTTTGGGCTGAAGTCCAAGCTCGTTAACCAAAAAATCTGAAACTCCGATTGCGTATTCTGAATTTGCTACGAGATAGAGATCGTTTGGAATATTGCTTCTGAAATCTGACAGAAAATCAGCAAGTCCTACGATATAGGAATAGAATTTTTCTTCTTCTCTTTTTATTGTCGATAAAATTTTTTCAATATTAAGGTTTGCAAATGCCGCAAGCTTTTTTAGGAAAAGACTGGTCGCTTTTCCACCGACCGGGAGATAAGGAAAATGAAAGAACGGGGTTCCATACTTTTTCTTTAAAAGTTCAACTGTCTTAAGTCCTACCCAAGGAGAAAGAAGAATGTTGAATTCTGCGTTTGGAATATTTTTCCATTCAAAGACACCTGCGCTTTCATAGCCGAAAAGGATGTTCACTTTGAGACCAATTGAAGTCAAAATTCTTTTGATTTCCTCCAGATCCCCTCGCCAGAATGGATCTTGATTAGGAACGACAGAAAAAACGTTTACAAGTCCTTTCTGAACTTTCGGAGTTACATCGCCGACAAACTGCTCAATGATAGAATTGACTATAATCTCGTGCCCGTGATAGTTATTTCCTGTAAAGCCCGATGTTTCCGCTCCGACAACAGGTTTTCCTTCTTCACGGAATTCATTTGCAATCGAAACAATGTCGTCTCCGATAATTCCTGAAGTACAGCCTGAAAGAAGAACAAAAAGATCTGCATCAAGAACCTTGAATGCATTTTCAGTTAAAGTACGAAGCTTGTTTTCGCCGCCGAATACAACTTCCTTGGTTCCCGTGTTAGTGCTTGAAATCTGTCCGCCTCCACCATAACCTTCACCCTGGTTTCCGCTGCAATCAGAAAGTGTGTGAAATGTTTTTGCTGCACAGCCTGGTCCTGCGTGTACGATTGGCAAAGCTCTAGGAATAGCAAGTACTGTAGTCTGTGCTGCAAGTGCACAAGAAAATCTTGGTTGTTCAATTAATTTACTCATTTTGTTTCCGCCTTTTTATCAAAATAGAATGGATCAGTCTGGTTTATCCACCATGTACTGTATGGGAACTTTACATGTTCCGAAATTGTTTGAAAGAATTTACTGGATTGAAGGGCATCGATGATTCTGGCTCCCAGATTTACAGAACCGTCATAACCGCTTAAGACGTTTATGTCATTTGCTCGGATAGAAGGAATTCCAAGTTTTGTTCCGATTGTAGCGATTGTTTCGTGACGGGTAATAAGAATGTCAGGTTTCAGCTCTCTGAGAATTTTGTACATGATGAAAGGCTGTTTGTTGCAGACTGAAAATTTTTCTACGTCTCCCACGGAATCTATCATCTCTTTGAGGGTGTCTAGAACAGGGCTTTTGTCGTCTGTTGTTTGATCATGGTGGAGTGTCGTTATACCGACAACTTCCATTCCATAGTCTTTGACCATGTTTGTGAGGTAGTGTGCAAAAGAATCTCCTGAATAAATATAGGCCTTTTTTCCGGCAAGTACTTTTCTGTAGCCTTCGATAGTCGGCTTAATTCGTTCGTTTTCTTCTTTTATGAGTTTTTTTGTTAATTCAATTCTATCTGTGATTTTTGCGAGTTCCGTAAGCCAGCGATCAGTCCATTCAATTCCATAAGGAGAAGGCGCTTTTAACTGTGGAACTCCGAAATTTTCTTCAAGGGCTGCAGCTCCATAAGTTCCCAGGGATTCACAGATTGAAATAGTGCATTTCGCTTCCGACATTCTAGACAGCTGTTCAACGGTTGAGTTCGGGATGATAAGATTCGGTCTTAAGTTGATTTTCTTTAAGAGCGGCGAGTAGGTATCCTGACCTGCAAAATTTATGATATTGACCAAATCTTCCTGTTTCTTTTGAGGTTTCTTTACGATTTTTCGCAAAACTCCATGGAAAACCGCATCAAAGCCCGAAGTCCAGGTTTTTGATTTGAATCCTTCGCAATAAATAGGTACTAAAGGAATTCCAAGTTCTTCTTCGAGTTCGTCTACAACACTTTCGATATCATCTCCGATGATTCCTGCCGCGCATGATGAATGAATTAGGATTGCTTTCGGGTTGAAACGTTTGTAAGCTTCAAGAATTGCTTCCCGCAGAATTTTTACTCCACCATAGACTGTGGAATCGATTCCGATATTTGTCGAAATTACCTGAATTTTCGGAGCTTCGACTCCGCGAACTTTGCTCGAAGCTTCAACACGCTCATATATTGAAACCGGCGAAAGGCATCCCAATGGGGAATGCACGACTACGGCCGCATCACGGATCATGTAAGAAAGTACTTCCGCGCAGCCTTGAGAACAGTCGCTGCATTGGGAATAGATTCGCTGATCTTCCTTTACTGCTCTTTTGCTTGAATCTTTTTGCAGTGTGCTTGCTTTTCCGTGGAAGGCAAGTACTGCTCCCAAACGGTTGTCACGAGTTTCGACTTCTGATTTTTTTATATCTATTGCCATTTTTTGTACCTCCGTTTATATTCAAATTAAATTTCCTTGTAGTCAAAGCCTGGGAATTTATTGTTGCTATCAAGAAAATAAGTCCACATGCCTTTGTAGAAAGGATCTTCAGGGAATTCCTCGATGATCTCTTTCAAGGCGCTGGCATAAACATCGATGTCGAAGAATTCGTCCAGCCTTGCATGGGATTCGATGTAATTCCAGCCAGTAAGAATCTCGTAAATCGAAAGAACGCCGTTATAGTTAGGATCTGGGTTATAAGAGCGGTCTCCGTTCGATTCCTTTTCGTAGATATAGCGTGCTATGTAATCGAGATCCTCGCCTGTGAGACGTGCAAGACTTTTAATTGATTCGTCCTGGTTTGTGAGATAATCCTTGTAAGCACGAATCTGGCCTTTAAGATATGCTTTATAAGCCGCTTTGTTTTTTTCGAATGAAGGTCCGAAGGCATACTGCCGGCAGCAGACGTAGTCTTTCTGCAGTTGGGTAAGATGAAAGAGTTGTTCAAGACCGATTGATCGGGCGGCTTCTAGATATTCGGATGAAATAAGCCCGATATCCAATGTGCCTTTTGCTACAGCCGAAGAAATTGCCGGGTAACCGTCGATGATTCTGTACTTTATGTCTTCACCAACTTTGTAACCGTATCTGTTTCCCAAAGCAGCCTTTGAAACCATTTCCGCCGTTGAAAGATGAATTACGCCGATTGTCTTTCCCTTCCAGTTTTTTGGATTCCGAAGGATTTCTGCATCAGCCTTCCTTGCAACGACTTCCATTCCTCCCGAAAGTGTACCTGCAAAAATTTTAACGTCAGCTCCTTGGGCCCCGTAGCTGATAGGAGGGATGATCTGCTCGTAAGCTGCATCGAGTTTTCCTGCAACCAGTGCTTCGGGGGTTCCAATCATTTCAAGCGTTATATAATTCGGCCGGAATTTGTAGGCTTCAAAATAACCCTTTTCCTGGGCAATTTGGATCAGTGGATTTACGACTTTGTTTGCCGTAACAGCAATGTTGAACGAAAGATAATTGTCCGAAGCCTTTTTTTCTTTACAACCGCTTAGAATGCACGAGAGCAGAATAAGGCTTACTGTTAAAACAGAAGGTTTTGTTTTTTTCATTTTTTTACTCCTATATCATTTTGTGGAATTATTTAGTAATTCCATTTGATTAGATGTTTTTTTGTTTCCTGAATTATGATGTTTAGAATCGTAACTACGAATCCGATAAAAATTATTCCTGCGATGGCTTTGGTGTAGTTTGCGTAATTAAGTGAAACGCGGACGTAATAGCCCATTCCTGAGTCAGCTCCAAGCATTTCAGCCACCGTGAGTGTCATTAAAGAAGTTGCAAGGTGAATCGGAAGAGCATTTATTATTCGGGGAAGATTGAATGGAATAATGATTTTGAAAAGAATAGTCGGAACGGAAAGATTCAGAACCTTTGCAGCATTTATGATTTTCTTTTCAACAAAAGCCGTATTGTTTATTGAGCCCATGAAACTTCCCCAAAATATGCTTAAAAAAATGACTGTAAGCGAAGCAAGTTTGAATGTCGGCATTATGAGAACGATGTAGGGCGTATAGATGAGGGCTGGAACTGTAGAAAGCGCCTTTGCAATTGGGTAAACCGCGTTCGTAAGTCTTTTGTTGTATCCAACAAGCGTTCCTAGAACAACTGAAGATACGACAGAAAGAAAAAGCCCGGCAAGAATAAGTTCCATAGAACTTAAAAATCCGGTAAGAATAGTTTTCCAGTCAGAAATAAAAATATCGAATACATTTTCTGGGGCAGGAATGAAAATATAAGGAAGCAGATTCAGTCGGGAGACGATAAGTTCCCATGCGAATAGAAATCCGTTCACCGAAGCCGTAATATCTTTTACTGAACGCGATTTTTTAGAATTAACCAGTTGAGAAATAAAAAGAATCTGTATGACAACAAGTACGATTGTGAACACAAGCGGGGATTTTAGTCCGCTTCTCATTTCAGACGCATAACGGCTCGGAAAGAGGAAGCAAAAAAGGGTTAGCAGGAAAAAAATGTTTGCCAGATTGAGAATGTATTTTCTGAAGAATGATGTCATAGGTTCGCCCCCTCACTGTCAATAAGTTCGTTCGTCTCGTGGTAAAAGTATTTAACGAGTTTCTGATAAAGTTCTTTGTATTCTTTGCTTTCCTGAATGCATGGATAATTTCTAGGACGCGGCAGATTGTCTTCGATTACGGTATAAATATGCTTTGGAATCATGAAGACGATTCTGTCTGCCAGAAGTTCCGCCTCGTTCAAATCGTGGGTAACGAATATTATTGTTTTTTTTCTTTCATCTTCACGCCACATCTTCAAAATAAGGTTCTGTAAGTTTTCACGGATTTTTGCATCAAGAGCACCGAAAGGTTCATCCATCAAAAGAATTTCAGGATCACAGGCCATGGCCCGGGCAATTGCAACTCTCTGCTGCATTCCTCCAGAAAGCTCGCCAGGAAGCTTGTCTTCAAATCCGTTGAGTTCAACTTTATGCAAAAAAGCAAGTGCGATTTCAGAGGCTTTTTTTCTAGAAATTTTTTCACCGCGTTTTTTGTAGTTTTCGTTAACTGAAAAAGCAACATTTTCCTTCGCTGTCATCCATGGAAAGAGAGAGTAGCTTTGAAAAACGACGGCCCGCTCAACGCCGGCACTGTGAATTTCTTTACCGTTGATTTTGATACTTCCGCTTGTTGCAGTCTGTAATCCTTCCAGAACAGAAAGAAGAGTGCTTTTTCCGCAGCCGGAAGAACCAACAATACAGATAAACTCTCCCCGATTCACTGTAAGATTGATGTTCTTTAATGCCTCATAAGTTGTGTTTTCGGACTCATACGAAAGCGAAAGATTTTTTATTTCAATTATTGCTTCGTTTTCCATTGGCACTTCTTTATTACCTAGTGTTTGAGTAGGTATATACTTTTTTAGGAGTTTTGCCTAATACAAATTTTCAATATTAGTTATAGGATTTTTTTATAATATGAAAAAAAGAACGGCCCAAAAGGATTTCTGTAGTTGAAGCTCTGAAAAATGTGCTGTCGTTCATCAAAATCAGCACAGAAATCCTGCAATATTAAGAATACTGCGGACTTTGTCGATGTAGGTAAGACTGATAGCATTCATTTTGAGGCCTGATTTTGTGATATAGCCAAGCTCAAAACTGTGGCAAAGTCCGCCATTCAAATTTTGCAGAGGAATCAGTACAAAGTCTTCGTTTGTTTCTTCTCCTGGGACGCCGGAAAGAAAGGTGTAGCCGTCAAGGGTTTTAAGAAGATTCAGCTCTGTTGCTCGGTCGGCAACCGTAATTGCCTGATTCAGGCCGTATTGTTCAATCACTTTTTCTGAGAAAAATGACTTTACATCATCGGTATCAAAAGTTACAAACCTGTAATCTGCAAGTTCTTCTAGAGAAACTGATTCCTTTTTTGCCAGAGGATGATTTTTATGAAGGTAAACAAAAGCGTTGCATTCAGAGAGATGGTTAAAATCAAGGTTGTTGGATTTAAGGCTTTTTAAAATTGACTCCCGATTTGAATCGCTAAGGTATAGAATGCCGATCTCACTTTTCCCTAAAGCTACATCCGCAATTACAAGAGATGCTTTTTTCTCACAAAATGCGAAATCATAGCCTGCATCAGAAAAGTCTTTTACGATTTCAACAAACGCTTTTCTGGCAAAAGCATAGTAAAGCGTAGTGACCGAAAAAGTTTTTTTTTCGGAAGAGGTGTATTCTTTGAGAAATCGTTCATAATGTGCGTATAATTCACGTGCGTCACTGATAAATTTTTTTCCGCGTTCGGTAGGCTTTACTCCTCGTGACATACGGATAAATATTGGAAAGCCAAGTTCATTTTCCGCATCATGCACGGAAGATGAAAGTGAGGGCTGGGAGACGAAAAGCCGTTTTGCAGCCTTATTGAGTGAAGTCGAATCTGCTATTCCAAGAATATATCTAATCTGCTGTAGAGTCATAAAAAAGGGTTTTAGGGGCCTTGCTCCTAGGAGAGGGGGTAGCGTAAGACACGATAAAGCGAAGCGAATGCTGCTACTTGCAGTTGCATTCGCTCTGTAACTCGTGGCTGAAGCGATGGGAACATTTTCCCCCTCTCAATATGCTATTTTTTGCTTTCCTCATTAAGGAACTTTTCGTTGTTCTGTTCATACCACCATTTTGTGTACGGAAGCTTGATTCGGGCAGCGAGATTTTTTTCAAACGAGCGGTTAGTTACCGTGTCGCGGATAAGTTTTGCAAAGCTCAAAGTTCCCTCGTAACCAAAGACAGTATATTCATCAGCAACGAAAACAGCGGCATAGCCCTGCTTGATCGCCCAAACTGTTGTTCCCGGATGACGGCTGAAGTAAACGTCTGGTTTGTAACGGTTGAGAATGTTCAGAACTTCGTAATTCTGCTGGTCTGCAACGGCAACCTTCATGTCTTTTGGCGATGTTTTAAGAAGGTGTTCCAATGCCGGCGGAACCTGTCCGTTGTCGTACTTGTAGTCGTAATGCCATGCAAGCGCGTAATCAATTGTCATTCCGAATTCCTGCAAAACGCGGGCAATTTCGTAAGTAAAGCCCGGACCCATTCCTATTACTGCTCGGAGTCCGCGTAAAGGTTTGATGGCTTCTTCAATCTGCGGAATAAAAATTTCGCGCTGTTTTTTGATGTAAGCTTCAACCTGTTCACGGCGACCGATTGCATCTCCGATTCCACGAAGCCATGTTTCAAAGCCTGTAACGCCGGAATGGTTGATAGTGCGCACATAAGGTACGCCGTAAGTTTCTTCAAGAGCGTTGCCCAGATAAGTTCCCAAAGTTCCGCAGATGCAGACCGTTGCAAGAGCTTCGCTAAGGTGCGAAAGTTCTTCGATCGTGGAGTTACAGTATAAGAACTGCGGCTCTGCATCAAAAACTTCATTAAAAATCTTGGTGATCTGAGGGCGTGCGCTTTCATAGAAGTTTTTGATGTTTATAATCCTGCGTTTTTCCTTAGGTGGTTTTACAATTCCCTGCAAAACAGCGTGATCTGAAATATCAAATCCGCTCGCCCAGATCCGGCTCTTGAAGCCTTCGCAGTGAACCGGGATTACTGGAATTGGAAGTTCATCGTTAATTTCGTCTGCAAGCCCGTCTACGTCCTCTCCAATAACGCCCGAAACGCATGAAGTTGAGATAAAGATTGCATCCGGCTTGTAGGCGTTATAAGTATGCTCTACGATTTTGCGAAGATCGTTCATTGCTCCAAAAACAGTGTCTTTTTCGTTTAGATCCGTGCAGACAAAAACGGAATTCGTAGTCTTGTTGATGCGCGCTGCAATCTGACCGAATTTTACGCTGTCGTTGCTGGCCATTGCTGTACAACCTGCCGGTGCATGGTAAACTACGGCTACATTTCTGATGGCTGCCAGTGCATTCAACGCACATCCGGAAAGACATGAACTTGACTGGCTGAAGCAGCGTTCCCTATTTTTTAATGAACCGCATTCTGAGCGGTATACGAGGGTTTCAAGGTCTCCTGTAAAACCAGTTATAGAGCCGAGTCTGTTTTCTCGTACGGCAAGATTTGCATTCTTAAAATTATATGGCATAAATGATTCCTCCATTTTTTTTGGGTGCATCCGTCGCAGGCGACGGTCGGGTGTTCCGCACTTCGCTGACGCTCATTCCTTCGGAATGCCTTCGGCAGTGCTCCATACCCTTGCATATTAGCTTGCACTTGCTGAACTTGCATGACCAGAGTACGAGGTGCTCTTATCAACGTAAGCTCAAGGTCTGCCCGTTGCTTCGGCAGATTATGCAAATGCAGGCTGAACGTCCGCTGTTTTCTGTTACAATTTCAACTTGCTCAGAGCGGCTGTAAAAATCTGCTCAAGCAGGTGAAGCCCTCCAGAGTATCCTGCAATGTGGTCATTGATGACCAATTTTTCCAACATCGGGTAGCTTACGTTCACATAATGTGCGCCTATTTCCGTTGCAAGCTTTTTCTCCCAGTTTGAACCGATGATCAGCGGTGTTCCGGCAAAATCGGTCTTTCTGATCTGTTCCTGAATGTCATGTCCGTCCGTCGTAAACTGTACTTCTGCCTGAATTCCGTAGTTCAGGTTTGAAATTTCGTTTGCAATCTGGGTACGGAATGCTTCTGGAGCATCATCGGTTATAAAAAGTTTTTCCGGGAACAAGCCCATGTCATTTACCAGGAATTTAGTGACTGCCATCGTGTACTGACTGTCGCTGACTACGGTAAAACGCTTTCCTAGAATTCGTGTTTCCAAAAGAGTGTCTGCAAATCGTTCTATATAATAGTAGAACTCTGCTTCTTTTTCACTTATAACGCGTTCAACGGAATTCTTGTCTATGCCGGTAAATTCCTGTACGGCACGAAGGAATTTTGTAGTTTCGCTTGCACCGATTGGAAGGATCGGATAGTGCAGCAGCGGAATCTTGAATTTTGTCTCAAGATATTTTGCGCTTTCTAATCCAACCCAAGGAGAAATTAGAATGGTAAATTCAGCCCTTGCAGCATTTTTGATGTTTTCTATTCCCCGGCCGAAACCGAATATCGTATTTGGTTTTAGACCGATGGCAGAAATCAAGTTTTCAATTTCGCGTAGGTTGCCGAGCCAGTATGGGTCCTGCTGTGGCGGGCCTGCAAAAATATTTACAAGACCTTTTATTGTTGCAGAGCCCGAAGCAAGTATCTGTTCTTCGCGTTCATCCCTTATTTCCGGGCGGTTCAGGTACTGTTCAAAAATTGATTTTAGGATCCAGTCGTGACCTACATAGTTGTTTCCTTTGAAGCCCGGTGTTTTTGCCCAGATTACAGGTTTGTCTTCTTCTTCAAATTCTTGTGCAACTTCCTTTATGTCGTCACCGATGATTTCGCCTGTACAGCCGGAAAGCACTACGAACACATCTGCGTCAATAACCCGCAGGGCATTGTGAATTGTAGAGCGTAATTTGTCAGAACCGCCGAATACAACTTCTTTTTCACTAATTGATGTACAAGGGAAGATGTTAGGACTGTATCTTCCGCTTGTTCCGTTGTTGTCGTTCAGTTTTGCGGCACAACCTGGTCCTGAATGAAGAACTGGAATTGCCCCTGTGATAGACTGAACTGTCTGCATAGCTGCCAACGCACACTTGTAACGCGGCTGATCAAGAATTTTAGCCATTTTGTACCTCTGTAGCGGTGATTGCGTTGGTTTAGTTGTTCGAGTTCATCTGAAACCGGAACCTACGAAAACACCAGTTTTTATGTAATGGTCATTCTTCCAAGTTCAATGACCCGAATATTTCGCTATTTTTTGCTTTTCCTTTCCGAAATCTTTTTTCGAAAATCATTTATTTTTCCAATTGCTTCATCTATTGGAAGAACGATGTCATAGGCAGTGATCTTATATTTTGCCAATGCTCTTATTGCATGCGGTCCGATTCTTGCTACAAGAACATAGTCCACGTCGGAAAGGGCTGCCGCAATATCATCCATAGGGGAAGCGTGTTCTCCTTCTCCGTTCCGTCCGCCGCAACCTGAATCTTTGCTGTTCTGAGTGCCGGAGCATGCACCGCCAGAACATGCTGGTGTTATGCTGCGTTCTTCAATGTCTTCAAAGGATCCTGTTTCTTCATTTACTTCAAAAATCCAGAACGAATCTACATGTCCAAAGTGAGAATCAACGTTTTTTCCATCGCTGCTAGCGACTGCGATCTTGTATTTCATACGGTTTCCTTTACAAACCTAGTGTTTAAGTAGGTTATAAAAATATTCTATACCCTTTTTCCTACTTATGCAATAGGAAATATAAATATTAGTTATATTTTTATTTTATAACTGCCCCCTTTGTTTTTACCCTTTGCTTTAATTGAATTTAAAGACTTCTGGCACTAGGCGGAAAACATATCCCGTTCCTCTGCCGGGGACAGTGCAATATATAAAAAAGTGCTGAACACGCTTTGCAGGACATGTGCTTTTATCTGATCCATATTTCATTTTTGGTATAGGAAAAAGCCTTTTGAAGTTTTTTTTGCCGGTGCAGACGCTTTTATGGATTTACAGGAATTAACCGTGGCTGAAGGTTTCTTTTGTGCTTACATGCTCTTTGTAAATCTCGCTGCCGATGTCATATTCTCCAGGAACTCCTATTGCATCGGCACGGCAATGCGCACAGTGCGTAAATATGTTTATGTAAGGGTAGGCGGCTTTTCTTGCTTCATCAAGCTGCGTAAATGTAGGGGCGTTCAAATTCTTAAGTTCATTTTGCGGAATAAGAGGAATGATATTGTAAATGTGCGCTCCTGCATCTTTTACGGTATAAGCTATTTCTTCAATGTGATGGTCGTTTATTCCAGGGCATAGAACTGTATTCACTTTGATAAGTGTGCCAGAATTTGCAATTTTCTTTATTCCTTCAATCTGATTTTTTATAAGAATTTCCGCAGCTTCGATGCCCGTATAAATCTTTCCATGATAGATTATCCTGTTGTTAAGCTGGGCTTCTATCTCTGGTTCTACAGCGTTCACTGTTACCGTCAATGTGTCAATTCCCACTTCAAGTAGTTCATCGGCTTTTTCCGGCAGAAGCAGTCCGTTTGTACTCATACAACGCAGCAAATTTGGAAATTCTTTTTTTACAAGCTTGAAAGTTTCAAATGCGTAATTTGTGGCCAAAGTGTCCCCTGGGCCGGCTATTCCAACCACGCTGATTTCAGGACATTTTTCCAGCGCACGACGAATGTATTCGCATGCCTCCTGAGGTTTTATAACTGTGCTGGTAACGCCAGGACGGTTTTCTGTTTCGTTGATTTTTCTGTCGCAAAAGCGGCATTCAATATTGCAGCCGGGTGCAACAGGAAGGTGAATTCGTCCTTTATTGTGTTTGTGCGGTCCGAAACACGGATGCTCGCGATAAATTGTTTCTTCGTCTAATGCCATATTCACCTCTAAAACCTAGTGCTAAAGTAGGTTTACAATATATATAAATACCTAGTTAGTCAATAGGGATAATAATAAAAAAAACGGACTTACTTGTTCGGAGTGACATGCAATGTTCTGTTTTTTGATGATCTGTCAGCTGAAATCTGAGCTGTCTGTGAAGTTGACTTCTTTTTGTAAAAAAAATATTATTCCTATAATTTTACTAGGTCAAATATCTTTCATCATGTAAAATATAACGAGGTAAAATATGAAAATCATAGAAACAAAATCTGCGCCGGCTGCAATCGGTCCGTATTCACAGGCAATAATTGCAAATGGATTTGTCTATACTTCTGGTCAGATTTCGCTAAATCCGCAGACGGGCAGTATTGAAGCAGACGGTATTGAAGCACAGAGCGAACAGGCAATTAAAAATCTTGGCGAAATCTTAAAGGCTGCCGGTTCTGATTTTTCAAGAGTTGTAAAAACAACTTGCTTTCTTGCAGATATAAAAGATTTTGCGGCATTCAATGCTGTTTATGAAAAATATTTTATTTCTAAGCCGGCCCGAAGCTGTTTTCAGGTTGCGGCTATTCCAAAAAATGCACTTGTTGAAATAGAAGCTGTTGCCGTTGTCTGATAGATTTCAGGAGATGTAGATGAAGGAAAGCAAAAAGATGATGAATGTTGTGTATCCGGTTCACAGCGGACTATATCTTAATCTTACAAATCGTTGTCCTTGTGCCTGTACTTTTTGCATCAGACAGAAAGATGACAGCGTAGGTGGTCAGGCGTCGCTTTGGCTGGACCATGAGCCTACTTTTGAAGAGGTAAGAGACGCCTTGCTTTCAGAAGATCTGGAAAAATACAGTGAATTTGTCTTTTGTGGCTTCGGTGAGCCTACCGAAGCTTTGGATGTTCTTCTTAAGACTGCCGGTTTTTTAAAATTACGGACCAAAAAAATAGTACGGCTCAATACGAATGGGCTTGGAAATCTAATTCATAAAAAAGATATTACTCCTCTTTTTAAGGGGTTAATCGATTCTGTTTCTATAAGCCTTAATTCCAGCGATCCAAAAATTTATAAAGAGCGCGTACGCCCAGAATTTGGCGATGGCTCTTATAAAGCAATGTTAGAATTTGCCCGCAATGCGCTTAGATATGTTCCGTCCGTTTCCATGACTACGGTTTCTACCACAATTACGCATGATGACGAAGAAAACTGCCGAAAACTTTGTGAAAGTTTAGGAGTGAATTATAGAATACGAAATTATATTTAGTCCGAAAATTTATAGATAATGGGCATCAAAAGAAAATAGCACTAAGTGCGCAACTTGTTGGACTCATTTATGTTTTTGGAATTATATAGTTTACCGTTGCCGTTCTGTCATAAAATTTAATGTGTCTCGCTGCTTTTTTTTATTGATTTTCTTGTAACATGGAATCTGGGGTATGTACATGCTGTTTCAATGATTCAATATAGGTCGTTGCATAGCGTGATAAAAGCATCCCTTTGCGTGTAAGAATGCCTACCGTCATGTGTTCGTCGCAGACAAGCGGGCGGGAGATAATATTTGCTCCGTTCAGTTCATGACTGATGATTCCGGAGCAGATTGTGTATCCATTTAATCCAATAAGCAGATTGAAAAGTGTCGCTCTGTCGCGTACCTGAATATTTTTGTGGCAGTCAAAATCAATTTCTGTGAGGGGTTCTTCTGCAAAATAGAATGAATTAAAGTCTCCCTGCTCATAACTAAGGTATGGAAATGGTTCTAAATCAATAAGTTTTATTTCTTGTTTTTTTGCAAGCGGATTTTTTGTTGAAATGAAAACATACAGTGAGGTTGTAAAAAGAGGTCTAAAAGATAAATTGTTTTTCTTTATCAGTTTTGAAATTATATTTTCATTTCTGCCAGATAGATACAGAACTCCTATTTCACTTTTCAAATGTGCGACATCTTCTATTATTTCGTGCGTCTGAGTTTCCCTGAGCGTAAAATTATATTTTTTTTCGCCGAATTTACGGATTACATCTATAAACGCATTTACTGCAAAAGAATAATGCTGGGCACTTACAGAAAAAATTGGATTTACATTTCCATTTTTATTCTTGAATCTGTCTTCCAGCAGGACTGTCTGTTCAAGAATCTGTCTTGCATAAGATAAGAATTCATCGCCGTCGTTAGTTATTGTTACGCCTTTGTTTGAGCGTGAAAAAATAATGATCCCCATTTCTGTTTCCAAATCTCGGATGGCGGCTGTAAGGCTTGGCTGAGAAATAAAAAGCCGGCGTGAAGCTTCGGTTATGTTGTGCGTGTCTGCTACGGCTACTGCATATTTTAATTGCTGCAATGTCATAGTTTCATGATAATTGAAATAAGAAAATATTTCCATAGGAAAAAACTATTGCAAACTATTTGAAAATAGTATTTTTCTCTTTGGTTAAAAATTCCTATAATGCTTTTATTATAACATAGTATACAGGTAGGTATTGGTATGACGGCAAAAACATCTGTAATAGGATTTCCTCGTGTTGGAAAAAATCGGGAATTAAAATTTGCAAGTGAGAAATTTTTTAAGGGCGAAATCTCTGAAGCGGAACTTCAAAAAACAGCGGCAGAACTTCGGTATTATGGCTGGAAGAAACAGGCAGAAGCAGGAATTTCATTTATTCCTTCAAATGATTTTTCTTTTTACGATAACATGCTTGATACAGCTTTTCTATTGGGGGCCGTCCCAGAGCGTTATTCGGCACTTTCGCTTAGTCCTATAGAAACTTATTTTGCAGCTTCTCATGGATATCAGGGAACGGCAGGCGATGTTAAGGCTTTGCCTATGAAAAAATGGTTCACTACAAACTATCATTATATTGTACCTGAAATTTCAGATGATACAAAAATTTCGATTTCTCAAAGTAACAAAGTGCTTGCGGAATATAAGGAGGCAAGGTCTTTTGGTTTTCAGACTGTACCGGCGGTAACAGGCGGTTTTACTTTCCTTAAGCTTGCAACTTATACAGGTGAAAAAACAGCTGCCGATTTTGTTCAAGAAGTAACAGATGCTTATGCAGAACTTGCAGCTTCACTCTCTTCTGCAGGTGCAGAATGGATAAGTTTTTCAGAACCTGGCTTGGTTTTTGATTTATCTGACTCCGAAAAAGAATTTTTTATTTCTTTTTATACGAATCTGATATTAAAAATCCGTGCACAGGCAAAAATTCAGATCCTGCTTCAGACATATTTCGGAGATGTAAGGGACGTGTATGAAGAAATCTGTTCTTTAGGCTTTGATGGTCTCGGACTTGATTTTGTAGAAGGTAAAAAATCGCTTTCGCTTTTAAAATGCGGTTTTCCAAAAGATACTCTGCTTTTTGCTGGTATTATAAACGGAAAGAATATTTGGCGGGCAGATTATAAAAAGAAAACAGAGGTTCTTGAAGAAATAAAAAAAATCGTACCAGAACAGAATATTGTTATCGGAACATCTTGTTCGCTTCTCCATGTTCCTTATACAACGGAAGCTGAGGAAAAACTTTCGCAGGATATTAAGAAGTATTTTGCATTTGCAGAAGAAAAACTTATAGAACTGCATGATATTGCAGAAAATGATGTTTCTGCTTTTGAATTAAATAAAAGGCTTTTTAGTGCAGGGAGGGTGGCAGAGACTTCCGAAGTTCAGAAAGCTTTGAAGAATATTGCAGATTCCGATTATATTAGAAAACCAGATTTCGCAGAACGTGAAAAAATTCAGCATGAAAATTTCAAATTACCCTTGTTTCCTACGACTACAATCGGCAGTTTTCCTCAGACAAAAGAAGTTCGGGAAAATCGTGCTGCATATAAGAAAGGAACTATATCAAAAGAGCAGTATGTTGAATTTAATCAGAAAAAAATAGCTGAATGTATTGCGTTGCAGGAAGAATTAGACTTGGATGTTCTTGTTCACGGTGAATTTGAACGAAATGATATGGTTGAATATTTTGGTAGTCAGCTTGACGGTTATATTTTTACACAGAATGCATGGGTTCAAAGTTATGGAACGCGCTGCGTAAAGCCTCCTGTTGTCTGGGGAGACGTAAGCCGTCGGGAAGCAATGACGGTAGAATGGTCAGTATTTGCGCAGAAGCAGACTAAAAAAATCGTCAAAGGAATGCTTACGGGGCCAGTTACAATCCTGAACTGGTCGTTTCCTCGCGAAGATATTTCACTTAAGGAACAGGCTCTTCAGATTGCACTTGCAATTCGCGAGGAAGTTCTTGATCTGGAAAGAAACGGAATCAAAATTATTCAGATTGATGAAGCTGCATTGCGTGAAAAACTTCCGTTGCGCAAATCCGATTGGTATTCAGAATATCTTGACTGGGCGATTCCTGCATTCAGGCTTGTTCATGCAAAGGTAAGGCCGGAAACCCAGATTCATACTCACATGTGTTATAGTGAATTTAATGATATCATCCGCGACATTGACGCTATGGATGCAGATGTAATTACGTTTGAAGCGAGCCGGGCGGATTTAAAAATTCTTGATGCTCTTAAAGAAGTGAATTTCCGCACAGAAGTAGGACCGGGGGTTTATGATATTCATTCTGCTCGTATTCCGCCTGTTGCAGAAATTACAGATTCCCTGAAAAAAATGCTCTGTAAGGTAAAAAAAGAAAAACTTTGGATAAATCCTGACTGCGGATTAAAAACCCGCGGAGAAGCAGAGACTGTGGAAAGTCTTAGAAACCTTGTACTTGCAGCAAAGCAGCTTAGGGCGAAGGAGTTGTATGAAAATTGCAGATGTTCTGAAAACTAAGAAAGTTTCGCTTTCATTCGAAGTTTTTCCACCTAAAAAGAAGGATGCGCTTGAATCAATAAAAAATACGGCTATTTCGCTTTCCAAGCTTACCCCTGATTTTATAAGCGTAACCTTCGGGGCGGGTGGAACAACAAAAGGTTATACGTCAGAAATTGCAGGAGTTATAGAGCAGGAAGGAACGACCGCTCTTGCCCATCTTACCTGTGTACGCTCAACAAAAGAGGCTTTGGAATATATAATAAAAGACCTCAAAGAAAAGCGTGTAACCAACATTCTTGCCCTTCGCGGTGATTACCCTAAGGATGTTGTAAACGGTGAATGTGTTTTTCCATCTGGATTTAGGCACGCTTCTGATTTAGTTGCGTTTTTAAAGAAAGAAGGAATGTGCATAGGCGGAGCATGTTACCCGGAAGGTCATCCGGAAAGCATAAGTCGCGATGCAGATATAGAAGCCCTTAAGTATAAGGTAGATGCAGGAGTCGATTTTTTGACAACTCAGATGTTCTTTGATAACGATATGCTTTATTCATTTTTGTATCGCCTGCAGTCGGCTGGAATTCATGTTCCTGTTTTGGCTGGAATCATGCCGATTACAAATGCAAATCAGGTAAGCCGCATGATAGATCTGTCAAATGCATATATTCCTAAAAAAATGCTTTCGATATGCGATCAATTTAGGAATTCTCCTGAAGCGATGATGCAGGCCGGAATTGCTTATGCAACGGATCAGATTATAGATTTAATTTCAAACGGTATTCGGGGTATTCATATTTATACAATGAATAAACCTGAGATAGCGCAGGCAATAATCAGGAATGTAGATGAAATAATAAAGGCTGTGAATGTTCAAACGGAAAAAGCTGTAAAATGAACGAATTCCAGCCTTTGTAGGCCGGAGTGTCAAAGACTCCGCTTGAATAAAAGATTCAGATTTGATTTTACGAATATAAGTCATACCGTTTTTATCTGCTGTACCTTAGTGGATCAGTGAATAAAAACGGTATATTCCAGAATGTATTTTATTGTATTTTCAAAAACTCTCGATTAGATCGAATAGTTTCCATCCGGTTCCATCATTCCGTTTTCAATCAGGATTTCTTCCAGTCGTTCCTGAGTAATCGGTGTCGGGATCGTAAATTTTGTGTTTTCGTCAATCGCCTGTGCAAGATCACGGTAAACCTGCGCCTGTGAACTTTCCGGTGCATATTCAATTACGGTCTTTTTTCGGATTTCAGCCTGCTGTACAATGTTGTTTCTTGGAACAAAGTAAATAAGCTGAGTATTGAGTTCCTTTGTAAACGCACGCAGCAAATCAAGTTCGCGGTCAACATTGCGGCTGTTACAGATAATTCCGCCAAGGCGAACGTCACCGCGTTCTGCGTAACGTGCAATACCCTTACAAATGTTGTTTGCCGCATACAATGCCATCATTTCACCGGAAGCAACAATATAGATTTCCTGAGCTTTTCCTTCTCGGATAGGCATTGCAAAACCTCCGCAGACAACGTCTCCAAGAACGTCGTAAAATACATAGTCCAGGTCTTCTGTATAAGCGTTAAGATTTTCAAGCATTGAAATAGAAGTGATGATTCCGCGTCCGGCACATCCAACTCCTGGCTCTGGTCCTCCGGATTCAACGCAGCGAACGCCCTTGAAGCCGATTTTCTGAAGATCATCAAGTTGAATTTCTGTTTTATTATCACGGATTGTATCAAGAACGGTTTTCTGATGCAGTCCTCCCAAAAGAAGTCTTGTAGAATCAGCTTTTGGATCACAGCCAACAACAAGAACTTTTTTTCCAAGTTCAAGAAGTCCTGCTGTAAGGTTTTGTGTTGTGGTAGATTTTCCGATACCGCCTTTTCCGTAAATTGCTATTTGTCGTAATTTTTTTGCCATTTTTTACCTCTCAAGACCCGGTGCTGGCATCCGGTATGTATACGGGTATTCAAGAAGCAACGCAACTTGTCCGCAAAAAAGTTCAGTTGAGAAAATTTCTGCGAAAAACCTCGATTTTTTGTTATAATTCCTATTGATTTACTAGGTTAAAGGTATTATTATGATAATTACCTAGTATGTCAATAGGAAAAGAGAAAATGTTTAGAATTTCGAAGAAAGGGCAGTACGCACTGCTTGTTATGACTGCGCTTGCAGAACAAGAGCATGAAAAATTCATTCCTCTTAAGCTGCTTTCGCACCGTCATAATTTATCTCCAAAATATTTGGAGCAGATATTGATTCAATTAAGTAAGGCTGGGCTTGTTACAGGTCTTCGCGGAAATAACGGCGGATATAAACTTTCTCGTCCGCCGGAAAATTATACTGCTGGTGAGATTTTGCGAGCAATGGAAGGGGAGTTGAATCCTAAAACGCAGGATGAAACAAATGCGTTGTTTTCTGTTGGAAATGATGCATTTTGGAGAGATTTTGAGCGCGTAATAAACAGTTATGTTGATTCAAATACGCTTGAACAAATTGCTGAAATGAACCGCCAGTTCAATGGCTATGATTATTGTATATAGGACGAAAAAATGAACATTGATACACTTTGTGTTACAGGAAAAATAGATTATCAGCCGAACGATAAGACAGGGGCCATTGCGCTTCCTATTTACCAGTCAGCGACTTTTGCTCACCCTGAACTTGGAAAGTCTACCGGCTACGATTATTCCCGTTTGAAAAACCCTACCCGTGATTATCTTGAAAAGCTTGTTGCTTCGCTTGATAACGCGGAATTCGGCTTTGCATTCAATTGCGGTCTTGCAGCGATTACGGCCCTTTTTGATGCAATAATTTTGGATTCCAAAAAAGATGAAAAAATCCATGTAATCTGCTCTGATGATCTTTATGGCGGAACGGAGCGTTTTCTTGGTACTGTTGGCCAGAAACTCGGATTTGAAACGGATTTTGTGGATACGACAGAGCTTTCCAATATAAAATCTGCAGCAAAGCCTAATACAAAGGTCATTTTTATAGAAACCCCTGGAAATCCTCTTATGAAAATAACGGACATCCAGTTGACGGCAGAATATGCGCATTCAATCGGTGCAATCTTAATAGTAGATAATACGTTTTTAACGCCTTATTTACAGCAGCCTCTTGGTTTTGGTGCGGATGCCGTAGTTCAGAGCGGAACTAAATTCTTATGCGGTCATAACGATACTCTGGCAGGATTTGTTACCACGAATGATAAAAAACTAGCAGAAAAACTTGAAACTATCACAAAGACTACGGGTTCCGGACTTGCGCCTTTTGATTCTTTCCTGCTTGTGCGCGGAATAAAGACTCTTGCTGTCAGAATGGAACGTCAGTGCCAGAATGCGCTTGCAATCGTGGAATCGCTTAAAAAAAATCCGCGTGTAAAGGGCATTTTGTTCCCCGGACTTCCGGAAAGCAAGGGCTTTGAAATTTGCAGACGTCAGGCCAAGGGCTTCGGAAGCATGATCTCGTTCTATGTTGACAGTCGTGAAACTGTTGAAAAGGTTCTTAGAAGCGTAAAGGTCATTCATTTTGCAGAAAGCCTTGGAGGCGTGGATACGCTGATTACTTATCCTGCAACGCAGACGCATGTTGATGTTCCTGAAGCGGAACGGAATGCGCGCGGAATTACTGATACGCTTTTGCGTCTTTCAGTCGGAATTGAAAATAAAGATGATTTGATAGAAGACTTACAGGAGGCGCTTTTATGAAGTATGATTTCAACAAAATTACAGACCGCCGCGGAACGAACGCGGTAAAGCTTGATCTTGCTGTTGCCCGCGGAAAACCGGCCGATGTCCTTCCGCTATGGGTTGCCGACATGGATTTTCCGACTGCACCGGAAATTTTAGCCGCACTTCATAAAAAAGTGGATCATGGAATTTTCGGCTATTCTGCTCCTGACGCAGCTTTTTTTGATGCCGTAAAAAAATGGCAGAAAGAAGAGCATGATTTTGAGGTGGACTCAAGGTGGATTGTAACTACGCCTGGTGTCGTGTTTGCAATCTCATGTGCAATAAAGGCGTTCACAGACGAAGGTGATTCTGTTTTGATTCAGACCCCTGTTTATTATCCGTTCAAGAATATGATTGAGCAGAACAACAGGCATCTTGTCACGTCATCACTTTTTGAAAAAGATGGAAAATGGCAGATTGATTTTAATGATTTTGAAGATAAGATTATAAAAAATGATGTAAAGTTGTTCATCCTTTGTAGTCCGCATAATCCAGTGAGCCGTGTCTGGACGCGCGAAGAGCTTCTCCGTCTTTCTGAAATCTGTTTGCGACATAATGTCTTTGTTTTTTCAGATGAAATTCACAATGATTTTGTCTACGCTCCGAACAAGCACACCGTATATTCCACGCTTTCAAAAGAAGCAGCATGGAACAGCGTAGTTGCAACTTCGGCAAGCAAGACATTTAACCTTGCAGGCTTGCAGTTTTCATTAAATTTCATCCAGAATCCTGACTTAAAAAAGCGATTCCATGATGAGCGCAATAAGACCGGCTATGATGAACCGAGTCTGATGGGACTTGTTGCTACGCAGGCAGCTTATGAGCATGGAAAAGAATGGCTTTCTGCATTAAAGCAGCATCTTGTTGCTAACCGGGAATTTGTCCGTTCTTTCTTAAAAAATAACCTTCCTAAGGTTCGTCTTATAGAACCAGAAGGAACTTATCTTTTGTGGCTGGATTTCTCGGCTTACGGTTATACGGATTCCGAATTGGATGATATTATCGTAAACAAGGCAAAACTTTGGCTTGATCGTGGTACAATGTTCGGAAAAGAAGGGGAATTCTACCAGAGAATCAATATTGCAACTCCTCAGCCATTGTTAAAAGAAGCGTTGGAGCGTTTGCAGAGAGTCTTATAAAATAAACTATTATTATATTCGCTATGAATGCCGGGTATTAAGAAAATCTTAGTACCCGGCATTGCGGTTCATGAATTTTTTGAGGAATCAGGAATAAGTTTGTGTAGAAAAAGAAAACCTAAAAAAAAAGGCTTGACAATATTACATTGTATCAAATATAATATGATAAAGTTTTTTTAGGAGGCTTTATGTTGATTTATGATTTTAATGTAGAAAAGAGGGACGGAGCTTTTCAGTCTATGGCAGATTTTAAGGGTAAAGTGCTTTTGATTGTAAATACAGCTACGGGCTGTGGATTTACTCCTCAGTACAAGGGTCTTGAAGAATTATATCAGAAATATCATGAAAAAGGTCTTGAAATTCTTGATTTTCCATGCGACCAGTTCGGGCATCAGGCTCCTGGTGAGGATGAAGAAATTCATGAATTCTGCATGATGAAGTATCATACGACATTTGATCAGTTTAAAAAAATCGAAGTGAATGGAATGAACCAGATTCCGCTTTTTGCATATTTGAAGGAGCAGCAGGGATTTAAGGGGTTTTCGGGTGTAAAGGGAGCGGTTATGAAGACTGTCGTTTCCAGAATTGATCCTGATTACAAAAACAACCCTGACATCAAATGGAATTTTACAAAATTTCTTGTAGATAGAGAAGGAAATGTTGTTGAACGCTTTGAATCAACGGTTGAACCTGTAAAAATAGAAGAAAAAATTACAGGGCTGCTGTAAAGCTTAGGAGAAGGAAATGTACGATATAATTGTTCTTGGTGCGGGACCTGCTGGAATCAGTGCCGCACTGTATGCAAAAAGAGCGAACCTTAATGTTCTTGTACTTTTTCATGGTGAAAGTCAGCTGGAAAAAGCTCATCTTATAGAAAATTACTATGGCTTTGAATCCGGAATAAGCGGTGCAGCTCTTTATAAAACAGGAATTGCTCAGGCTCGTAATCTTGGTGTTGAAGTTCTTGAAACAGAAGCGACTGGCATTCAGTACCTGGATGAAAAATCTTATTCTGTTGCAACTTCTGCCGGTGAGTTTTCGGCTCATGCGCTTATAATCGCAACCGGCAACAAAAAGCTTAAGCCTGCAATTCCGGGTATCACAGAATTGGAAGGCAAAGGCGTAAGTTATTGTGCTGTATGCGATGGCTTTTTTTACCGCAAAAAAGATGTTTGCGTTATTGGTAATGGCCGCTATGCGCTGGAAGAAGCGCGTCATCTTGCGAATATTGCAAACAAAGTTACGATTCTCAGTAATGCTTCGGATTTTTCTTCAGAAATGTTTGCAGAAATTAACAGAGTTTCCGCAGACTTAAGTGGAAAAATTTCCGTGGATACAAGAAAAATTGCAAAACTTTCTGGTACGGATCATGTAGAAGGAGTTGAATTTGAAGACGGAATGAATCTTTCTGTGAGCGGTGTTTTTATTGCTCTTGGATGTGCCGGTGGTGCAGATTTTGCAAAAAAACTCGGACTGGAACTTGACGGCGACAACATAAAGGTCGATGAAAAAATGGCAACCAATGCAAAGGGAATTTTCGCAGCCGGAAATGTTAATGGCGGACTTCTTCAGGTTTGCAAAGCTGTATACGAAGGCGGAATTGCCGGTCTGACTGCTGTAGAATATGTAAGAGGATTAAAATAATGCATGAACAGGATACCGATAAATATGACTGCTTAAAATTAAAAAATCAACTATGTTTTCCCCTGTATGCTGTATCGCGTGAAATACTTAGAAAGTATACCCCGTTCTTAAGAGAATTGAACCTTACTTATACGCAGTATATCGTCCTTATGGTTTTATGGGAAAAAAAAGAAATTACTGTAGGTGAACTGGGTAAGCTGCTTTATCTTGATACCGGAACTCTTTCTCCGCTTTTAAAATCTATGGAAAAATCTGCTCTTGTTTGTCGTTCCCGCAATAAAGATGATGAACGCATTGTTCAAGTCTCTATAACTGAAAAAGGAAATGCCTTGAAAGAAAAAGCAGTAGAAATTCCTGAAAAAATAGGTTCCTGCTTGAATATTTCTGTTGAAGAAGCGGGAGTTTTGTATAAGCTGCTTTATAAAATGCTTGAGGCATAAAAAAACAGCGGTGATTGACGTTCCTGCATAAAATGTTGAAGGAATGCTGTTCACCGCTGTCTGTTATCGGAATCTTCAAAGATTTCTAGTTTTGAATGACCCCATAATCTAAGAAAAGTTCTGTCAGCCAGTTTTTAGTCGCTTACTAATCCTGTTACGTCTGCCTGAAGTTGTTCTTCCTTTGCGTATACGTTGAGGGCATCAAGCATATCATCCATGTCTCCCATCATAAAAGATGGAAGGTTGTGCTGGCTGTAGTTGATGCGGTGATCTGTTACGCGGTCCTGCGGGTAGTTGTAAGTACGGATTTTTTCCGAACGGGCACCGCTTCCGACCATGCTTGAACGGGCAGCAGCTCGTTCTGCCTGTTTTTTGCTTTCTTCAAGATCAAACAGTCGTGCACGAAGTACGCGGAATGCTTTTTCTTTGTTTTTAATCTGGCTTTTTTCATCCTGCTGGATTACAACAATTCCGGTCGGAATATGAGTAAGACGAACGGCAGAGTCGGTGGTGTTTACACACTGTCCACCTGGCCCTCCGGCACGCATTACGTCAACGCGTACGTCACCAGGTTTGATTTCTATTTCTGTTTCTTCTGCTTCTGGAAGAACAGCGACTGTTGCAGTAGATGTTTGCAAACGCCCCTGGCTTTCTGTTGCAGGTACACGCTGTACCCGGTGAACTCCGGATTCCCATCGCAATGTTCCGTACACGAATTTCCCACTTATAGAAGTGACAATCTTGTTGAATCCGCCGACTTCAGTTTCCTGCTGTTCCATATTTTCGTATTTCCAGCCACGACGGTCTGCAAGGTGGCAGTACATTTCCCAAAGGTCGCGTACAAAAAGACTTGCTTCATCACCGCCCGCTGCCGAACGAATTTCAAGGATAATGTTCTTTTCATCAAGAGGGTCCGGCGGAACCAGCTTAACTTTGATTTTTTCTTCAAGTTTCGGCTGCTGTTCTTCAAGTTCTTTCAGCTCTTCTCGTGCCATTTCTTTCATTTCAACATCGTCTTCGGCGGTGATCATTTCTTTTGCATCCTGGATGCCCTGAAGAACCTTTTTGTATTCTGCGTAGAGTTCGCTTAGTTCGCTAAGGTAGCCGTTTTCGCGCATTGTATCTTTGTATTTTTTCTGATCTTTTACAAGGTTTGGATCCATGACCAGTTCCTGTACAACCTTGTAGCGCGCTTCACATTCTTCTAGTTTTTTTAGTAAATCCATATCAGAAATATACTCAAAATCTGCAATTCATTCAATATTTGCCGTTTTGTATAAGTTCCAGCTGTAATTCCGGCAGGTATTACAGTTTTTTTATCTATTGTAACTTTAGTCTTTTAAGTTTATTTTTCTAGTATGAAGAAAATCATATTTATAATCTCCTTTTTTACGGTTCTGGTATTTTCCGGTTGTAGAAAAAATCCCGTACAAGAAACTTTTTCTGCTCCTTATTCAACTGATGGTGTTGCTGCTGGCAAAATAGCCCCTCTTATGGCAATGTCTAGGAATGCAGATTCTGCGGATTTTTCAAAATCGGTAGAAAATTCAGTTTCGCTTGAATCTGAAAATCTTGTTTCTGAGAACGGACGAAAATTAATAAAAAGCGGGGATATTTCCTTTGAAGTTCATGACCTTGAAAAAGCGGAGTCGGCTGTTCTTGAATGGGTAAAAGCATTCGGCGGATATGTTGCGGATTCAAATAAAAATGAACGTTCTTCATATTATTCCGTAAGAATTCCGTGCAATAATTTTGATGCAGCTATGGAATCCTGCGGTCAGATTGGAAATTTAAAAAGCAAGGGATTTTCAACGCAGGATGTTTCAGAGCAGTTTTATGACGTTCAGTCACGGCTTGAAACACGGAAAGTCTTAAGGGAAAAGCTGAATTCCTATTTAAAACAGGCATCTTCAATGCAGGATATGCTAAAGGTTGAGCGAGAACTTAATTCCGTTCAGTCTGAAATTGAATCCATGGAAGGAAGGTTGAAGTGGCTTTCTTCGCAGGTTGATTTTTCTGCGATAAATATAAACATAATGCTCCCGTTTAATACAACTCAAGGCGGATTTGAACTTCCTGATTTTGGGAACGGTGCACGGCACTTTGCGGCAAACCTTATGTTTTTCTTTGGCTTCATGCTTACCGCTGTGCTTTATCTTGTTATATGCGGCGTTCCGCTTGTGCTTTTTCTTGCATTCCTTTTCTGGCTTCTGTTTGGAAAAATCGGGCTGCTCGTGAAATTGTATAAAAAGCTAAAGGGTTAGATTGCTGTTCTTCCCCTGAATGACCGGGCAAGCGTAAGTTTGTCCGCATACTCAAGGTCTCCGCCTACAGGAATTCCCGTTGCAAGCCTTGTTACTTTTACGTTTGTGTGTTCAGCAAGCAGTTTTTGAAGATAAAGAGCAGTGGAATCTCCTTCAAATGTAGGGTTTGTGGCTATTATTATTTCCGAAATCTCTTCATCTTTCGCACGTACTATAAGCGACGCAATGTTAAGCTGATCCGGTCCTATTCCTTCAAGGGGCGCAATTACACCTCCGAGAACATGATACAGACCTGTGTATCCGCCGGCAGCTTCGATTGTCTGAACGTCTTGAGGCTGTTCTACTACGCAGATTGTTGATCTGTCCCTTACTGGATTTGAGCAGATCGGACATGGATCTTTTTCTGTCCATGAACCGCAAATGGAGCAGGGTTTTATTTTTTCCTGAAGTTCGGCGATCTGTTTTGAAAATGCGTGCATGTATGCAGGGTCAGCCTTCAGAAGGTGATTTACGATTCTTGCTGCGCTTTTTTTCCCTATTCCCGGAAGTCTGGAAAATGAAGCTGTAAGTTCGTCAATAATGTTCATTAAAGTCCCATCCCAGGAATATTAAGGCCGCCTAATAGAGAAGAAGACTTTTCTTTTATTTGTTCCTGAACTTTTACGATTGCATCACGGTGAGCTGCAATTATCAGATCTTCAAGCATTTTTACATCACGGTTGTCAACGCAAAGCGGATCAAGATGGATTCCGGTCATTTCAAATTTTCCGTTCATTGTTACGGTTACCATTCTTCCACCGCTTGAACCTTCGGCTGTTATTGCTGCCATTTCGTTCTGAAGTCTTTCAGCCTGTTCTTTTATTGCAGCTGAATTTTTAAGTAGATCAAAAGGATTCATAATGTTCTCCTGGTTATAATTATAGTTTATTACGAATGTAGAGTTTTAGTGAAGTTATAAAAAATAGCGCGAAGGAGAACAAGCTCCAGAAGTTATTTTTTTCAGAACTTAAATAATCTAAAGTCTTCATTCGGGTTGTTTTGTATGTAAAATGCAGAATCCGTAAGAAAAACTTTTGTTTTGCGTACGGCACTGCTTATTTCTTTCCTCCTACAATACTACCCTTGAATACAGAGCAAAGCATTTGAACTTGTGGCGGAACAGGTATATTATCTTCTTTTTTTTGCGGCTGTTCTTTTTTAGTTATTTCAAATGAAATCTGAGTTCCGCAAATATTGCTTAAAATTCCGTTTATTTGAGGAAGTGAACTTTCGATAGAACGGAGCTGAAATTCTGATTCGATTGAAGTCTTTATTGTATTACCATTTAAGATCCATGGCGAAGTTTGCATAAGGGCTGAGCTTGCCATTGGATTTTCCGGTGTAAGTTTGGAAATCAGCTGTTCATAAAGGTCTTTCAGGTTGATCTGGCTTCCGTCAGAAAGAGCTGCCGGTACATTTGAAAGATGAACATCTTCCTGCGTTAATGTTGATTGCTGCGCATCTACTGACGCTTCATAAGATTCAACGATTTCTTCTTCCAAATGAGAGTTGTCGGTTGTAGACCATTCTTCATCAGGAATATCGTTTGTTTCCGGGTTTCCCAGATCATCATATGAGTAGTTGTCGTTGCAGTTTGCTGCAGCCGCTGTATTATCAGGCGGTACAGCTCCGCCATTATAAAAAGGGTTCGGGTTCTCCGTTACTGCGGTCGGATCCTGGTATTTTTCCCCGTTCTCCGGTGTACCGCCTCCCGCTCCCTGCTGTTCGTTCTGAAGCATGCTGAACATGTGCAGTCCGTTTGGAACTGCTGTCCCGGAGTCTGTTCCTGTTGGCCCGGAGCTTTTTTCCGGCATACTAGAATCCGCTGTCTGACTAAAAGTATGTTCATTTTCTAAATTGTTTTGTGCAGCTGCGCCCTGTGTCATCTGATCATCTTTTGGTGCATTCTGATACACATTGCCGTCCGGCTGAGCGGGCAAAGTTACAGATGAGAAAACAGGTGCATTCTGAGCATTCTGTTGTGTATTAAGAGATTCTGCTTGAGCCGTACCCTGTGTGCCCGCTCCACGTTGCGGTGCAGAGCACAAAAGTGCGTGAGCCCTGTCGATTGCTGCTTTTACTTCGCTTGGTGAAACATATTGCTTTAACCAGCAGAGTCTTGAAAACGCAAGTTCAAGTTCGTAGCGAGGCGAAAGCGAATAGCGGATATCCCTGTAAAGCTGAAGGAATATGGAAAGAGCGCGTTCTGTCTGAATCGTGTTCCAGCTGTTAAGAACATTCGTGCTGTATCTTTCTGCTGATTGACCTAAAAGAGATTCCTTTTTGATTCCGTTTTTTATAAGCAAAAGGCTTCTTAAATATTCAGTTGAATTTGATATAAGCTGGTCAATTGAAATTCCAGACTGAAGGAATGTGTCCAGCTGATTCAGTACATCTTCTGAATTTCCTGCCGTGCATGAATCAAAAAGAGAATTAAGGCGGTCAACGCCAAGAAGTCCCAGTTTATCGCGTATTTTTTCGTATGTTATGTGTCCGTCGCTGAATGCAGCTATCTGGTCGAACAGGGTATAGCAGTCTCGTACGGAACCGCCCGATTCTTTTGCAATCCAGAAAAGAGCTTCCTCTTCTGCCTGTATGTTCATTTCCCTGCAGGCATCTTCCAAAAGTCCTTTAAGTCTGTCCGTGGAAACAAGCCGGAAGTTGTACTGCTGGCAGCGTGATTTTATTGTAGCTGGAACCTTCTGAAGTTCCGTTGTTGCAAAAATAAATATGACGTGTGCCGGCGGCTCTTCTATTGTTTTTAAAAGTGCATTGAATGCGCTGGTGGAAAGCATGTGGACTTCATCGATTATATAAATTTTATATCTGCATGAAGTCGGCGGAAACATTACTTCATCTTTAATCTGGCGGACATCGTTTACGCTTGTGTTTGAAGCTCCGTCTATTTCGATTACGTCCAGACTTGAACTATTCGTAATTGCTTTGCAGGATTCGCATTCTCCGCAAGGTGTGCAGGTCGGTTCACTGAAATTCTGACAGTTCAGAGCCTTTGCAAGAATTCTCGCCGTAGAAGTTTTTCCGCATCCTCTTGGACCCGCAAAAAGATATGCATGGGCAAATTGCTTTGTCTTTATTGAATTTTTAAGAGTTTCTGCAACAAATTCCTGACCTGCAAGATCTTCGAATTGCTGTGGTCTGCGTCTTGTTGCTGTTACTTCATAAGCCATTTTTACCACCTTAATATAGCGTCGTTAACTATATCAGAATAATTCACTATACTCAATTAAATGAAAGCTCCATTTTTTTCTTTGCTAAAAAAGATTTGTTTACTTTGTTTTACATCGGTATTAATTTCGTGTGCCACGATCAAAGTAGAAGATTATGAGATAACTCAATTTCCTGTAGATAATCAGATACGGATTGTACATGTTTCTGATTTTCACAGCAATGATTTTGGAAAGGATGAATCAAAGTTGGTGCGCAGGATTTTAGATGCCCGCCCGGATGTAATATTTTTTACCGGCGATACATTTGAATATAACAGGAAGAAGAATAAAACTACTGAAAATGTAAAAAAACTTCTGAAAGGTATAAAAGGTTCCGCAACATTTTACTATGTAACAGGCAATCATGAATATTTTTATTACCACAATGATGATTATGCTTACATCATAAAAGAATACGGAGGAACGGTTCTTAGAAACGAAACTGCAATTCTCGAGCTGAAACAGGGAATAATAGAAATAACAGGACTAGATGATCCTTTTGCAGATATGACTCTTGATGAAAGGGCTCTTGAGACTGATAACAAAGAAAAATATCTTGCAAGATTAAAGTTGGTTTCTGAGAATGCAATGAAAATAAAAGCTTCTTACAAAGACAATCCGGATTTTGCCTTTTCAGTGCTTCTTGCGCACCGTCCGGAATATATAAATGAATATTTGAAATATGATTATGATTTGATCCTTTCAGGTCACGCTCATGGCGGGCAATGGAGATTTCCGCCGTTCATAAACGGCCTGTATGCTCCTATGCAAGGTTTTTTTCCGAAATATGCTGGTGGCCGCTATGATTTTTCAGAAAACGGAACTGTTTTTATTGTAAGCAGAGGGCTTTCTTATCAGGTGCCGGATATTCCAAGGTTCTTTAATCCGCCGGAACTAGTCGTAATAGAAGTAAAGTAAAACTAAAATCCGGGAATTTTTACCGTCTGGCCGTGAGCACCTTTAAAAATATTTTTAAAGGTGCCGGTGGCTTTTTACCAGCCTCCGGAAGCTCCCCCTCCTCCAAAATGACCTCCGCCTCCGCTGAAGCTGTGATGGCTTGATGATGAAAAATGATTGGAAGAACCATGATAGCTTCTGGAAGAATTATAAAGACTGCTTGCTACCGCTGCCGCAAATATTTTTGAAGCGGCTCCTCCGCGACGTTTTGCAAAAGAAGAAAATATAAGATACCAGAAGAACATTATTATAAGTGCTCCAAAGAAAGGAATCGATCCGTTTTCCTCTTCTGAAGTGCCGGGATTTTTTACGCTGTTTGAAATAAGACTTTCGTCATCGCTTGCAATTCCGCCCATGTTTTGAACGGCCTTGAGAATCCCTTTGCCATAATCTCCATTTCTGAATTCCGGTGCCAATACATTTCTAATTATAAGTCCGCATTTTGCGTCTGTAAGCTTGTCTTCAAGTCCGTAGCCAGTTTCAATCCGCATCTTTCTGTCTTTAAGCGCAACCAAAAGAAGCGCACCGGAATCTTTGTCTTTTTTTCCGATCTGCCATTTTTCTGCGACTTTTAGTGAAAACACTTCAAGATCTTCTCCGTTCAGGCTCGGAATTGTAAGAACTGCAATTTGAATTCCTGTAGAATCATACAGAGCTTCAAGGTAGGAAGAAATTTCACTTTCTTCACTCGCCTTGAGAATTTTTGCATAGTCATTTACATATCCTCGTGCCTGCGGTACAGAAAGAGAAAACGTCTTTGCGCAAAAAATCGAAATTAATACAAGTATCAAAATTGCAGTTTTATTTCCCGCAAAAGTATTTTTCATTCTTGCCTCCGCTTAGTTCAGAATAACAAGCCCGTCTGCAAGCTCGTTGGGATTGTCGTTTCCTGCAGGAAAATTTTCGGAAAGCAGTTCTCCGCATTTTTCAACGGCATTTATAAAACCTTCCTTTGTATTTCCTGTTTTTATTCCGTCCGCAAGATCGTCGGCAATTATATTCCATAAATCCTGTGGAATTTTTTCTGCAATTCCTGAATCCGCAATAATCCTGACCTGCCGTTCAAGGTAAGATACAAATATAAGAATTCCTGAATGTCCGGCTGTTTCGTGGACTCCGAATTTTGCAAAGTGTTCAAAAGCCTTTGCAGATACTTTTGATTTCTGTACGCTTTTGGGAATAATAATTCTGTCTATGAACGGAATATTCATGGCAAAAAAAGCGGCTGTAATCGAAATAAAAATTGCGGCTCCGAAAAATGCCGGCATAACCTGATTTCCTATATTCCAGTATCGCTGTTCATAGAAATTATAAATTGAGCCGGCAAACGGCAGCAGAATAACAAAAACCGCAGCAGCAACATATATTGAAGAAAGAAGTTCCCAAAATGAATAGGAATCGCTTTCTGCTGTAAGCGCAAGTGCTATTTCGCCGTTTGTCTTTGATTCCGCTTTCCTTACAGAATTTTTTATTTCCTCAAGATCGCTTTCAGAAAGTTTTATTTTCTTTAAAAGATATCGCGTTGTCATAGGCTTAGAATTCTACCTTCGGAGCAGATTGTGCCTTCTCAGAAGCTGTAAAGTATGCTTTTGCAGAAAATCCCCATTTTGCGGCAAACAAAGATGTAGGAATGCTTCTGATTTTTGTATTGTACTGACGTGCAAGATCATTGTAGCGTTTTCGCTCTACGGCAATTCTGTTTTCAGTGCCCTCAAGCTGGTCTTGAAGAGCAAGAAAGTTCTGGTTTGCCTTAAGATCCGGGTAGTTTTCGGAAATACTCAAAAGTCTTTGTAATGCGCCGCTCAATGTGTCCTGAACTTTCTGGAACTGAGCAAGTTTTTCAGGGTCATCCGTGATGCTTGAATCGATGTTTACGATTCCGCCTGCTTTAGAGCGGGCTTCTGCAATCTGCTGGAAAACTTCGCTTTCGTGAGAGGCATAGCCTTTTACGGTGGAAACTAAATTTGGAATGAGATCATACCGCCGCTGATATTGGTTTTCTACCTGCGACCACTGAGAATTAACCTGTTCGTCCATGCTTACGAGCGAATTATATGCTCCTGTTACGCATGAATAGCAGAAAAAAAGTGCAGCGGCAATAATAGCAGCTGTTGTTAGGATTTTTTTTGTTTGAGCAGACATGTCATCTCCTGTGACCGTTAAAACAAATCTTTAGATTTGCTTCTGACGGTTTTTAATCATTATTTCTTCTAATATAAGAGCGTTGAAACTTATGGTCAAGAAAATTAATGTTTATAAGAATTCCATTTGTCTTTATTTAACTCCTAAAATATATTGAAAAAAAAGTGTGTTTTGTGCTATCCTAACTTGATACGCTACGGTGTTTTTTTCTAGGAGCTAAAATGATTAAGGCTAATAATTACGATTTTACAGTGGAGCAGTTAGGTCCATGCAAAATTAAGTCGCCAATTGAATTATCTACAGTTGTAGGCGATGCTTATGCGAATTATGTTCGCGATGACTCTTTCGTACGCAATAGAATAAATGTATTTAGTCCAGATGAACCAAATTCAGTGGATTCTTCAAATCTTTTGCAGAAAGCAGGTCCGAGAGAAAAGATATATTTTGATCCTAAAAAAGTAAAAGCCGGTATTTGTACATGTGGCGGACTTTGTCCGGGTTTGAATGACGTAATCCGTGCTGTTGTACGTTGTCTTTGGAATCGCTACGGTGTAAGAGAAATCTTGGGTTTCCGCTTTGGATACAGAGGGTTGTTCCAGGATTCTAATCTTGAACCAATGAAGCTTACCCCTGACGTAGTAGATGAAATTCATAAGATTGGCGGTTCTTTTATTGGAACCAGCCGAGGTGGCGGAAATAGACTTACTACTGATGGTGTTGACACAATTGAACGTCTTGGCATTAACATGATGTTCGTAATTGGCGGTGACGGAACTCAGCATGGGGCGCTTACCCTTGCAGAAGAAATTCAGCGCCGCGGTCTTGAATGCGCTGTAATCGGAATTCCTAAGACTGTAGACAATGATTTCCTTTTGATCGACCGTTCATTCGGTTTTGAAACAGCCGTTCAGCAGGCAAAGGAAGCTATTGCTTCAATGCATATGGAAGCTCGCTCACAGCCGAACTGCGTTGCTCTTGTTAAGCTTATGGGACGTGAATCTGGTTTTATTGCAACGTCAGCTTCTCTTGCTTCTCACGAAGCAAATTTCTGTCTTATTCCTGAAGTTCCCTTTGATATGGAAGGACCAAATGGATTCCTTGCAAATCTTGAACGTCGCTTGAAGGAGCACCAGCATGCAGTTGTTGTCGTTGCCGAAGGTGCAGGTCAGGAACTTTTTGAATCAGACGGTTCAACAGACGCTTCTGGTAACAAGAAACTGGCAGATATCGGTGTATATCTCCGCGATGAAATCAAGAAGTATTTTGCTTCAAAAAATATTCCTATCGATCTTAAGTATTGTGATCCTAGTTATCAGATTCGTTCTGCAGTTACTATCGCTTCTGACTCTGTATATTGTGAACGTCTTGGAAACAATGCTGTTCATGCTGCCATGGCTGGTAAAACAAAGATGGTTGTAGGTCTTGTTCATGATAAGTTCGTTTATATTCCTACAAAAATGGCAATTGCAAGTCGTAACTTTGTAGATCCAGAAGGAGCTTTGTGGCGTGATGCTCTTGATGCTACAGGTCAGCCGATTCTTATGGTAAACGATGAATCTAAAGCAAAAAAAATGATGCGTGAAAAGCTTGGTATCAGTAAATAAAATAAATAGTTTCAATTGAAGCAGAAAGCCGTCCGGTACGAAAGTATCTGGCGGTTTTTTTTTAGAATTATTAAAAAAAATTTTGACATATTTTAAATTCGCCCTTATCATGAAATCAGTTAACAAAGTGAGGATTAATATGTTAAAAAAGTTTTTTGCAGGTGCATTGGCTCTTGTTGTATTTCTTTGTTCATGTTCAAATCAAGTTTCAACAGATTCTAATGATTTAATCTTTCTTCAGGCTTTGTCTTCTAATTCAAATCAGAGTAAATTTGGTTCTATCATTACTGTATAGCAGGAGAATGTATGATAAAAAGCTTTACTACAAAAGTTTTGGGTGTTGTGGCCTTATTATTTATATCTGCATTTGTTTTGTCATGTGCAAATTCCATTGAGAGCAACAACAGCTTGCTATTAGGTTTGTTGCTTGCAGATTCAAAGATTCAGGAATATGGCGATTTGACCATTAATTCTGCTGCTTCCCGTGCCATGAACATTTCTGACATTTCATTTGCAAAGGCCTATGTAACGGGAACTGGAATTTCAACGGTAATCGAATCAGACTATTCATCGGCTGAAGGTGGAACTGGAAATTTGACTATAAATAAGATTCCTGTTGGCAAAAACCGCATTGTTACTGTTTATGCTTATGACAGTTCAAAAAATAAGCTTGGAACAGTAATGCTCCGTGCGGTTACGGATATTGATAAGGGTGACAATTCAATTAGTGTGAATCAGGGAACAACGGCAATTGCAAATGTTTTTGATTCGCTCTTGTCCCTTGGTTATGATATTTCGAAAATTGATACGGCAACAAAAACATCAATTGAATCAAAAATCGATTCTTCAAAAACTTGGGCTTTAATCAATACTGCAAAAATCGCTTCGGATTTTAGTAGTAGTGGAATAAATTCTCTCGGTTCTGCCGATTCTTATATTCTTGCGACTGGTTCTGTTCCTTTTAGAAGCTACTATGACAGATGTTCTATTCAGATTGGCGATCCGGTTTCTTCTATAATGACGAATGTTTCTGCCGGTGAAGGAAAAATAACGGATGTTGCTCCTGGAATCTGGCCGGTTTATGTCAGCGTGCCGGGTGAAAATGTAAAAAAGACTTATGTGACCGTAAAAGCCGGAGAAGAATCTCGCACAATCAATTTGGGAACTGTTACGGATAGAATCATCGTGCACTGTTCTGTTTCAAGCGGTTATAAAAATATTTATGCATGGGTTGGTTCAGAGCCGAGTGTTACAAAATTATTTGGCGAATGGCCGGGAACAGCCATGACAGACAGCGACGGCGACGGCTGGTACGATGTTGAAATCAGCGAAACTTCCTGCAATTTGATTTTTAACGGCAATGGTCAGACTGGAAATCTTTCCCGGGAAACCGGCGAATGGTGGTACAAAGACGGCACCTGGTATGCAGAAAACCCGGATGATTCGGAGGCTCCGGAATTACTTTTGTTTACTTCCGATAAGAGCGGAAATGTTTCTGGAAAAGTAACTTTTTCTTTGGAAGCAGCGGATAATTTGGAGCTTTCTAAAGCTGTAATCACTCTGGACGGAAGTACTCTGAATATTTTGAAATTAAGTGGAAAAACTTCCTCTGTAATTTATTCATGGGAGACTGCTTATTACCCAAACGGTTCGCATGTTGTAAAGGCTGTAGTTTATGACGCTGCAGGCAATATTTCTGAAGAAAAATCGCTTTCATTTACAACATCCAATGTAAATCTTCCTCCTGTGGCTGTGATTAGCGGAACAACAGCTGCAAAAATTGATTCTGAAAAAACGTATTCTGCTTCAAAATCTTACGATCAAAACGGCGGAACAATCGCATCTTATTCATGGACGGTAACGGGGGCTGCAATTGTAAGCGGTCAGGGAACAAACACTCTCACTGTAAAAATGCCTTCTACTGAAACAACTGTAACAATCAAACTTACGGTAAAAGATAGCGATGGGGCTGGTTCAGAAACAGTTTCAAAAGAAGTAAAAGTTATTTCCGGTTCACAAAGTTTTGATTTCCGCGAAGAAACCATTTACTTTGTTATGACAACAAGATTCTATGACGGAGACTCTTCTAATAACGTTCACTGCTGGGATGAAAATGCAGAAACGCCTGCAAATGATCCTGCATGGCGCGGAGATTTTAAGGGGCTTATTCAAAAACTTGACTATATCAAAGCTCTTGGTTTTAGTGCCGTGTGGATTACTCCGATTGTAGAAAACTGTTCAGGTCTTGATTATCACGGATATCATGCGATGAACTTTCAAAAAGTAGATCCGCGCTATGAATCAAGTGACGTTGATTTCCAGACTTTGATAGATGAAGTTCATGCCCGGGATATGAAGCTTGTCCTGGATGTAGTATTCAATCATACTGGAAACTTTGGTGAAGCAAATCTGGCGCCTATGTTCGAAAAAGATTATTCCGCAAATCTTGAAGATATTGATGCCTGTTTAAAACTCAGTGCAAATTCGCTGCTGGATGAAAGTTATTTTAATCTGGACGGTGACAGTCAGTATTCTACCCGCTTAAAACTTATGAAAAATACAGACTGGAAGAATCATGAAAAGCACAATTATTATCATCATTTTGGCTTTGGTAGCTGGGATGATTTTAGCGTTCAGTTTTTCCAGATGGCCGGTGACTGTGTAGATTTGAATACCGAAAATCCTAAGGTCTTAAAATACATCGTGGACTCATATTCAAAATATATCGAAATGGGCGTTGATGCCTTCCGAATTGATACCGGAAAGCATATGAGCCGCCTTGAGTTCAACTGCTATCTTAATGATGCCTTTAAGGAAGCGGCGTTAAAATGCGGAAATGATAACTTTTATATGTTTACAGAAATCTGCGCGAAATCCAGCGAAGTAACTTACCGCGGAAGCGTAGAAAATCTTTCGCCGTATTTTTATACCTGGAAAGACGACGAAACTTACGGTTTTAC
This sequence comes from Treponema sp., assembly GCA_017392945.1. Classification (GTDB taxonomy): domain Bacteria; phylum Spirochaetota; class Spirochaetia; order Treponematales; family Treponemataceae; genus Treponema_D. Next base: position 97,634 of record JAFOSK010000066.1, read on the forward strand.
CATGGACGATGAAGATATGTATGAGGGCGTAATCATTCTGCCGGAAAGAGATGATTGTTCTAATGACGAAAAAGATGAACAACGGGTTACAAAAGACTTGACTTACTGGACTCGCCAGACAGAAGACGGAAGAACAGTGACTCCTGTAAATTCTCTTGCAGTTCAGAAGCAGGGGATGGCAACCCATTCGGTTCGTTCTAACCGGCCGACTTCTAATAACCATTTGTTGAACGGAAATACTTATCATACGCCGGATTATTCAAATGCCAGCGGGCTTAGTGTAATCGACTTCCCGATGCACTGGAATTTTAATTCTGCCAGCGGTGCTTTTGGCGTTCATGGCGATGACAAGCTTTATAATGATGCAACCTGGAACGTTGTTTATGTAGACAGCCATGACTATGGTCCAAGTGCTAAATATGAATACCGTTATGACGGCGGAACTGATGCTTGGGCTGAAAATCTTGATCTGATGTTCACTTTCCGCGGAATACCGTGCTTGTATTATGGAAGTGAAGTTGAATTTCAGGCGGGTATGCCTATCGATAAGGGGCCGGTTCTTGCTTTGAAAGACAGCGGACGTGCTTATTATGGCGATTACCTTGAAGGAAATGTTGTTGCATCGGATTTTGGTGAATATTCTGAAAGCGGAACAACTGGCACCGTAAAAACAACACTGGAAAAGCCTCTGTGCCAGCATATTATGCGTCTTAATAAGATTCGCCGTGCAATACCGGCTCTTCAGAAAGGACAGTATTCAACAGAAAACTGCGGTTCAGGCGGAATGGCATTCAAGAGGCGCTACACTGATTCAAAAACAGACAGCTTTGTTCTTGTTACTATAAGTTCTGATACAACCTTTACAGGTCTCCCCGGCGGGACTTACGTGGATGCAATTACTGGCGATACAAAACAAGTTTCTGAAGGCGGTTCAATTACTACTTCAGGCTGTACAACCGGCAATATGCGCATTTACGTGTTGAACGGCCCTGGAAAAATCGGCGAAGACACTGACTGGTTGAAATAATCACTTCGGAAGATTGTGATAGGGGCTGTCCAAAAAGAAAAGTTTGCGGTGGTTGAGGTTCTCGAAACCACCAGATATAGTGTAAAAGGTCATTTCGACAGGCTCAATGAGCGCAGTTACTAAACTTATTAGACAGCCCCTATTGCAATTGTGGATTTTGAATCCTCGAATGGCTAAAAAAAATTTGACTATTGAGAATTATGATTTACAATTATAGTCAGAGAGCGGGGTTATCCATGTTTTGGAAAGCCTTGAAATTATTTATAAAAGTTTGTGCTTCTTTGTATTCAGTTTATTTAAATTTATTTTATCTATGTTTCCACATCAGGGGGAATTATGTTCAAAAAGTTTGCCGTAAGATTATTGGGCAGTCTGGCATTTTTGTCTGTACTTATTTTTGCTTCATGTTCAGATTCTTTAAATGACAAAAACGACGTTTTGTTGGGAATGCTTGCCGCAGCTAATGCAAAAACAGTACAGTACGGTTCGCTTACAATCAATTCTAGTGATTCGCGTGCATTGAATATTGGTGATATAGCCTATGCAAATGCATATGTAACAGGTACTGGAATAACATCGGTTATTTCATCAGTAGGTTATTCCGAGGCCACTAGTGGTAAAGGATCAATAACGGTAAATAATATCCCTGTTGGCAAAAACCGCGTTGTAACAGTCTATGCGTATGACAGTTCAAAAAAGGCATTGGGAACTGTAATGCTTCGTGCGGTTACAGATATTAATTCTGGAAATAATACAATTTCTGTAAATCAGTCTACAACTTTGCTTGGAAATGTTTTTGAAGAACTTCGTTTGCTTGATGTAAATCTTGCAGGCGTTGAAAAATCTGCTATTCAGACAAAACTTGCTGGTGCTTCAGAAAACTGGGCTCTTTACGATGCCGCAGCAATTGCTTCTGATTATAAAACTTCTGGAAGTGCATTAGGAATTAATGCGGTTTCAAATTATAAACTTTCAACTGGTTCAGTTTCGTTCACAAATTACTATGAAAACTGTACCATCCAAGTAGGAGACCCTGTTTCTGATATTAAGACAAATGTTGCTTCTGGAGAGGGAAGTGTAACTGGCGTAGCTCCAGGTACATGGCCAGTTTATGTAATTGTAAGCGGCGAAACTGTAAAAAAGACTTATGTAACTGTAACTTCTGGTGCTGATACAAATATCGGAATTCTTGGAACTGTTACAGACAGAATTATTGTGCATTGTCCGGTTTCAAGCGGTTATACAAAAATTTATGCATGGGTAGATTCTAACACAGAATTATTTGGTGCTTGGTCTGGAAAAGCGATGACCGATAGTGACGGAGACGGCTGGTATGATGTTGAGATCAGCAGAACTGATTGTAACTTGATTTTCAATAATGGTAATGGTGGTCAGACTGGTAACCTTAGCCGCACAGCTGGTGAATGGTGGTATAAAGACGGTACCTGGTATGCAGAGAATCCTGATAAACCGGTAACTCCTGTTCTTTCAATTAAACCTGCAGGTGGAACTTATACTGCATCTCAGACAGTTACAATTACATCAAAACAGGCAACTGATGTAATTTATTACACAACAGATGGTTCAACTCCAAACCTTACTTCAAGGATGTATACTGGTTCAATTAATATTGATTCAACTACAACTCTTAAGGCTATTGGATTCAATGCAGATGCAGAGCCTCAGTGGAGTGAAGTGATTTCTGTAAAATATATAATTGATCCAAATGCAGACCTTGAGGCACCTAAAATTGTACCTTCAAAGCAGACTGGTCGCTATGACGCAGAAATAGGTGTTTCATTTACCTTTACAGATAACAAAGGTGCTGCTGGAGTAACTGCATATTACACAACTGATAACTCAACACCAACTACAAATTCTGCTAGATATGTAGCAGGAACAACGATTAATGTTGGTATGGACGAGAAAATTACAATCCGAATTCTTGCAGTAGATGCTTCTGGAAATGGTACAACAGGAACATATTATTACAGTGTTGGAACAACACCTGAAGCAACCCGCTGGGATCCTCGTCAGGAGACTATTTACTTCCTGCTTACAGCACGCTGGTTTGATGGTGATTTATCTAATTCAATTGGTGATGAAAACTGTTCTTGGACTGAAGCTCGTGCAAACGATAATATTCCGTCTGATCAAGATGGTTTTACAGGTCCTGAAGATGTTACCTGGCGAGGTGACTTTAAAGGTCTTGTAGAAAAAATGGATTATATTAAAGCTCTTGGCTTTACTTGTATCTGGATTACTCCTGTAGTACAGAACCGAAGTCCGCTTTGTTATCATGGATATCATGCATGGGATATGTACCGCGAGGACGCTCGTCTAGTTTCTGACGGTTATGATTTCCAGCGCGTAATTGATGAAGCTCATAACAGAGGCATGAAGATTTGTCTTGATATTGTTTTGCAGCATTCAGGACGCTTCGGACTTAAAGATTTTGCAGAATACAAATACAATCGAGACCCTGACACAATGCCAACTCCAGTAGGATGGGAAAATTTTGTTTATGATGAAGAAGCCTACGAAGCGGCTTACAGTGTTGCAAATAAAACTGGACTTTCAGGTGTTCAGCGTTACCCGAATGGCTGGGAATATGATGGTTTGACTAGCCCTGGAAAGTATCCTGCAGGCTTTAAAATCAAGATTGGTAATAATTATGTAGATGTGGGTGGTACAGATATTCCGGCTTATGCAAACTTTGTTGGTGATGTAAGACCGTTCTTGCCTATTGATATTCAGACATACTCTAGTCTTGCTGATAAATCTAAGCATCAATACCATAGTACGGAAACTTATCAGTATACGATTGATACAGGGGATTTTTCTGTAGTCAATGGAAGTGCAACAGCTAGTTACACCTATGAACAGTATTGTGCTTCTCCAAAGCTTCATGCTCATGGTTGGGCAAACGGATATAACAATGACGGCATGTTCGATGTATTCCCTGATGCAAATTTACGCACAATGCATGAAGATTGTCCTGATTTGAACACAGAAAGTTCTGAAGTTCAGGAATATGTTATTAATGCATACAAGCGTTATATTGATATGGGCGTTGATATGTTCCGTGTTGATACGATTATGCATGTTGACAAGCGAACTTTGAATAATGCTTTCTGGCCTGCATTCCTGGCCGAAGCTGCTACCGAAAATGCAAAGAAAGCTCGTGGTGGTTCAGATTTCTTTATCTTTGGAGAAGTTGCAAACTTTGTAAATCAGTTGTCGGATAAGCCTAAAGAATTGCGTCAGCCAAATTATACTTGGGATAATTCTGTTACTCCAGATTTGACAGATATATCAAATAACCACCTCTTGAATGGAAATAATTATAGAACGCCTGATTATTCACATAAAGCAGTTCCAGAAAGTGACTACCATGTATCAACTATTGATATCATCGCTCATAATGGTTTCTGCGATGGTGTAGGGGGTGCATATGGTCGTACACACGGTAATGATGGTAAGTACAATGACGCAACATATCTTACCTGGTATACAGACAGCCATGACTATGGTCCAAATAAACTTGAAACTCGATGGCGGGGTGATTTTGCTGCAGCCTGGTCTATGCTCTTCACTTATCGTGGTATTCCTATTGTTTATTACGGTTCAGAAATCCGCTTTGCAGAAGGAAAACCAAATGACTGGCCGGGTGGTGGTGCAAACGGCGTAAATATGTCTCTTGAAAAAACAGGTCGTGCATATTATGGACCTCATCTTGAAGGATCTGTTACAGCAACCGACTTTGGTGAATATACTGCAAGTGGTGAAGTTGCAAATACTTTGTCTGCTGAACTTTCAAAGCATTTACGAGACTTGAACAGAATCCGTGCGGCAATTCCTGCTTTACAGATGGGACAGTATTCTACAGAAGGTCATTCCGGTGGATGGGCTGGTTACAAACGCCGCTATACAGGAAAAAATAAGATTACTAACGAGAATGTCGATTCTTATGCTCTTGTTGGTGTAGGTGCAGGAACTCACAGCTGGGAAGGAGTTTTGAATGGTGATTATGTAAACGTAATCACAGGAAAAACTGTAACTGCTTCTAATGGTAAAATAAGTTGTGCTGCGAGTGGTTCTAGTGATTCTGCACTTGTTGTTCTTGTAAAAACAGGTCTTGCAACAGCAGCTCCTGGAAAACTTGCTAAAGAAAGTCCATTTTTGGGGATCCAAGGATCACAGAACGAATAGCAGATGATTGTGTGTTTTTCAAATAATTGATTCTATACTTTGGATACTAATTGAATTGTAATTATATAATCGATCGCCATGCCGGTAATCATTCGGTATGGCGTTTTTTTTCTTGTGGCCTATGAGTTTTTTTGAAGAGGCTGCGTGGATTTGCTTTGTGGTCATTTCGATAAGCTCGGGAATCACTTGATCGGCGCAGAAGATTTTCCGCTCCGGTAGTTTCGACAAGCTCAACCACCGGAGGGTTATGCGGTTCAAGCGGCGCCGGGCATGGAGTGGTGCACGGAGTGCAGGCGAACGTAAGTGAGACCGAGCGTTAGCGGGCCACGGAACGCCTGTTGCGGAGGAGCTGCGCCATGAGAAAATTTTTTACAAATATGTTTTTTGGGAATAAAATGGTCGTATGAACAAAAAACCGGATGTTTATAAGGCTGTAATGGATTTTCAGGAAAAATTCAGGAGATTTTCTGGTGCGGCGGAAAAGTCTGGGCCGCAGATTCAGAAATCGGGGGAAACTCTGCTGGAGGAACGCATTGAGCAGAAACAGAAGGAATTTGAACATGCTGTTCTGTCTGCCTATAATCGTTTTTGTGCGAACGCGGTTTCTGATGATCCGGAAAATCCGGTGCGCGGTGACTGTCTGAACCTTATGGCGGCGTATAATCTTTATAAGGCTGTTCACGAGGCTGAAAAACAGTTTGCAAACGAACATACGGCACTTAAAAAGGACATTTTGATTTCTTCGCTGTGTCAGAAGGCGGAGTATACTTCCGGTGATGATTTTGTTTATTTGAAGGCGTGGCTGTATTTTAATCAGAATATTCGTGATCTGGTGCCGGTTTTTACCCAGGATGAAAGAGGTGCCTTTAATTTGTCTTTTATTCCGGAACGTCTTGCAAAATTTACGCTTAGGGAGAAAGAAATTTTCAGCATAATTGCCGGAAATCATTAATAAATAGAAAAAATTAAAAAAAATCAAAAAAAAAATTTGACTTATTGAGATTATGCCTTATCCTATAATTAGTAAAAAAAGTGAGAGATTAATATAACTATTTGAGCTTCCAGAGAAAATCTATCAGTCTTATTTTACCAATCATTTATTCGATGAAATTCCATGTTCATTGAGAATTAAAAAAAGTTTATATCCTTTAGGAGTAAAAGAATGAAAAAAGTATTCAAAAATCTTTTTTTAGGTTTGATGGCTGCCGGTGTAGTTTTTGCTGGCTGTAAACTTGATGAAACTGATAATTCGGCTTTGTTGGCTGCAGCAGCTGCGGCTTCGGCTGGCTCTGGCAGTGGTAGCGGTAGTTCTACAGAGCCTGTTGTTACTATTTCTGCTACAGGTGTAGATGAAAATGGAAAGTGCGTAAAAGGTTCTGAAATTTATTTAAGTGCTACATCTACAGTAGAAGATGTAACTTTCCATTGGTACGATATAGCTAATAATGATCTCTCAGATTCATTTAAGTATGTTTCTTTTACAAAGACTTCAAGTGGAAAGGTAATGGTTCCTTCTTCTATTGGTACCTATATGTACACTGCAGTTGCTGTTAGAAATGATAATAACTCTGTAAAAGGTATGGCTAAAATTTCAATTACTACTACAGACGGTGATGTTTCTAATGCAGTTTTGAAAGAGATAAGAATTTCGGATGTTTCTTTTGAAAAAGGTGCGTCTAAAGAAATTTCTGTAACTGGTATATATACAGAAGGAAATTCGGAGTCTACAAAAACAGTAGATGCAGAACTTGAATCAAGTGATGCTTCTGTATTCACTGTTAGTGGCAAGACTTTGACAGCTGTTGCAGAAGGTTCTGCAACTCTTACAGCTAAATATGAAGGTAAGACTGCAACTGCAGTAGTAACAGTTATTCTTGCTGGTGTAAAGGTAACAAAAATCTCTGTTGCTCCAGAATCAGCTGAACTTGAAGCAGGAAACACAACAAAACTTGTAACAACAGCAACTTATAATAATGGTTCTACATCAAATGTAACAACTTCATACACATCTTCAAATGAAGCTTATGTGAAAGTTTCTGCTGACGGTACAATTACAGCTGTTGCTGCTGGTTCTGCTGTTATTACAGCAACTTATGAAGGTTTCACTGCTACATGTAATGTAACTGTGAATCCAGCTTCAAATCCTGTGGTTTCAATTGCTGCTGTTGTAGGAACAACAAACAATTCAATTGCTACAAATGGTTCTGCAAATCTGGTTGTAACTGCTACTTATAAAGATAACTCAACTAAAACTGTATCTCCTGAAAGCGTAACTTTTGAAAATGACAAAGTTTCTAGATCTGGAAATACTATTATTGCTGGTAATACAGCTGGTACATGTGTAGCAACTGTTACATATACAGAAGGTGATGTAACTGTAAAAGCAACTGTTACTATCACAGTAGAAGCTAAACAGCTCAAGAGCCTTGCTGTTACAGCTGAGCCAACAAGCATTGCTTACAATGGAACTTCAACTTTGAAAGTAACTGCAACTTATGATGATAATTCGACTGGAGATGTAACTTCTTCTGCAACTCTTACTTCTGATTCAAATGTTCTTACAATAGCAAAGATGGGGTCTGGTGCAACTGCAACTGCAAATAACACAGAAAACACTGCTAAGACTGTAACTGTTACTACACAACCGACAGTTACTCTTTCAGAAGAAAGCGCAACTGCAACTGGTAGAGTTCCTGTTGTTACTGACGTATCTACAAGTGGCACAAACGCTGTTACTTTTGCAACTACAGGTCATACTGCAGACGCA
>JAFOSK010000067.1 GCA_017392945.1 Treponema sp.
ATTTTATAGCTGAAAAGTAAATTTTTCCACTTAAATTAATTCTCTTTGAGAACCTGCGCGTTTTGTCGTATATCCTGACGGAAATTTTCTTCATCATAACATTTCATTGTTTTAAGAGTTTCTTTCATGCAGGCTTCAAGTCTTCTTAATGGAATCGAGCAGAAGATTTCTACGAGTTCTTTGTCCAATTGAGTTCCGGCAGAGAGTTTCAGCTCTGAAACAGCTTCTTCATGAGGAAGAGATGCCTTGTAAGATCTGCTCATTGTAAGGGCAGAATAGGTATCGGCGATTGCAATGATCCGTGATTCAAGTGGAATTTCATCGCTTGAAAGGTGGTAGTATCCGGTACCGTCAACCCGTTCATGGTGGTATTTTATCCAGTCCAGAATTTCGGTAAGCGATGGAATTGGTTTTAGGATTTTTACTCCGATTTCAGGGTGCCGGCGCATAAAATCCCATTCTTCTTTTTGCAGTTTTCCTGTTTTCTGAATTATTGAACGCGGAATTCCTAATTTTCCGATGTCCAGCAAAAGGGAAGCACATTTTAAATTGCTGGGATTTATAAGTATTTTGTAACTGAACGGAAGATATTCATATAAGAGCATGGTCAGGCTCTGTACATGCAGCGAATGTCCGTCCAGATTAGGATCTCCGGCTTCAAGAACACCAACGATTGCTTTGATTACATCAAGAGAAGTGTTTTCTACATTTTTTACATATGAAAAAAAACACTGAATTAATGCAAAGAAAAGTACAGAAAAACTTATAAGGATAATGCTATATGCATATTCTATGTCAGTTGAATTATATGCATTCAAACAGAACAGACAGGCTGTAATCGGAACAAGAATCATGAATACAGAAATAGCAGTTGAAGAAAAATCTCTTTTTCTTAAGACATTCTGCCTTATATAGAGATTACATAATATGGAAAAAATTGATAATAAGTTTATGATTAATGCTAAAACTATGATGTATGGTCTTACTATGTTCATTTTGTCCTCCTTGCTTAAATATTGCAGCTGTCTTCGCTCGTGTTTTCTGCAGAATTAATTTGATTTTTTCCTGAACGTTTTGATATGTACAGAGCTTCGTCGGCACGCTTGTAGGCATTATCAATGTCTGTATCAGAGCTGGTTAATTCTGTAAATCCAAAGGAAGCGTGAAGACCGTTTAGTTCGTAAAGGTTTATTTCGTTCATATTGTGCAACAGTGTCGAAAGCAATTTTTTAATTTCGGACTGATTGTTTTTTCCGCGAATAAAAATAATGAATTCATCCCCGCCTAATCTTCCTGCAAAACTGAGTTTTTCACGTATGATTCTTTCCGGGTATGACCATTTGTCAAAGTCTTCTGTTCCTAATGTCTGAAGTATTGTTTTTCCTGTAATTTGAATTGCTTTGTCTCCGGTTTGATGCCCAAGCTGGTCATTTATCTGTTTGAATCCATCCAGATCAAGAAGACAAAGAACTTTGTAGTCGTCGTCTTTACGGCGCAGAATTTCTTTTGCAATTGAAAAGAATTTTCCGCGGTTTAATAGTGAAGTCAAGGAGTCAAAACTTGATTTTATCTGTAGTTCCTTCTGGATATGAAGGTCTTTTTTATAAAGTACGAATTGAGTTATTCTAGTTCTTTGAAAAGTGTAGTGTAATCCGATGGAAAGAATTATTACGATGGACGCACTATAGGTATCATGATAGGCTATTGAAAATGTTTTGAATGTAAAGGAAGTGAATATAAAGGTTATGGTAGAAATTATCAGCAGCATGGACATTCGGATCATTTTGTCAATAAAAGAAACTGCGCAAAGTATAAGTAGTATATGATACATTGTGGCAGGCATATAGGGGCGCAATATTGATTCAATAATGCCATAGGAAAGCATGACTACGGTTGCAATATATAAAAAGAAGCAGTTGTGTTGATTAGATGCAATTGAAAAAAATAAAAGCCATAGTTCAAGTAAAAAGGCAAGTGTTACATATATTGCATAAAAGTAAGTATGGGTATTTGTAAAGCCGAACAGGTTAAGTATGCAGAAAATAAGGTAAAAGACATTTACGGTAAGAAACCAGGAAATAAGGATAATAATGTGCTTGCGATTAGTTGAGACGATCAGGTCTTTGCAGTCCTGATAAGTTTCTTTGTTATAGCCATAATTATCAAAGGAATTTTCTGACATACAAAATCTCCGGTCTGAAAGAGTCTGATGCTTTGTCATCATATTATCACTTTGTATTCTACTATGGAAATTTTTTGTTTACAATTTTTTTCTGTGAATTAAGGGAAATAAAGGATAATAAAAGGCTCTATGAGAACTTCTGTTTCAGATTTGTTTTGAAACAGAAGTCTTTCGGAGTTTTATTAAAGTCCTCTTGCCCATTCGTAAGTGCTGAGGTATGGATCCGGTTTTATTGCTCCGGGGGTTGACCATATTTCATCGATGAGACCATTTTTATTTATTTTTCCTATACGGACTTGTTTGTAAAGATGCTGGTTGGAACCGTCAATTGTAACTGTCCCTTCTGGTGCTGTGAAGCTTAAGCCTTTAGAAGCCACTCTTACGGCTTCTACATCAAAACTGCCTGCCTTTTCGCATGCTTTTGCCCACATGTGAACGGCTATGTATCCGGCTTCTATAGGATCTCCGGTAACACGGTTAAGCCCATATTCTGATTTGTATTCATTTACAAATTTTTCATTGTGCGGAGTTTCTGTTGTTTCGTAATAATTCCATGCGACAAGGTGACCGGAAAGATATTCTGCACCTATTGAAGATACTTCTTCTTCTGCAATAGAAAAGCTCATTACCGGCAGATTTGCAGAAGTGAATCCGGCGTCTTTTAATTGTCGGAAGAACTGAGCATTTGAATCTCCGTTTAGGGAATTTATTATTACGTCCGGTTTTTCTTTTCTGATCTGTTCAATAAGTTCTGAAAATTCTATGTGTCCCATTGGAAAATATTCTTCTCCAACGCATTCGGCATTCAGCTGTGACAGCTGAGCTTTGATTATTCGGTTTGCTGTCCGCGGAAACACATAATCGCTTCCTATAAGAAACATTTTTTTTCCAAAATTTTCAGCACAGTAGTCTACGGCCGGAACAACCTGCTGGTTAGGGGAAGCACCCATGTACATGATGTTAGGACTTGCTTCCATTCCTTCGTATTGAACAGGATACCAGAGAAGACCGAATAGTTCTTCAAAAACAGGTTTTACCGCTTTCCGGGAGGCGCTTGTCCAGCATCCGAATACGGTTACAACTTTGTCGTCCTGAAGAAGTTTGCGTGCTTTCTCTGAGAAAGTCGCAGGATCGCTTGCTCCGTCTTCTTCTATGACCTTTATTTTTTTTCCAAGGACTCCTCCGTTTTTGTTGAGTTCTTTTATGGCCAGAAGTTCGGAATCTCTTACAGCAGTTTCGCTTATAGCCATTGTGCCTGAAAGTGAATGCAGAATGCCGACCTTTATAGAGCCCTTGTTGTTACCGCTGCAGCCTGAGATTGTCAATAATATTGAAAGTGCTGCAATGCCTGTCAGTTTTTTCATTTTTCCTCCAGAATGTCGTATGTTGTCATTATCCCTTTGCCTTTTATGTTGCTTTGTATCGGCTCAGAGAAGTTTATGTTCGTTTCTTTTAGAAGATCGTGCACTGTTTCCGAAACCCTGATTGTCCCTGGGGTAGCGATCGATTCCATACGGCTTGCAACGTTTACGGTATTTCCCCAGACATCATAAATGAATTTTGTTTTTCCAATAACACCTGCTGTTACAGGACCGCTGTTCAAACCGATTCGCAGTGAGAATTTTACTTTAGAGGATTTGTTGAATTCTTCAACGTCTATGAGCATTCCTTTTGCGAATTCTACCATTATTTGTGCATGCTGCTTGTTTTCTGAAGGAATTCCGCAGGCTGCCATGTAAGAGTCTCCGATTGTCTTTATTTTTTCAACCCCATAATTTTTTGCCCTGTCATCAAATCGGCTGAACAAGTCGTTCAGTTCTCCTACAATTTCCTGCGCACTAAGGCCGCTGGACAGTTTTGTAAAGTCAACTATGTCAGAAAACAGAATTGTCGCTTCCTCAAAGTTTTCACCTATTGCGCGGATGCTTCCCTTGAGCTGATCTGCTATCTTGTCAGGAAGAATTGCTCGGATCAGCATGTCAGATTTCTCTTTTTCTATGGCAAGTTCGGATGTTCTTTGGTGAACAATCTGATCAAGGCGTATGTTTTCTATTTGTATTTTGCGCTGTTTGTAATAGAAGAAAAGAATCGTCGAACCGAGTATAAGGATTGCTGTTATTATCCAGAAGACAGGCATTTGGTATAGGTACGGTTTTTGAACGAAAAGCATAGCCTCCGCTTGTTCCGAATAAAATCCGTCGCCGTTTATTGCGTTTACATAAAAAGTATGTTTTCCTGGCTTAAGGTTTGTGTAAGAAAGCGTTCTTTCTGAATTAGGAGCCGAAAAGGAAGTTTCAAAATTCGTAAGTTTATGGGTAAACTGAATGCGTTCGGGTGCATCGAAACTTAATCCTGTGAATTTTATGATTACACGTTTTGTTCCCGGATTCAATACGATCTGCTTTGATACGTTTGTATAAAGCTTGTTATCTACGGTTACGCTTTCTATGTGTACTAAAGGCATTACGGGATTTTCAAAAACCTTTATGGGGTCAAAAATGGCGATTCCATCTACCATTGTAAACCATATCCGTCCGTGCTTATCGATCATACTTTTTGAAGTTGAGGTAATTCCAGCGGAATCGACGCCGTCATTTTTGTTGTAGAACTTCATGTTTATATTTTCATTCTTCCCGCTGGCTGCATCTATGATACTTTTAAACGGACTTGAACAAATTCCGTGATTGCTTGTAAGCCACAAAGTGTTGCTGCTGTCTGCAAGTATCTGGAACACTGAACCTGTATCAAGCTCCTGATCAGAACTTATGCTTTCGTATTTTGCCGGCTTAAATCTGTCCATGTCGAAACCGGAACACCTTGTAATACCGCTTCCGCTGCAAATCCAATAGGCTCCGTCAACGTCTTGTGTGATTTTGAATATTACGTTTCCAGCCAGGCCATCTTGCGAAGTAATGTGGGAAACTATCTGCTCGTCTTTCATCAGGTAGATTCCGTTTCCGTCCGTTCCAATCCATATGATATTATTTGTGTCCTGATAAATTTCCATAATATATTCGTTTTCAAGTCCGCTGTTTTGCTTGAAAGTTTTCAGACTGCCGTCGGCATGTATGATTGTAAGGCCTGTCGTCGTTCCAACGTATATTTCTCCCGGTGCGGTTTCAATTGACACTCTTACTTTGTTTCCTGCCAGACCGTTGTCGGTTGTCCAGCTTGTAATTTCATTGTTTTTGAATCTTAACTGTCCGGGTTTTTTATAACAGCTTACAAGGATTGCTCCGCTTTTTGCTGCGGTTACATCTCTTATGCGGATTCCTTTTGTATATTCGGTCAGTTTGTTCTTTACTTCTTCATCGTTTTCATAGCAGAGTACACCGTTGTCTGTTCCGATCCATATTCTGCCGGATCGTTCTTCTGTTATGCTGTTTACCGGAACATGGAGTTTCATCATTGTGAATTTTCCGTGAGTAAGTTTTCCGATTCCGCTTTTATCTGTGGCAAGCCATATATTTCCTTCACGGTCACATATGATCTTGTTGATATTTGCATTTGAAAGCTGCTGATGGGAATATTCGTGAAATTTGCCGTTTTCATAGGCAACGATTCCGCGCTCTGTTCCGAACCAGATGATTCCTGTTGGGGAAGAATAAACTGAACATGTGGAACAGGAATCCAGGAGTGTGCCTGTAGTGATTTTTTTTACATTTCCATTGCTTGCACAGAATATACCCTGTTCTCCAAGACCAATCCAGAAAATGCCTTGCCTGTCCTGACAGATTGCCGTTGCAAGATAATTTCCAAACTGATCAAATTCTGGACGGGTGCGAAATATTCCGTCAGAAAAAAGGAACAGACCTTTTTCGTTTGCGGTTGTAAGCCAGATCCTCCCGGCGGTATCGCAGTAGAATGCGGTTGCAATTATTCCTTTTGATACGGTTCCTGCCTCAAACTGCGGGGTTATAAGGTGACCTGCAGGAGTCAGGTAAACTACACCAGCAGCTGTTCCGATCCATATATTGCCGTTTTTATCTTCCATAAGAGCTCTTACAGAATTGTTAGGAAGTCCGTTTTCAGTTGTGTAATGTCTGTTGGTGTTGTCGTAGGTAAGCATCTGCAGACCTTCATCATTAGAGCCTACCCAAAGTCTTCTCTTTGAATCTTCCATCAGAACACGGGCAGAGCAGAATTCCAGGTCATTTGTATTTGATTTTTTGAATGTACTGAATTCAACGCCGTCAAATTTTACAAGACCTTCATATGTTCCTATATTTATATAGCCGTCTTTTGTCTGAATTATGTCTGTTGATGTGGTGCCTGAAAGTTTTCCGAATGTATTCCATGACTGATATACATAATTATCAAAAAAAGAATCCTGACAGAATGCGTTCCGGCACAATATCAGAGCCAGGGCAAAGAATAAAACGATTTTCTTCATAGATAATATTATTTTATTGAATTCCTAAATTCGCAATAAAAAAATAACAAAATAAGTTTTTTTTGAATTTGTCAAAATAATAAAGATTTTAGACGTATGAGATATTTTTTTGAAACCTATTGTTCTAATATGGAAAAATATCAATAATAAATGCATGCAAAAAATTTTTTTTCTTAATCCGATTTTTCTTGCTTTGGTAATGTTTTTGACTTCCTGCGTTACATTTCCTAATTGCAGCGGTTCTCAACTTCCTCCAGAATTGCAGACTGCAGAAGAAACAGAATGGGAAACTGTTTCGCCGTTCATACAGCGTTATGACTATAGAAATTCAAAGATGGACTATCATATTGTTTGTATTGATCTTAATGCAAAATGGAAAATTGTCTCTTATCCTGAAAAAAAAGGCTGGGTCAGACCTGTATCTGTAGGTTCCTTTGCACGCCGCTCAAATTCGGATATTGCAATAAATGCAAATCCATTTTTGTTTACTTCAAGAATAATCTGGTGGTCAAAAATAAAACCGATCGGGGTTTGCCGAACTGACAGCAGGGATGTCTCTGCTTTTGAACCGAGATTTTGTTCTCTTAGTTTCTATAAAGATGAGGACGGAACGTATAGGGCCGAGATAGAAGACAGCCAGGATATGCTTAATGAGAAAAATCCTATTCATGCCTATGGCGGATTTTTTACTGTATACCGCGATGGAAAAGTATATGAATTTCAGAGGATTAATGACGTCAGAAGTGCGGCTGCTGTTTCTGACAACGGAAAGAAATTATATCTTATGGTAGGAAAAAATCTCTCTTTTGAAGATACGGCAGAAATTTTTAAAGCTCTGGGATGTGATGCTGCCATGGAATTTGACGGAGGCTCTTCTTCTCAGATGACAGTAAATAAACGGTATGTTTTTTTTAATTTTCCGCCAAGAAAGGTTGCTTCTGTATTCGGGCTAAGGCTGTTGAAATAAAAAGAGTGCTGAAAATGATTGGATGACAAACGTTTGATTTATTCCTGTTTTTTAGGTTTTGTTCAGTGGTTTAGAAATAATAATGTGTTTGTCCAATATTTAATTGACGAATGTAGATGTAAGGGGTAGAATCAAAGAATCATGATGTCAATTGCTACAAATCAGCTCATTAATGAATATTACAATCGCTATCGAGAAAATGAACTTGTGTTCACAAAGGACATTATGCGCATTCTTCGTGTCGATCCACGGCAGATTTATGTAAAATGTGCTGGGGCTCAGTGGCCGTGTATCATAAATTCAACTTCGTTTCAGCAGGCAAAAATCATAGTCGGAACTTCGGGCGGTGCTTTTCAGCAGATTACAAAGAAAGACGCTCCTCCGGTAAACCTGCGATACGGATTTACAGAGCTTGATGGATCTCCTCTTGTATTCTTTGTAACTTGCCGTGTTTCGGACGTTACTCCTTATATGAATTCCCATGATCTTGCTGTAGTAACGCTTTCATTTACGCAGCGTCCGCCGGATGATCTTATTTATAAACTTGGAACTCTCCTTGCTGCTGATGATAACTTTGCTCACCGTAAGGAAGACCGTATTACTATCAACGAAGATTCTAAACGTGCACTTGGAATAGATAAAAAAGAGACTATAATTTTTATTCAGAATGTTCCAAGAAGATGTATTCTGTGGAATCTCTCTTTTTCCGGGGCAAAAGTCGTTCTTATGGGAATACCTAAGTTTCTGGAAAATAAGGAATGTGTTACACGGTTCATGTTCTCAGAGCCTAATGAGATAGTCGATGTAAAGGGTGTGATCGTGCAATCAGAGCCCGTAGAAGGCAGACAGGATCTTGCTGCTGTTGGAATAAAATTTGATGAGAATCAGGTTCCTCTTTCTTATAAAATTCGCATAAACGACTATCTTTCTACAACAAGAAAGAAAATGCTTGATGTTGCCGCTGCAAATTCAGTGAAGGTTCATGATCCTGTTGAGGCAGCAAAAAATAATATACGCAAGAATGAACAAACGGCTTCTGGAACTCAGGTACAGGTTCAGTCGCAGTCTGCCGGTCAGAGTGCTGTTCAAGCTTCCGCTCAGGAAAATACACAGACTGCGGAAACTGCTCAGACTCAGACAGCTCCTGCTGATGCGCCTGCTGCAAATGCCGCGCCTGTTGAAACTCCTGTTGCAGCTGCAGAGCAGCCAGCTTCTGCCGTACAGACGGCATCGGTGGCTTCTACAGCAGAAAATGCTCCTAAGCAGTGATGTTTTAAGACAGCGAATCAAAAAAAAATACAACTAATAATAATTTATCAGGATGTTTTATGAGTCCCAAAAATCCATTGGAAACGATTTACTTTATAAATCTGCCGGAAGATTATAAGTTTTCTGATGCAGCCATGCAGATTGATGCCTCAATACCTCTCCCTGTTCAGAGAAAGGTAAAGGGAGATCCTAATGATTTTGACATGAATGATATTGCTCCGGAGCAGGTTCTTGCAGGAATTCTTACAGTTCTTGCATATGATTCTCATAATGAGCATCAGGATTATTATCGTTCAATAATTACTAAGGCTAAGCCTAATATTAAGAAGGAACTTACCGAGGCGGCAATCCTTAAAACAAAGAATGAAGATTGGGAGCTTGCAGAAGAGCTTTTTATTACTATTCGGGGAATTGATCCGGAAGATAAGGCTGTTATACTTAATCTTGCGCTTTTCCTTGATCAGCGGGCAGAAAGTCATCGTCGTGCTGGTCTTACCGATGAAGCTGATGCATACGATAATGACGCCTTGGAATATTATAAGGAAGCTATGAATGCAGAACCTGCAATTCCAGATGCTTTTTTTAATGCTGGATTTTTCTATTTAAAGCAGCATGACTTTCATGAAGCGAAGGGGGCATTTGAAACGTATCTGGCTCTTACCTGTGATGCAAAGGATGAGGATATGGATGAAAATGCAAAATACAAGCAGGAACGCGCACAGGAAATAGTTGACCGTATTTCCAATGAAAATATGGATGATGCTGCATTTGCAAAAGCATATAAGCTTATTTCTACCGGCAAAGAGCAGGAGGGGTTGGATCAGATTCTTTCTTATATTTCTTCAAATCCAAAGGTATGGAATGCATGGTTCCTTATGGGCTGGGGATTACGCAGGCTTCGTCGTTATTCTGATGCACAGAAAGCTTTTGAACAGGCATTGACTTGCGGTGGAGATTCCAATTCTGATACATATAACGAACTTGCGATCTGTTTTATGGAACAGGATAATATAGCAGAAGCTAAAAAAGCCTTGATAAAAGCTCTTGCAATTTCTCCTGAAGATACAAAGATAATCTCAAATCTTGGATTTATATGTCTGAAAGAAGGTAACAGACCTGAGGCCCAAAAGTATTTTACGGCAGTTCTTGAATATAATCCTAATGATGCTATTGCTGTTTCAGAACTTGCAAAGCTTGAGTCTTCGGAAAATTAGTTTTTGCTGCTGATATTCCGAATGGCTTTTAATCATAAATCTGCTGTTTTAGAACGGCAGATTTATTGTATCACCGTTTTTTATTCCATTTCTTAAGAACCATCCTTGAGGGACTTCCAGTGCATAGCGGACGTAACCTGTGCTTTGGATGCTTGCAAGGCTGAAAGGTGTCATGTCAAAAATATCTTTTATCTTTCCGTCTTTCGTTATATAGGCAATTGAAAGTGGAGAGGGGGTGTTTTTCATCCAAAAACTTAGAATCTGGTCGTATTCAAATACAAAAAGCATTCCTGTTCCATCAGGGATTTTTCTGCGTTCCATAAAACCAAAGTTACGTTCTTCTGGTTTTACGGCAAGTTCGGCTTTTACGCATATTTCAGTCCCATCTGCCCGTTTGATAAAAAGATCTGTCTTTTTTAGGTTGAATTTCTTAGCATGAACAGGCGATGCAATCAGTGCGCATAGAAGTATGCCTGCAAGAATCTTGATTTTTTTATTTTTCATTTTGATTAAAGTCCTTCAAGAAAAATATCTCTTGTTGTTTCTGTGCCGGACGGATTGACAAGAGATTTTTTCTGTAGTTTATCGAACGTTTTTTGGTCAACATATTTTAATGTAAGCGGGCGTTCTAGACTCATTGTAATTGAATCGTTTTTCCATATAGATTTTTCCGGACTTACAGATACTGGGTCTCCATATTTTTTACAAAGTGTTCGGAATATGCTGTAATGATCCATTTTTTCACGGTTGATGTTTATTGTTATAATGTATAGCCTGTCTTCATAGAACTGAAACCAACAGCGTTCAAGAAACGAAAAACCGGCATAGGTTGTTGTATCTGTTTCTATAAGAGTTCGATTTTCGCCTGGTAAAAGAGAAACATCCCGTTCGCCTCTGTAACCGAAGTCAAGGTTGTCTTTAAGTGCTTTTTTTGCCTGATCAAATGTCATTCCCAATTCAACACCACCGTATCCTTTTGGAAGTTCTGTGGCATAGCCTGAGAAAGCGAAAATCATTATCAGTATCAGGACGAAAAGCTTTTTCATAAATAGGATGTTTTTTCTCCGGTATGATTGGCTTTCCTGTAGAAAGCCGCCTGCTTTAAAAGTTCTTCACAGTCAGGAACGTAGATTTTGTCTCCGTTGAGGCGGGCTGATTTTTCATCGCTGAATTGAACGCATGCCATAGGATGAAGTTTAAGCGGAATTCCGCACATATTTGCAAGATCTGTAAGAGTAAGCTCTGTCTGGTAGTTCCCAGTGAATTTTTTTGCTTTTTCTGCTTGGAGAGCCAGCATGTCCACCATTTTGTGAACTGGATTTGAAATGTTTGCGTTGTCCTGCTGACGGTATGAAGTCCACAGGCGTTCTGCGAACATTGTAGTAAGTCGCGCAATAAGCTGAGGCTGTGTAGTTACCATCTGATCAAAGTTGTCTCTGTTTATAACCATAAGTCGGCATGAACTGTGAGCTATTGCGCTTGCAGATCTTGGCTTGTTTTCAAGAAGTGCCATTTCGCCGAACATATCACCGCGTTTGAGCATTGCAAGAATTACTTCGTTACCGGATGCAACTTTTGTTATGGCAACTTCGCCTTCTTGAATTACAAACATGTCTGCTCCAGTCTGGCTTTCGGAGAATATCATTTCTCCCTTTTCGTAGGAGCGGGTCGTGCCCTGAGCTGGTTCAAAATTGCGGAAGTTGCACATCGTGCTTAACATCTTGAATCTGTTCTTGACTTCTTCAAGATGAACACCTTGACGGCATTCTTTCATATAGTGATAGTAGGCATAAAGGGCGATCGGATATCTGTCCAATTTATCATAATATTTTGCGACGTCAAAAATGTGTTCCGGCAAGTCTGTTGCGTTTGTCTTTATTACAGGCTGGGTGAGCATTTCATTCATTGTGCGCATTCGGTTTGCAAAGGTTCTTATTATCTTAAGAGCTATTGGCGTATTTTTTTCAATTAGTTCTGGATACTGATCTTTGCGTACAGAAATACATCTTGTTTCTTCTGTTGCAATTGCGTTTTCAATCTGGCTGTGTGCAGACATGCAGGGAATAACACCTACAAAGTCTCCTGGACCTAAAGTTTTTAAGGAAGAGCCTTTTGCGTCATTTGATTTGAAGCAGCGGACTTTTCCAGATTGAATTATATAGAATCTGTCATTGTCGGCTTTGCCTTCAACAAGAATATAGGAATCTTTTTTGAAATTAACAAACTGTAATTGAAGCACTTCAATATCCTCTTCGATTATTTTTTAAAGCATTGCTTTCTATGTGTCAATCTGAAAACTGTCTGACAGGCAGGTTTCAGAGTTACATGCTGGAATAGATGTTCGTCATTCAACGAATATTATTTCAGTCTGCAAGGTGAATCCTGTTTTTTCCCTAACTCTATTAACGACAAATTCAACAAGAGTTTTTACGTCTTTTTGTGTTGCTCCACCAAGATTTATTATAAAATTTCCATGGAACGGTGCAATTTGTGCTTGGCCGATCCTTGTACTCTTCAGACCGCACTCGTCAATCAGTTTTCCGCTTGGTTTTCCAATGGTGTGGTCATTGCGGAATACACTCCCTGCACTTGGATATTTGAAATGGCCTTTTACTTTGCGTTCCTGAATGAAATCCCTGTTTTTCTGTACAAGAACTGAATGTTCTTCTGAAGAATGTTTCTTCAGCCGGAATATGGCAGAAAGCACAAATTTTTTTCCATCTTGAAACGGAGATATTTTGTAATCCCAGTCGTATTTGTTTGCGTCTATATATTTTTTTTCAAATGTGTCCAGATCAATGTATTCTGCACTTACAAAAATGTCGCTTATAGAGCGTTCAAAGCATCTGGCGTTCATAAAAAGTGCACCGCCTGCAGATCCTGGCAAGCCTGCAAATTCTTCGGTTCCCCATAAGTCGTTCTCCGTACAAAAGCTTACAAACTGAGCCATAGGTGTTCCGGCCCCGCAACGGACAAATATATCGCCGGTTTCAGCCGATTCAGGAATTTCTGTTGGTGTACAGATGCGGGTACCGCTCAGGCTGGCAGTGGAAATCACTACTCCGTCGAAGGGCTCATCGCAGAATACTATGTTGCTTCCTCCTCCTAGAATAAAGGTGCGTATTCCTGATTCCTTGCAGTTTTTTAAAAGGTAAACAACAGATGCGGAATCGGACGGCTCAAAAAGAACAGGTGTTTTTCCTCCTATTCTGAAGGTTGTCCGGCGTTTCATTGATTCGTCAAAAAGTATGTTTCCGCTGTACTGACCAGAATTTTTTATTTTCTCTGCAAAAGTTTTAAAATCTGCCATAACTGAATTATACAGGAAAATCTGAATTTTTATATAGGCAAAATGCCCGGTTTTAGGGAATTAATAAAAAATTTAGTACATAGAAGGGTACTGTCTGACAAAAATCCATCTCTGCTGTCTTTTGAGGACAAGACCAAGTGATTCAGAAAAAATCTGATGTCATTGTTTTAGGAATCTTAATGATGGAAAGTTTTCCGTGTTGCTTTTTGCCTGGTCGTAATAATCCGGACTGTAGTACCCTGTTGTTATTCTGTAGAAGAGGGTTTCTTCCGGAATGGCAGTATCATTGGTTACATTCTTTATGAGGCATTCAAGTGCAATTCTTGACTTGGTTCCTATAAGTCTGTTTGAAGCTGAATAATAGAAAATTCTGTCCGTAAGCTGATATCTTTGTCCTTTTTCTTTTTGAACAGGGGATACAGCTATGTCTGTGCCGAAGTCCGGCTGTCCGAATTCTTTGGCTATGTTTTTTGTGTAGTCTTTTTTGTGACCTGTTTCTACGACAGCAACAAGTTTTCCGTCTTTAAATTGAAATTCTATGTATTCAAAAGGTGATGTGGATGAGTCTTTCCATGTAAGTTTATAACATGAAACACCAAAGTGACTTAGATTGCAGCGGTTCAAAACAGCCTTGTTGTTGTTCTTTTTTATCCAGCTCTGAACCTGCTGTTCTGTTCGCCCCCATACAAGTCCTTTATAACCGGATTTAAGGTGGATTGTTCTTAAAATTACGATCAGTGGCATTGCTGTAAATAATATGCCCAATACAGAAAGAAAAATTATTGCATTCCTTTTATTCATCTGTTTTCTCCAATGTGTTGAAATTCAGTTTATTGTAATTTCCTAAAAGCATATTTGCTTCTATAAGCAGCGTGCGTTTTGAAAATCCGTCTTTTACGAATTCAAGATAGAATCCTGCTGCAGCAAGGATTATTGCAATGAAACCATGAACGCCCATGTAGCGGCTTACGAAATTTACGTTTTTTAGAAGCGCTGCCATTGAAAAAAGAATTATCAGAATTTTAGCAAGGGATTGCATTCCCATGAGCATTCCGCCGATGCAGAATGCAGCAAATATTGTAATATAGATATTCTCCCGCAAAGATTGTATTACTGATGAAGAACCGTCATTCGGAAAAAGAAAAATTTTTGCTAACAATGTAAAGAACAATGTGTGGGCAATCAGACTTAAAACAGAAAGTATTGTTATTAACAGGCTGTTGTTTTTTTCTATGATTTTTTCTTTTCCGGGGGATGTTATTGTAAGAATTCCTCTTAAGTGAAGGATTGTTACTGTGATGAGAGCGATTATTCCGCTTGCAAGATCTGGAGTCTGCTGAGCTTCTGTAGTTGAAGGTGTAACTGCTCCGAATACAGACAAGAATTCTCCCCATACATTGTCAAATAGAGGTGTGTTTATATTTGTTTTTACGGGCAACATGAATATCCATGAAGAAATCCAAATCATCGTTATTCCTGTAAGTTTGTAAAAGTCAATTTCATCATACCATTTTGTTTTCATATAATAATGATACTTCAGAAAAATCTGTGTGAAAACAAAAATAGTAAAAAATGTGGTATAATTATTTTATGAGCAATAATGATGTAAATACAGATTCTCTCTTTAGTATGGCGCGCAGTTTAAGGGAGCCGCTTGCTGCCCGTATGCGTCCAAGAAATCTGGATGAATATATAGGACAGGACCATATTGTTGGTAAGGGCAGACTTTTGCGCCGTGCTATTGCGGCAGATCAGCTTACCTCTGTTATTTTTTACGGTCCTCCAGGTTCTGGGAAAACCACGCTTGCGAGGGTTATTGCAAATCATACAAAGTCGAATTTTATTACGCTAAATGCAGTTCTTACCGGCGTTCAGAACATACGTGAGTCAATCAAAAATGCCGAGGAATATTTTAATCTTTATAGTCGCAGGACGATTCTCTTTGTAGATGAAGTTCACAGATGGAATAAGAGCCAGCAGGATGCGCTTTTGCCTTGGGTTGAAAACGGAACTATTATTCTGATTGGTGCTACAACTGAAAATCCATTTTTTGAGGTCAATAAGGCGCTTGTAAGCCGTTCTCGTGTATTCCAGCTAAAACCTCTTTCCCGGGATGATCTTATGAAAGCGGCAGAAATGGCGCTTACGGACAAGGAACGTGGGTATGGCCGCTGGATAGTTGAATTTGAAGACGGTGCGCTGGAACATCTTGTTGATACTGCGAACGGGGATGCCCGCTCTCTTCTGAATGCGCTTGAACTTGCTGTTGAAACGACTCCTGAAAAATGGGATCCGGATGCTGCAGTTCCGGTTCCTGCCTATGGTTCGAAAATTTATATTTCAAAGGATGCTGCAGAGGAATCGATTCAGAAAAAAGTTGTTCTTTATGATAGGGACGGTGATTACCATTACGACATAATAAGTGCCTTTATAAAATCTCTTCGTGGTCGTGATCCGGATGCCGCCTGTTATTGGCTTGCACGCATGGTAAGGGCAGGAGAGGATCCTCATTTTATTTTCCGAAGAATGCTTATTTCTGCCTGCGAGGATACGGGGCTTGCTGACCCTAGTGCAATATCTATAGTAGAAAACTGTGCGGCTGCTTTTGACAGGGTTGGTATGCCGGAAGGTCGTTATTTTCTGGCTCATGCCGCTTTGTATCTTGCAACGGCTCCTAAATCAAATTCAAGTATGGCTTTTTTTGATGCTCTTTCTGCTGTGGAAAATGAAGACGCTGAAGTTCCAAATCATTTAAGGGATTCTTCCCGTGATGCAGAAGGTTTCGGGCATGGTTCTGGCTATCTTTATCCTCATGCGTACAGAGATCATTGGGTTGCACAGCAATATTTGCCGGATGCTCTTATCGGACGTGTATTTTATACGCCGACAACCCAGGGTTATGAAAAGACTATCAGGGAAGACGTTTTAAACAGGCGAGAACTTCAGGTTGCTGCAATACTTGAACGGCAGCAGTTTCCGGGAGAAGAAGATTTGACTGCCGTTACCGGAAGTCGAAATATGCTGGAAGATATTAAAGTCAGCAGTGAAAAAACGGAAAAGTCGGAATTCGGGGCAAATCCACTTAATGAATGGTGGGTTACCGAACATTTTAAGACTGATGGAACTGGAGAAAACCTTACATTCAGCCCGCCTGATAAGGCAAGGGAAACCGCTTTGGAAAAGGCGGACCGTCAATGGAGAAGCCGCCTTGATTCCAACAGGGCAGAAGTTTTGCTTTCTGTGCGGGATACTATGATAAGTATGGCCGGTCTTTGCCGTCATCACCGTTCCCTTGTATGGAATGCGGATGACGGGCTTTTGCTGTGGGAAGTCTGCCGTAAGACTCCGGAGGGGGTTACATGCGGGTTGTGCCGCACAGAAAAGGGAAAGCAGATTCTTGAGCAGTACGGAAGAACTCTCGGTGAACTGGATAAACCTATTTTGCAGTTCCGTCCTGAAACGATATCCCCTGATTTTATGACAGTGGATCATTTTCGT
Organism: Treponema sp.; assembly: GCA_017392945.1. Lineage (GTDB taxonomy): Bacteria > Spirochaetota > Spirochaetia > Treponematales > Treponemataceae > Treponema_D. Next base: position 16,834 of record JAFOSK010000067.1, read on the forward strand.
GCTTTGATCTATCAGTTTCAGTTCAAGGGTGCAATTTTTGACAGAATGTTTTTCCGGGATCCTTTTATTTCTGCTGATTCCATTACGGCTCTTTCTGAATGTTTCCGCCGTATTGTATTTCCTGATCAGAAATCAGGCTTTGCATTTGCTGGAGAAAATCAAGAGGCGGAGCCTGTATTTAATTATGATAATGAAACCGTCCGGGGCGACGAAGATTCGGAACAGCCGGATTATAAAGAGGAATCTCCTCTTGCAGACGGTTGGTGCGTGGTTATTTCACAGAAAATACCTACCAGCGCACAGCATATAGGTCTTCTTATAAGGGAACAGATTCTGACGGAATCTTCCATTGAACCATACGAAGAAACCCTTGATAAGATGGAGGCTGCGGAAAGAAAATTTTTTACAAACAAAGAAATGCCTCTGTTCAACTGGAACGAGCTTACAATCATAGAAAAATTCCGCGAGGCTGGCTTTAAGGTAAGAAGTTCTGTCCGCAATGTTATGGAAAAACGCCGTGTGACCTATGCAGAAATAAGACGCTGGTTTGACCCTGAAAGCAGCGCTTATGGAAGGGCAATGCAGCAGGCGATCGGAAGTGCAGAACTTCAGAAGCTTATAATGCTGCTTGAAACTGCTTCTCAAAGTCAGATCTTTAATTGGCAGACTCAGGTTTCGTTTTTCTGCATTAGCGCACCGGATGAAAAGTCCTAGAAAATTTCTCTTTAGGAAGGGGATTACGCATTATATTTTATGATGTGTAATCTCAAATCTTTTTCCAAATTCATATTGCTACACCTAACTTAAATCCGTATAATTATGAAAATATTTACAAGGCAGATGTATAATTATACAAAGTTTCTGTTGTGTTTTAATAAAAATGCTTGATTAAAGGGGGCTGTTATGGCTGATTTGAATTCAAATGATCGTATTCTTGCAAGGCTTTCTGAACTTGCTGAACGCAATGATCCTATCAACCCCGACCTGTATGCAAAGTATGATGTAAAGCGTGGTCTTCGTAATGCCAACGGAACGGGCGTCCTTGTAGGACTTACACGCATTGGTGATGTAGTTGGATACGAAGTCGGACCTTCCGGTGAAAAAATTCCGGTTCCTGGACGCCTTATGTACCGCGGTTATGATGTTGTTGACCTCATAAAAGATGCAGAAAAAAATGATGATTATTGTTTTGAGCAGTGTGCATATCTTCTCCTTTTTGCTGAGTTGCCTACAAAATCTGAACTTGAAGAATTTAGAAAATTCCTTGGACAGTGCCGTGTCCTTCCTGCAAATTTTACAGAAGACATGATCATGAAGGCTCCGTCTCAGGATATCATGAATAAACTTGCCCGTGGTGTTCTAGCTTCTTATTCTTATGACAATGATGCAGAAAACCGCTCAATCGCTAATAACCTGCGGCAGTGTATAGAGCTTATTGCTCGTTTTTCAACACTTGCGGCTTATGGCTATCAGGCTCGCCGCCGTTACTACGAAAACAAATCAATGTATATTCATAATCCTAATCCGGCTCTTTCTACAGCAGAAAATTTTCTGCACTTGATCCGTCCGGACGGACAGTATACACTGCTTGAAGCTCAGATTCTTGATCTTGCCCTTATCCTTCATGCAGAGCATGGTGGTGGTAATAATTCTTCTCTTACGGTTCATGTTGTTTCTTCAGCCGATACTGATACTTATTCTGCAATTGCGGCTGCCGTCGGTTCTCTTAAAGGTCGCCGTCATGGTGGTGCAAATATCCGCGTTGTAGAAATGATGGATGACATAAAGGCAAACGTAAAGCACTGGGATAATGAAGAAGAAGTCCGCGCATATCTCTATAAGATTGCCCTTAAGGAAGCTTTTGACCGCTCCGGAAAAATCTACGGAATGGGACATGCCGTTTATACAATCAGCGACCCTCGTGCACTTCTCCTGCGCGACAAGGCTGAACAGCTTGCAAAAGAAAAGGGAATGCTTGATGAATTCCATCTTTATAATCTTATTGAGCGTCTTGCTCCAGAGATTCTTATGGAAGTTCATCACACTGATAAGCGTATCTGTGCAAATGTTGACCTTTATTCCGGCTTTGTATACACAATGTTAAATATTCCGCGCGAACTGTTCACCCCTATTTTTGCAGTAAGCCGTATTGCCGGATGGTCTGCACATAGAATTGAAGAGCTTATTGCCGGCGGAAGAATTTATCGTCCTGCATATAAGAATGTCTGCGAGCCGAGAGAATATGTTCCTATTGAATTAAGAACTGCAAAAAAGTCATGAGCTTACAGAGAATAGACAAAATACTTTCTCACGAAGGATTCGGAACCCGCAAGGGAATTAAAAAACTTCTGCGGGTAAGCGAAGTAACTGTAAACGGAACAAAAGTAACTGATACAGGGTTTCTGGTTAATCCGGACAGAGATGTAATTTCCGTTGATGGCGAAGAGCTCTGCATACGCAAAAATCACTATATTATGATGAACAAGAAGAAGGGGTATGTAAGTGCCAATAAAGACGGGCAGCATCCTACGGTTTTTGATCTTCTTGATGAATCGTACAGAACTCCGTATCTGCAGGAAAATCTTCATCTTGTAGGACGTCTGGACATGGATACTGAAGGACTTCTCCTTTTTACAACAGACGGAGCCCTTACGCACCGCATGACAAGTCCAAAATCTCATTCTCCGAAAAGTTATTTTGTCCGACTTGCAAAAGAAGAAAACGCTGATTCCCGGAAGCGTATTGCAGAGATTTTTGAACGAGGCGTACGCATTCCGCCGGAAGACAACGAGCCGGAAGCAGACTGTAAGCCTGCAAAGATCAACTGGCTGGACGAAAAGGAAAACGTACTCACAATTACAGAAGGAAAGTATCATCAGGTAAAACGTATGTTCCGTGCCGTAGAAAATGAGGTTGTGTATCTTAAGCGGCTTACAATCGGTCCGTTAAGGCTGGATGAAAATCTTCAGCTTGGAGAGTATCGTGAACTTACAGAAGAAGAAGTAGATCGGTTTCTTAACCCATGCAGTGATTGAAAATGCGAGTATTTTAGTATATTATTTGGAGACGTTTAACATAGCCTAAAACACGACATTTAGTTTTCTAAATAGTCAACTTCAGGAGTTTAAAATTGACAGATATTGAGATCGCTCAGAAAAATGTAATGATTCCGGTAACTGATGTAGCTTCTAAAATTGGAATTAAACCGGAGGATCTTGAACTTTACGGCCCGTACAAGGCAAAACTTACAATGAAAAAACTCAGGGAGTTGCAGGCAAAAGCTTCAGATCCTTCTGGACGCGGAAAGCTTATTCTTGTTACTGCAATTACACCGACACCGGCCGGCGAAGGAAAATCAACAGTTTCGATCGGTCTAGGTGACGGACTTAGAAAAATCGGAAAAAATGCAGTTATTGCACTTAGGGAACCGTCCCTCGGACCTTGTTTTGGTGTAAAGGGTGGTGCCTGCGGTGGCGGACATGCTCAGATTGTTCCGATGGAAGATATAAATCTTCATTTTACAGGTGATATCCACGCAATCTCTATTGCAAACAATCTTATTGCAGCTCTTATAGATAATCACATTCAGCAGGGAAACGAACTTGGTATTGATCCTAGGACTGTAACTTGGAAACGTTGTGTAGATCTTAATGATCGCCAGCTCAGGAATATTGTAAGCGGTCTTGGCGCAAGAACGGACGGGACACCTCGTGAGGATCATTTTCAGATTACAGTTGCTTCGGAAATCATGGCAATAATCTGTCTTAGCCGTTCAATTTCTGAACTCAAGGAAAGAATTTCTAATATCATAATAGGAAAAAATTATAACCGCGAAAATGTTAAGTTCGGTGATTTAAAGTGTACAGGTGCAGTTGCAGCCCTTCTAAAGGATGCAATTCGTCCTAATCTTGTGCAGACTCTTGAAAAAAATCCTGTTTTTGTTCACGGAGGTCCTTTTGCAAATATCGCACACGGATGTAACTCTATTAATGCAACGTTGAGTGCACTTGCAACCGGTGACTATGTTGTTACGGAAGCAGGCTTTGCTGCTGACCTGGGCGCAGAGAAATTCCTTGACATCAAGTGCCGTGTTGCAGGAATTGCTCCTAGTGCAGTTGTAATTGTTGCTACAATTCGTGCTCTTAAGATGCACGGAGGTGTTGCAAAGACCGAACTTTCTAAGCCTGACTGCGCTGCCCTTGAAAAAGGCTTTGCAAACCTTAAGGCTCATATTGAAAACATCGGTAAATTCGGCGTTCCTGCTGTTGTTGCTGTAAATAAGTTTATAACAGACACAGATGATGAAATTGCTCTTCTTGAAAAACTCTGTAAAGAAAACGGTTCTACTGCTGTTCTGTGCGAAGGTTGGGGTAAAGGCGGAGAAGGTGCAGTTAAACTTGCAGAAGTTGTAGCGGATGTATGTGACAAAGGAAAGGCAGATTTCCATCATCTTTATGAAGACAGTCTTTCTCTTGAAAAGAAGATTGAAAAAATTGCTACAGAAATCTATCATGCCGGTTCTGTTGAGTTCCAGGGCTCTGCATTAAAGAAACTTAAGGATTTTGAGGCTCAGGGATACGGAAAACTTCCTGTATGCGTTGCAAAAACTCAGAATTCAATCAGTCATGATCCAAAACTTGTAGGGGATCCGAGAGGATATGTTTTCCCTGTACGCGACGTTCAGCTTTATGCGGGTGCTGGTTTTGTTGTAGCTCTTGCCGGAGATATTATGACAATGCCTGGTCTTCCAAAGGCTCCTGCTGCGCTTAATATTGACGTTGATGATGACGGAATTATTTCAGGATTGTTCTGATATTTAGGATTCTGTTTTGCTCCATTTGACTATGTTTGTCATATGTATTAACATGTAAATCCCTGCTGTCGGAAAAAGCAGCAGAAAGGTTGTGAGTCCGCCGGCATGGCTGTGCGATGTTGATTCTGCGGATCATTACCTGTATATGTCCCTGTAGCTCAGCTGGATAGAGCATCCGCCTCCTAAGCGGAAGGTCGTGCGTTCGACTCGCATTTGGGACAAAAAAATACCGTTGTGGATTCACAACGGTATTTTTTTTGTCCGTGTATGTTGGTTAGAAATCGTAGTATACTCCGCGACGGACAATTGTTCCGAATCCGTCCTTTGAAACTTCCTTATTCTCGCAGCCGTCATTATAATGGCAGATATGAGTAATAGGCTTTAATTCTGCTGGAATGATTTTTTTCAGTTCATTGTAGCTTGTATGAACGGCATTTTCCGTAAATGAACAGTCATGGAAGATTGCCTCAAGATCATATTTTTCTGAAATCCATTTGATAAGTTCCGGGTCAGCCTTTGAATCTCCTGTAAAAAGAATCTTTTCGTCAATAAGAACACCAAGGGAATAGAAACTGTTTTTCCATGTGTTTCTGTCAGTAAACAGATGCTTTGTGCGGAACAGCTTTAGGTTTATAGAACCTACGTTTGCATTGTAGAACGGCCGTGGAGCATTTTTTATTTTTTCAGGTCTTATCTGGTCAAAATAATCGTCGAAAGTCATTTTTTGGCGCATTCCTAATTCTCCGCGAATGGCAAGTCCTCCCCGAAGGGAATTTTTCCAGAGAACCTTTTTGTAGTCATCCGTGATAATCATTTTTGGACGGCGTTTAGTTATATACATGTTTGAAAGAGCGACTTCTTCTAGACCTCCGATGTGGTCTGCATGAGAATGTGTAATAAGATAATTCTTCACGTTTGTTATCTCTGAATTAAAATCATTAAACGACAGAGGGCACAATGTACCACAGTCGACAAGAACATGATCTTTACCTTTTATGATAAGAATATTGTTTTGATAATTTAGTTTTGTGAAAGCGCTGCCGGTGCCCAAAAAAAACAGGGACAGCTGACCTTCATTTGTAAATTCAATTTTGCTGTAAAATTCTCTTGTTTTCATTTCTATTAGTATAGCATAACAAAAATCTTTGGAATAGAATAGAGGAATGAATTTATCTGCAATACAGCATTTTGCGTATGATAATTTGTGTTATCAGCTTAATAATGATGAACTTGAGATTAGTATTTTAACAGGGAAAGACATTGATTCTGTTTTTATCATATATGGAGATCCTTTTTCGAAAGGAATAATGGGTGGAAACTTCCGTTGGACTGGGGACGAAAAAGAAATTACGGATAAAAAAGAGCTTCAGGAACATTACAGATGGACTGTGGTTATTGCTCCGGAGTTTAAAAGGCTTTCATATTGTTTTAGACTTGTTTCTGGTGATGAACAGGTTTATTTTACGCACAATGGATTTTTAACAAAACGTGAATACGAAGATGGTGACAATAATCAGGTCCGTTTTATATATCCATGGATGAATCCTGCTGATACGTTCCTTACTCCTGACTGGGTTCAGAAAACTGTATGGTATCAGATTTTCCCGGCCCGCTTTTGCAGGGGGGAAAGTTCATTCACTCCTGAAAATATGCTTTCATGGGATTACTCTGCCGGAGAAATTAGGCAGAACCAGAAAGAACCTGTTTATGGCGGAAATATTCAGGGAATTATTGACCGGCTTGATTATCTTAAGGAACTTGGAATTACAGGAATATATACGACGCCGCTTAATAAATCTACAAGTCAGCACAAGTATAATACTGATGACTATACGATGATAGATCCTGAATTCGGTGATGAAGCTTTGATGAGAAAATTTGTCTGCGAAGCTCATAAAAGAAATATCCGCATTATGCTGGACGGTGTTTTTAATCATTCTGGCTGGTTTTTTGATAAATGGCAGGATGTTTGGAAAAACAAAGAAAAATCAAAGTATGCTGACTGGTTTATGATTAAAGATTTCGATTTTGAAGAACCGGGGTATGGTTATGGCAATGGAAATTCTGGTAAGGGGAAATATTACGCATTTGCTTTTGTGGATTGGATGCCAAAACTGAATACAAATAATCCTGAAGTTATTTCATACATATTGGATGTGTGCCGTTCTTGGGTGAAGGAATATGATATTGACGGCTTAAGACTTGATGTAGCAAATGAAATAAGTCATGTTTTCTGTACAAGACTTCGTACTGAGATGAAGTCGTTAAAAACTGATTTTTATATTGTCGGGGAGATATGGCATAATGCGCAGCCGTGGTTGAGAGGAACGGAATTTGATTCGGTAATGAATTATCCGTTGCAGCATGCTATTGCCGATTTTGTCTGCAAAAAAGATTATGATGTTAAGAGCTTTGAATTTGCTCTTAACCGCTGTTATTCAATGTATTACAGACAGGTGAATAAAGTGCTTTTCAATCAGATGGACAGTCATGATACGATCCGCATTTTGAACCGTTGTAATTCAGATGCAAAAAAGGCCCGTCAGGCTCTTGCCCTTATGTTTGCAATGTCCGGCTCAATCTGTATATACTATGGAACGGAAATTCTTTTGCCGGGTGGACATGATCCTGATAACCGCAGATGTATGCCTTGGAAGGATATTGATGCCGGAAAATTTGCAGCAGAACAGGATTTTATGCGTTCTCTTATAAAGTTACGCAAGACAAGTCCTGCCTTACTAAGCCCGGATTATTATTTCTGTTATGATGAATCTGATCCGTACGGGAAAAAACGAATATTGAATCTGCTTAAAGTTTCTGAAGCGGGAGATGAAAAAATCAGAATTTTCTTAAATTGCGGGGATTCTGAATGGGATGAAATGAAACTTATAGCCGGTAGAGAGGTTCTTCTTAAGGCTGAGGGCATATTGATTTGCAGGGAAATCGAATAATAAGCGAATATCACCGCAGGCAACTGATATTAAGACAAGGAGCTGTCTGCTGTATTATGCGCTATAAAAATTTCTGCGCGGATAAAAATGAGGATGGATTCTTAGACTATGGAAACAAAAGAACTTGCTGTTACGCTTGAAAAAAAAGGTGCAGAACAGAAAAAAATAAATTATCAGTTCAAAGTTCTGTATGCAATTGGAATTATAATGGTTGTTGCAGGTCATGCAAATGCAGAAACCGTTTTATTCTTGAACGAGGTTATTCATGTATGTGGATTTCACATGGCTTTATTTGTTTTTGCTTCCGGGTATTTTTACAGTAAATCAAAGGACGGCTGTCCTTTTCAGTATATCATAGGCAAAGTAAAGAGACTTTTGGTTCCTTATTTTTTCTGGAATGTATTTTACGGGGGACTTGTTTTTTTACTTTCAAAATTTGGTTTTAGATACGGACTTCCGCTTACATGGCAGAAATTTCTCTATATTCCATTTGTAGACGGTCCGGCTTTTCCTTTTAATCTTTCGGCTTGGTTTGTGATTCCTCTTTTTGTTACGGAAGTTTACAACGTTCTTATAAGAAAGCTTTTGTCACGCTTTGATACCAGCAGGAAAGAATGTTTTCTTTTGATTTTCAATTGTCTGCTTGGAATTACAGGCATTTGGCTTGCAAATAAGGGATATAATAGTTTTGGCTGGCTTTTCTTGACAAGATTCCTGTATTTTACATGTTTTTATTCTTTTGGGTATATTTATAAAGTCTACCTGGAAAAAAAGGATACGTTTTCAAGCTTCTGGTATTTTACAATTATCATTATGATTGAGCTGCTTCTAATATTGATTTACGGTCATTCTCCTACATACAGTATTGTCGGAATGTTTAATTTTGATAATCCTGTGGTTTCTGTTTTTGCCGGTATCTTAGGAATTGCTTTCTGGCTTAGGGTTTCGCGCATTTTATCTCCTGTTATAGGAAAGTCGAAATATCTTAATGCTGTGGCTGACAATACTTTTTCAATAATGATAAATCATGAACTGGGCTTTTTTATTCTTAAACTGATGTTTTATTTTGCTGCAGTGCTTCTGCCGTTCATGCCGGAATTTCCTGATGAAAAATTGTTCGTTGAATACGAATATCTGTATCTTCCTAGAGGACGGGGTTTCCCGGTATTGTATGTTTTTGCCGGAATTGCGTTTGCGGTTCTTTTGCAGAAGGCGTTGGACTTCGCTGTAAATGCTGTGAAAATTAAGATCGCAAAGCGGAATGCATAATGTATTCTGAATGCTTTTTGATCCAGGCTTTGGTACAAATCCAAAAGCGATGAATTCATGGGTTTGAATGTGTGTGTGGTTTGATCCAATGTTTTTTTTCTGCAGGTTATGGACTAGCTTTGTAAGCTTGTAACTTGCAGGAACTGTATGCAGGATTTAAGTCTGTGATTTTTTAAATGTCTAAATATACGGCATTCCGGCAATTTTTTAGTTATATTGCACGGCGCTTTTTTTTAACTGATATAATGAGCAGGACTGGAAATAGATGTCAGCGTATCTTTCCGAAACATACGTTTATAACGCAGAAAGATGCAATGAGAGCACAGATATATATCAACGCAAGGTACGGAAAGACCGGCGGAAATGCAGCTGTAAGGACTCCGCATGATATGGTGAATGTCCCTATGCATAAAGCTGTTATTCCGCTCGTCTTTCCTGCGTGTACGGTGCGCTGTTTTTCTTCGGCATCGCTACGGCTTTCTGCCAGCCTATTCAAGAATGCTGCAGAACTAAAATAAATTCCTGTAGCAATAAAAATAATACCTGCTATTACGAACGTCGCCGTTATTGCAATTAATTTAATTCCGCTGACACTCATCTGTGAAGCTTCCCCTTTTGTATAAAGTCCATGCCGGCCATCTGTCTCCCTGTAGGACGCATCTGGCGCTTTGTTTCGGCATAAATATCCTCCATTTTATGTTCCGTATGGCTGCTTCGGCGACCATTTTTTTCGGAAATCTTTTTTGAACTGGCCGAATGCTTTTTGCCTGCGCCGGAATTATCCCAAATTGGCCGGATATTTCCGCTTCCTTTATTGACTGTTTCCAGCCATTCTTCCGGTTCTGGAATTTCAAATTTCATGTGCTTTCCGGTGTACGGATGATCGAATTCCAATGTACGTGCGTGAAGTGCAAGCCGTCCGAACGGATCTGTTTTTGCTCGGTAGTTTTCGTCACCGGCCAGGGGGTAGCCCTTGGAAGCAAGGTGTGCACGGATCTGGTTTTTTCGGCCTGTTTCGAGGCTGAGTTCGAACATTGTGTGAACGCTTCCTGCTGCAACAATCTTATAGTGGGTTACTGCAGAAATTGTTTTGAATTCTGCATGACCGTTTTTTAGAGAAAGATTTCTGCTGTAGATTGAATTTTCATGAGCGGTGCCATCATGTGATTTTTTTTCTTTAAGGGCTTTTTTTGCAGAAAATTGATCAGGTTCGTCTCCTGATTTTGGAACAAAACCAATGTTGTGAGCGTTGTAGGCAATTTCTGCATCGATTGTGCCTTTTGCCGGAAGAAAATGTCCGTTCTGCGGATTTTCTGCAACTGCACGGTAAAGACGTTCTGTTACCATTGTCTGCCAGCTGTCCATTATTTTCTTCTGAGCATTTTCGGTCATTGCAAACATCATTACTCCGCTTGTGTCGCGGTCAAGACGATGAACAACGAACGGACGGTGTGAACTTGAGAAAGTTCCTTTTTTTCGCATTATCTGTTCCAATGTTGCAATGGCAGTTTTTGCCCGGCTTCCTGGATAGGGTACGCTCAGCATTCCGCTTGGCTTAAAGATTACGCAAAGAGCGTCGTCCTCATAAAGTATTTCTATGCGTTCTTTTCCAAAGTCGATTTTGGTTTCAGATTTTGCCTTTGTGCTTTCATTCATCTTCGTCCTCGTCATACATAAAATCAGCTTCCATTTCTGAAATTATTTCCATCAGCTGATTATATTCTTCTTCCGAAGCTTTTTTGATTTCTTCGTTTCGTCCATCAATAATGAAAGATTCTGCATATGCCTGAAGACATTCGTATACAAAGGCATAATCTTCGTCATCCAGATCATTAAGAGATTCTATACCGGTAATGTCTTCCAGCATCGGTTTTAAAATATCCCTGATTTCGAGATTATCTTCTGCAATTTCTGCACTGTCTGCGTCTGTAAACTGCTTTGCATACTGATATTCCGAGTCTACGTTTTTGAGATAGCTGTTAAGGCTCTTAATTAATAATTCGTCATCTGTCATAGGTACACAATACAACCAAATTTGATTTTTTTCTATGTTTTTTTTACAAAATGATTGATTTTTAATTGACAAATAAAATGTAAATCAATATAGTATAGGAACATTGCATTCCCCGATTGTGTAATGGTAGCACTTCAGATTCTGGTTCTGACTGTGGGGGTTCGAATCCTCCTTGGGGAACTAAGCTGAACGAAAAGTTCAGCTTTTTTTTTACATGGTGTTTTTGGCCCCTTCGTATAACGGCTAGTACAGCGGATTCTCATTCCGTCAACAGGAGTTCGATTCTCCTAGGGGCTAAACAAAATAAGAGCATTGCCTTTTTGGGGTGATGCTCTTTTTTTTTACCTCAATGAATTGAACTGCGGAACCTGCTTTTTTCAAAAAGGTTTTCAGAATGGAGCGTTTTTTGTATTGACCGCAGGAGCTTCGGGTAAAACGGGCGCAGACGGATTCCTTGGCTATTAGAGAAAAAAACTTTAATCATTCCTCTATATTTCGAAAAAATGTTAAAAAAAAACGTTCTAGTTCTATTTTTTTGTGACACATATATATAATTTGAGATGTGTCGAAATAGGAGGCATAAATGAAGAGGCTTAGTTTATTATTTGTTGGAATTTCTGTTCTTTTTTCATTTGCTTGTTCAAACAGTACAGATGACAAAGCACAGAAAGCTTTCGTTGCTGCGGCCGCAAAAGGTCCTGTAATGGTAAATATTTCAACGCCTACAGGAAAGACGGTTTACAGCGTAGATGCAAAGACAAACCGCATTCAGACTGCTGTTACTACTAATGAAGCAGACTCAATTACGGTACGCAGAAGTTATTCATATAATGAAAATCTTGGAAGCCGTTCCATAGAAATTGAACATCCTTATACAAGAAAAGTTACGATTTATTATGAATCACCGGTTGCAACTGCGAACCCGTCACGAGGCTCTGAAGTGGAAAATCCTGTTCCGGTAAAAACTATCCGCTCTGTAAAAGTCACAGAAGGCGATTCTTCCCGTGGAATTGCAGAAAAGGAAGAAGAAAGTTCTTATGAATATTATCTTTGCGAAGATGGTTCTTTGGACGGAATCCTTAAACGGGATTCTTATGGAAATGTCTGGGTTAAAAGTGAATTTGATTGATGAGGTGAGAGATGAGAAGTTTACGTGATATATTTATTATCGTCTTTTTTGTGCTTCCATTTGCTGTTTGTGCATATTCAGGTTTCAGGAACAGTGTTTACGATTATCAGAATAATGTCATTGACTTTTCGGACGAAGGTATTCCAGAAAATATCGTTGATGGCCGTGCGATAGCTTTTTCTCCATTGGATTTGAAAGTTGGCGATATCTTTATTGATGCGGATGGAAATGCTCTTAAGGTCTACAGTATAACTACAAATCCAGACGGCAGCATGGATATTGAAACAATTAAGCCTGATATCCGCGAGGTTTTCCAATATATTGATATCCCAAATCAGACTATAGATGTTCTTGCAGATGATTTTATTATTTATGGTGAGGATGCTACAGAAGAATGGAATAATGGCATCTATGATATGGTTTATGATGAAGACGGAAATTTCATAGAAGATCCGGCTTCCCGCAGTGGTGCCACATGTGGTGGTATGCTTGGAGATATTTTTAAAGAAACAACTATATGTCCAAGAGTCAGCATTCCAATAAAGCTTAACAAGAAAGAAGGAGGTAAAGGCTTCTATGAAGAGCTGAAATCAGAGCTGAAAGATATTTCCGATCATTATTCGGATGGCTTTGAGGCAACAAAGTCAAAGCTGGAAGAAAAGAAGGGTGGTTTTACAGAAAAAGATACTCTTACAATCTCTGTTGAATTTCCTTACAAACAGCGGACACTCAGCTTGACAGGTAATGTTGATTTACCATATGTAACTGTGGTTACAAGAAAAAAGACCTGGAAGTTCTGGAAAAAATCATTCTGGTCAAAAGAAAACTTGTATCATAAGGGAAGCGCAAGATGTGAATTGAATGCAGATTTGCAGATAGGTTCGTCAGTTACATTTGCGCTTGCTGGTGCTTTCTCTGAAAAAAAATTGATTGGTGAGGTGGGACCTGTGCGGTTCTATAGCTGGTCCTCTGGAACAATGGCTGCTTCATTTGCATATCAGAAATATAATCACCTTGTATACCGAGGCGGCGTTTCTTGTGATCTGGATGGTGAGTATATCAGAGCTGTTCCGCATAATTTTAAAGCGTATACTCTTGATAAGTATTGTGGAAGCGGAGAATCGATGGAAGCCAGTGTTATTGGAACTCTCTCCTGGATGGTGGGACCGGAAACAGGACTTTCTGTTGCAGGAATCAGTCTTGTAAGCATTACGGGAAAGGTCGGTGCTGAAGCGAAGATAGTTGTGCCAGTATTCAAAACTCTTAAGTTTGACGATTCTCGGTTAAATAATTATGGTGAGACTCCTATTACAATCAATGATGTTCCTTTTGATAAAGATAATCTTGGAACTGACTGGAGAAAGGTTTCATTTAATCTTTATGCAAAAACCATGATTGATGCTTCCTGCATAAACGATAAAGTCTGTACAAATCTTTGGACCTGGAAGAGCAATCCGCTTATTTCGTTACCATAGCATGGATTAGGAAGGTGATTATGAAAAGGAGTATAAAAGATTTTGTTTTAGGGTTATTCTCTTTTGCTGTATTGTGTGCATTTTTTTCGTGCAGTAGCGACGCAGATAATTCAAATGAAGATATTGCAAAAGCATTGATTCTGAAGGGTAATCCTGCCGGTTCTGTAACTCAAACGCTGGATACTTGGCATCATGAATATAGGGAAGTGAACTATGGAGGAGCAGACATAGGTCACATTCTGGAAACTGACATGCAGTATTATCAGAATGAGTCAGATTCTTATAATTTGAAATACAATTATAAAAATTTTGATACAACTTCCAAGACAGGAAGTTGTATTGCGTATATCAAGAAGTCTGACGGTTCAATTATTGGAAAGCGCACAATCGAAATTACAAAAAATATTGGTGGGGAATATGCGGTTTCCATTAAGGAATCAAAGTTTTCTTCTCCGGTAACAACGGAGACAGAGGCTGATGCTAATACAGAAACTGCGGCTGCAGCCTCGTATACAATATACAGGGATTCTGAATTTAAGGAAGAAACTTTATCGGTGCATTATAATCCGTCTTCCAATTGTTCGGTTTCAGAATACAAGACGCTCGAATATGATTCTACTGGTAAATGGGTCACAGAGGCTTGTATATATCTTCCTGATGTACTTACGTTTAATGAAAATAATAAAACAGTTTCAGGAACGAAGCATCAGATTGAGCATTCCGTAATAGTGGATGAAGAAGGAAATGACGGTAAATACGATACAGAAAAACTTACTGTTACATCGTATGTAAAGGATACAAATACTGATTCTTATGATTTTGATAATCCGACTGTAACTTATTATCTTTATAAATTCGTCTGGACAGAAGAATCTGAAACAGAACCAGCAATGCAGTCTTCTTATGAGGCAGAATCTGATTTTGAAACTCGTAAAAGCAGGCTTTCTACACTCATGACCACTTTTGATAAAGAGAAAAAACTGCCATTGACTTATTCCTGGCAGGATCATGAAGGTAATTTGTATGCTTATTATACAATGGAATATGCGCTGGAACCTGTAAAGCCGGAAATAGATTCTTCTGGTGCAACATCTGCTTATTATCTCTCTGATAAGAAAATGTATCTTTTCCAGTCTTCTGACAGTTCAAAGAAATATATGGCGGCAGAAAATATTTATGATCATAGATACATTTATACTGATAAGTATTCATCTGATGGAACTCATAAATGGGTTTATGTTTCTTCTGAAGAATCTTATTATGCAGATGATATAACTTCTTTAAGTTCTTCTTCAGTTACAGCAAGAAGTTGTAATCTTAATTCGTCATTAGAAAATCTTCCTTCAAGGACAGGTCATATAGGTTATGCCATGCGCTAGTCTATATGCCGCTGATTGGAAAATATGTCGAGGTAAAGCACTGTTAAGCTTAAACTCTTAATTTCGATATTTTCTGATTTGCAGTAAATATTTAATTATAGAATGTGCACAGATTTTTTACTCTGTGCGCATTTTTTTTGCTTTTTTTTATTGCCGATTGAAAATAATTTTTGTATTTTTAAAGGGAATACGGAGGCGTTGTAATCGAGTTTGCTTTGCAAACATCGCGGGGTATCCACTGCTAGAGGGGATAGGAGGCAACGCAGTGCCGACGAAGGGGAGACTTCCCCTTTAAAAAAATAAAAATATTTTTAAGAGGTTAGATAGAAAATGGCAAAACAGTTGATGTTTAATGAAGACGCACGCAAAAAATTGCTTTCTGGTGTTGAACAGATTGCAAAGGCTGTAAAGGTTACTCTTGGACCTTGTGGACGCATGGTCATGCTGGACAAGAAATACGGTGCTCCTACAATTACAAAGGACGGTGTTTCTGTTGCTAAGGATATTGAGCTTGCAGATCCGTTTGAAAATATGGGCGCTCAGTTTGTACGCGAAGTTGCTTCCAAGACAAATGATGATGCCGGTGATGGAACTACTACTTCTACTGTTCTGGCTTATGCATTGGTTCGGGAAGGCTTTAAGTCTGTTGCTGCTGGAATGACTCCTATTGAAATCAAGCGCGGTATTGATAAGGCTGTTGCTGCTGCCGTTGCAGAAATCAAAAAGAACGCAAAACCTGTAAAGGATTCTGCTGACATCAAGAGCATCGCTTCTATTTCTGCAAACAATGACCCTGAAATTGGTAATCTTATTGCTGAAGCAATTGAAAAGGTTGGAAAAGATGGTGTAATCACTGTTGAAGAATCCAAGAACATGGACACGACTGTTGATACTGTAGAAGGTATGCAGTTTGACCGTGGATACATTTCTTCTTATTTTGTAACTGATCGCGAAAGAATGGAAGCTTCTTATTCTGACGCTTATGTTCTTATTTATGACAAGAAGATTTCTTCTATGAAAGATCTTCTTCCTATCCTCGAAAAAGTTGCTAATGCCGGCCGTGCTTTGATCATCATTGCAGAAGACGTTGATGGCGAAGCTCTTACAACTCTCGTATTGAACACAATCCGCGGAACAATCAAGGTTTGTGCTGTTAAGGCTCCTGGATTCGGTGACCGTCGAAAGGATATGCTTCAGGATATCGCAATCTTAACTGGAGGTCAGGTTGTCTCTGAAGAAGTTGGACTTAAGCTTGAATCATGTGGCGAAGAAGTTCTTGGTCAGGCTAAATCAGTTAAGATTGACAAAGATAATACAACTATCGTTGGCGGTGCCGGCTCAAAAGAAAATATTGCTGCCCGAGTTGCAGAAATCAAGAAGGCTATTGAAAAGTCTACATCTACATACGATAAGGAACAGCTTCAGAAGCGTCTTGCAAAGATTGCAGGCGGCGTAGCTGTAATCAATGTTGGTGCTACAACAGAAACAGAAATGAAAGAAAAGAAATTCCGCGTAGAAGATACAATCGCTGCAACACGCGCTGCTCTTGAAGAAGGTGTCGTTGCTGGTGGTGGAATTGCTCTTATTCAGGCTTCTAAGGCTTTGGAAAACATTCCTGCTGATCTTTCTGAAGACGAAAAGGTTGGATACAAAATCGTTCGCCGCGCTCTGGAAGAACCAATCCGCCAGATTGCAGACAATGCTGGTATTGACGGGGCCGTTGTTGCTGAACGCGCTAAGAATGAAAAGGAAGGTGTTGGTTACAACGCTTACACAGGCGAATGGGTAAACATGATTCAGTCTGGAATCATTGACCCTGCTAAGGTAACAACTTCTGCTCTTAAGAATGCAGCTTCTATTGCAGGAACGCTTCTTACAACAGAATGCGCAATTACGGATATTCCTGAACCAAAGACAGCTGCACCGGCAGCCCCTGATATGGGCGGAATGTACTAATAAGCTGATGTTTGTTTTTTAATGATCTGGTAGAAATTGTTGAAACGATAGTGTGAACAATTTCGAAACTAGTTCATTATACCTTTATTGCATATAAAACGCACAAGTCATTTGCGGCTTGTGCGTTTTTTTTGTATATTGGAAGTATGAAGAAGAATAAGAATATAATCATAATTTTCAGTTGTATTGGAGTTATACTAGCAGTTATACTTTTTTGCCGGGCAGTTATCTTCAGAGAAAAAAAGCTGGCTCATCCAAAAATCGTAAACCCTGTTACTGCTGAAGATTTATCAGAATCTCTTGCGGATTCTGCGCAGGTTGACCAAAGTGCCGTTCTTACTTCATTTATTCCTCTTCTTTCTACAGAAACCTTGATGAGTACGCTCACCCTTGATTTTGACGGGGATAATCTGGATGATCAGGTTGTTGCTGTTCATAAGGCCGGTTCACCATATCTTTTTCTTATAGTGGGTCTTTATAATTCAGAAACAAATTCTTATGATCGTGTTGCAGAAATTTCTACGGAAATTTCTAAGGTTCGTACATTTTCTTACAACGGACTTGATGTGATCGGTGATCACAGAACGGCTCTTGTCTATCAGGGGATGAAGTCGAACGGAGATTCTGTTATGAGGATTTATCTATGCAGGCGGAAGCGTGGAAATGTTGAGCTTCAGAATATAGGTGATTTTACTTCGGACGGAACAATCTTTATTTTGCAGTCTGATCGTTCGGAGTCATATGAACTTTCTCAGACAAAGGGTGAAAGTTTCAGTGTGTGGGTTTACAGTTCTGATAAATCTGAAGAGGGCGATTCAAAGACAGCCGGCTCTGGTGTGAATCAGATTCAGACAGAATACAAGTGGAATCCTGATGAGCAGAAATACGTACAGGCGCGTCAGCTAAAGGTAAAGGGAAGCCGAATCGCTGCAAAGGAGCTTGCCAGAATTCAGAATGGTTCGGTGGATACATTTGCCCAGTTTTTGAACGGACTATGGTACAAGACGACCAGTACAGGCTCTTCTCCACGTTACATATATTTTAATTACGATAACCGTGAGATTATCTTCCTTAATGATGACACGGAAGGCGTTTATTCCTGGGAAGATTCAACCCTTCGACGCAGTGGAATTTACCTTACTGTAATAAACACTGTAATTTCCAGCATGAAGCGTCGCTTTGATATTATGCTTACGGGGGTTAATGAGGTTTATATTCACGTTCATGATGATGTTGGAATGGTTATAAAAGAATCCAATCTATGGGACGGAACTTACAAGAAAATGTCTTTTCAGAGTACTTTTGGCGAAGTAAAGGAATCTGCTGTCTGTGATGACTATAAAAAAGCCCTTCTTGCGGAAAATACGGTTTGGCTTGACGATGAAGAAAAGTCATATTCTTTTAGAGGTTCAAATTATAAGATAAAGAACCTTGAAACAGAGGAATCCGGGATTTTTGTCATAGATTCTGTTGGTGAATGTGCTGTCATTCAGTTCAGAAGCGATTTTGAAAATTCTCAGCTTCAGCCAGCTTATGTTATGCGTTTTCATACTCATGAAGTTGTAATTCCGCCGAAAAAGCGACGCGACAAGCCTGAACTTAAGACTGTAGTTGACAAGGATCAGATTACTCTTACGCCTGTAAAGATTTCGCCGGCAACCTGTTACATAACAGAAGGAAAGACTATATCGCTTCACCTTTCTGAAAGAAAGACACAGTAAGCTGCTTTTTTTGGGAAAAAAGTCAATTTTTTATTGCATATAAATTATAAGCCCTTTGCCTTCTGTTACTTGAAATTAACATTACGCGTCAATATAATGAATTATTATGACCGCTAACGAATTACGCTCAAAATATATTGAGTTCTTTAAGAGTAAAAATCATGCTGAAATTTCCGGACAGTCTTTGATTCCGGAAAACGATCCTTCTGTTTTGTTTACGACAGCTGGGATGCATCCTCTTGTTCCATATCTTCTAGGGGAAAAACATCCAGCCGGTACACGCCTTACAGACTATCAGAAATGTATCCGTACAGGAGATATTGATGAAGTTGGAGACCCAAGCCACTTAACATGTTTTGAAATGCTTGGAAACTGGTCCCTCGGTGATTATTTCAAGAAAGAATCAATTTCTTTTTCTTATGAATTCCTTACAAGCCCAAAATGGCTCGGACTTGATCCGCGCAAGATTTCTGTAACAGTTTTTGCCGGGGACGAAAATGCTCCCCGTGATGAAGAAGCTGCCGGTTATTGGAAAGAAAACGGAATGCCGGAAGACAAAATTGCATATCTTCCTGCAAGCGATAACTGGTGGGCAGCAGGTCCTACTGGTCCATGTGGTCCGGATACAGAAATCTTCTATTGGGTAGGCGAAGGACTCCCTCCGGCCGGATCTAATAAAGGTACGGACAGTGCGAATTGGATGGAAATCTGGAACAACGTATTCATGCAGTATAACCGCGTGGATGAAAAAACACTTGTCCCGCTTCCAAAAAAGAATGTAGATACAGGAATGGGTCTTGAAAGAACAAACTGTATTCTTCAGGGAAAAACAAGTGTTTACCTTACAGAAGTTTTCCAGCCAATCATTGAAAAGGTGGAAAATCTTTCAAGCTATAAATATGGATCTGATTCAGAAAAAGATAAATCTGTACGCATTATAGCGGATCATAGCCGTGCGGCAGTATTTATCATCGGTGATCAAAAAGGAATTTCTCCTTCTAATGTTGGTGCTGGCTACGTATTGCGCCGTCTTATCCGTCGTGCTGTTCGTCATGGAATGAAACTGGGGATCGAAAAGTCATTCCTGGCAGACATTGCATCTGCTGTAATCGATAACTTCAAATGTGCTTACCCGGAACTTGAGGCTAATTCTGCAAAAATCAAGTCTGAACTTACAGCAGAGGAAGAAAAGTTCCGTCTTACACTTAAGAAAGGAGAAGCTGAATTCCAGAAGCTTCTTCCAAATCTTATGAAGAACCCTAAAAAGATTATCAGCGGAAAAGTTGCATATAATCTTTATGAAACTTATGGATACCCTCTTGAACTTACACAGGAGCTTGGTGCAGAAAACGGTTTTACTGTAGACATCGATGGCTTTAAGGAAGCAGAAAGAAAGCACCAGGAAGCTTCTAAATCTGCTGACGCCGGACAAGCGAAGGGTGGTCTTGCAGAACAGAGCGATGTTGCAACAAAATATCATACTGCAACACACCTTCTTCAGCAGGCTCTTGTAAATGTTCTTGGTGATCAGGTAGCTCAGAAGGGTTCAAACATCAATAATGAACGAATGCGATTCGATTTTACGTTTGAACGCCCTATGACAAAGGAAGAAATTCAGAAGGTAGAAGAAATTGTAAACCAGAAGATTAAGGAAGATCTTCCTGTAACGATGGAGATAAAGACTCTTGAAGAAGCTAAGGCAGAAGGTGCCCGAGCTCTGTTTGCCAACAAATATGGTGAGCAGGTTAAAGTCTATACGATCGGTAAGGATGCAAGGAACGACTGGTTCAGCAAGGAAGTTTGCGGAGGCCCTCACGTTCAGCATACTGCACAGATTGGTGACTTTAAGATCCAAAAGGAGCAGTCAAGTTCTGCCGGTGTAAGACGAATCAGGGCTGTGATTTCGGGCGGACTTCCGCTTGATCCTCAGTAGAAGAGAGTCTGTTGCAGGTCAGGTTCTGAATCTGCGGATTTTGGACCTGACTGCTGTTCATCTTGTAACTATTTATAAAATGAATGGTTTAATTAGTAATCCGGGTTGTTTTTACCGGGGTTTGCGATTAAAATATAAAGGTAAAAGGAAAAAAAAATGAAACGTTTCGTCATAGCTTTGTTTACTTTAT
Source organism: Treponema sp. (assembly GCA_017392945.1). Classification (GTDB taxonomy): domain Bacteria; phylum Spirochaetota; class Spirochaetia; order Treponematales; family Treponemataceae; genus Treponema_D. The sequence goes on from JAFOSK010000067.1 coordinate 37,664, forward strand.
TAATGTCAGCAGCAGTATTTGCTCAGTCAGATCTGCAGGTTCTGGCAGTTGTAAAACTTAATAAGAATGAACCTATAACTGTAAAGCAGATTAAAACTCGTGTTGAAATGTACGAAAAACAGCGTAGTGCTGTTCTTTCTGTAGATGATCGCAAAAAGGTTCTTGATGCCCTGATTCAGGAAAAGCTTGTTCTTCAGGCAGCTCAGAAAGCTGGTCTTACTTTGACTGACAGTGCTGTTGAAAAGATGTTCGTTCAGCAGCTTTCTGCTCAGCTTGTTGGCCGTACTGTAACACAGAGCGAACTTGAACAGTTTGTTAAGCAACAGACTAATCTTTCTCTTGATGAATTTATGAAGCAGCAGATTGGTATGTCGGTTGCAGAATACAAGACATATCTTAAGAATCAGACAATCGTTCAGCAGTATATTTTCTCTCAGAGGGAAAATGAATTGAAGGCTGTTGCTCCTACAGATGACGAGATAAGAAGTTTCTATGAACTTAATAAATCTTCTTTTGTATGGACTGATATGATGAAGCTTTTCCTTGTCGTTGTTCCAAAAGGAGAAGATGCTGAAGCTGCGCGTGCAAAAGCAAATGATCTTTACACAAAGCTCAAGGACAAGAAAATGTCTGTAAATCAGCTTACTGTAGAGTCAAAGAAGGAAAATTCTGGTTTCCAATCTGGTGAAATCATTATTAATAAGAATACTATGAGTGCCCAGCAGCTCGGAATTTCTTATACAGATCTTATCAGTCTGTTTGGAAATGAAAAAGATTACCTTGCTTCGGTTTCGGAATTTGATACTCACTTCCAGTTTTACATGGTTGTAAAAAAATATGATGCAAAGATGCTTGGTTTGAGCGATGTAGTTCAGCCGGATTCAACAACAACTGTTTACGATTATATCCGCAGTACATTGGGCGAACAGAAAGTAATGCAGTATTACACTGTTGCTGCGCAGGAAATTGCTGTTGGTCTTGATACAGCTGACAATGTAGAACGCAAAAAGACAGGCGATGCTTTGACAAAGCTTCTTTCCTGGTAAAGGGGACTTGAATGTCTAGACGAATTGGACGAATCCTTGCATTTCAGGCTTTGTATTCCTGGGATGTAGGTGGTGTTGATATAAATGATCTGCTTACTTTTTCTTGGCTTCAGCATGATGACTCTGATGCGGCTGCTGGTGAAACTCAGGAAGAGGAGGCAAAGTTCTGTCTTATAGACAAGCAGATGAGTCTTTTTGATAATCTGAATGTAGAAAAAAAAGAGGAACTATATACTTTTGCCCGTCTTCTTGTACGCGGAACGGTAGAAAATATCAGCCAGATTGATGAAATCATAAAAAGGCATCTTTCTGCAAAATGGTCGCTTGAGCGAGTAAATAAAGTTGCCCTTGCGGTTATAAGGATGAGCGTTTATGCACTCCTATATCAGAAAGATGTTCCGGCTGTAATTGTAATCGATGAAGCCGTTGAAATCGTAAAGGAATATGGAGTCGACGATTCTCATAAATTTACGAATGCTATCCTTGATAACATTAATAAGGATCTTTCAAAATAAATTCGGCAAAAGCCGTTTTTATGCGATCACCCTGCTGTTCTGCGGCGGGGTTCGTTCGTTTATATGCTTATGGGGAGCTTAATATGATGAATAGGCGCATGGAACGGAGGATTTTGCTTTCCGTTCTTTTGATTCTCTGCTTTTTTTCTTTTTCTTGTTCGAAATCTGCTTCCCTCGTATCTTTTACTTCTTCACTTGATCAGATTGATGCTCTCATAAATCAGAATCAGTATGCTGATGCTGAAAAAGAACTTGGCAAATTGGAAAAAAATGCCTATGGCTCCTGGGCTGAAATAGGAATCTTCAGAAGGTATTGTAAGATCGGCTGTAATCAAAAAGCTGAAAAGATTCTCTTAAAGGGACTTCAAAAAAATCCTGAAAATCTAGAACTTAATGCTGTCTATACACATTTTTTGATGCGCAATAAAAACTTGGAAGGTGCACTGAAAGTTGGAAAATGCCTTCAGGGAACGAAATACGGTTCAATTTATTCTGAGGCTGTATTTAAAGATACGCTTAACAAAGCTGACGCAAGCGAACTTACAAAGATTTTTCATTCAGATGATTATTTTCCTGTTTATTATGATGCGTATAAGGGAACCTCTGATAATGCATGGTTAAGAAATTGCGCATTGCTTCATCTTTATAAGGGTGAATACTCTTCTGCGTGTTCTGTGCATCCGGATCATGTTTTTGGTGTTGATGATGCCTATTTTTGGGCACTTGTAATGTATGATGGAAGCTGTTTTGCTGATTCGATACAGTATTCAGAAACTGCGCTAAAAATTATGGATTCTAGTACTGCCGGAAGGATAAAAAAAACAGAAAAAAAATCTCTAGTGGCTCTGACTGCGGATTCCTATATATCGCTCAGTGATGCGGAGAATGCAGAGTCCGTTCGTGCAAAATATCTTGATTCAATCAGGGATCATAGAGCTGGCTGGATTCTTCCTGAAGGCTATGAAAATGATGGGGAACTGCCGGTTATTTTTATAAACAGTGCAAAATGGGCTCGCGATAACCTTGAGGAGTCCAGATGTGTTGAACTGCTTTCTATGAGCGTTGAATCATGGCCTGACTATGTTCCGGCTCTTACAGCTTATGCGGATTTTGCTCTTTCTTCAAATAAGTTAATGCCAGAAGATAATGCTGTCCGTGAACTCCGGGATGCCGGTTTAGCCACGCTTGAAATGGAACGGTATGACAGCCGCGCGCGCATACCGATAAGTGATGCAATTTATAAAATAGACGAAAGCCTTAAACGCAAAAAAAATCCTTTACTTAATATAGTTCGTCTTGATATTCGTTATAAGATTGAAACTAAACTTAGTGATAAGGAAAAAACTGCGGATATTTGGCGTATTCTTGAAGAAAATATGGTAAGGCCATCTGTTTTTGATGAGCTTTTGCTTGCTTATGCGGAAAATTATTTTTTGTATTCTAAAGATTATGAAAATGCATGGACGCTTTTCTACAAATATATTTCAAAAAAATATAATATTTCCGTGGATTCCTCATTCTGGGAAAATATGATACGCAATATTCATTCTTTTACATTAAAAGAAAATGAACTTGCAGCATATTTTGCCTCGCTGGCTCTACGCTCAGCGGATGCTGTATGTCTTTATGAAAATGCTGTCTATGAGAATGGTCTGGCAGGTAAAGATGGTAACGTTTCAGCTCTTGCAAGTGATGGATCATGCATGAATCTTGCGATGATTTATAATTCTTTGGGAAATAAGACTGCGGCACTTGATCTATACAGTAAGACAACGGGCCGCTGTTCCGATATGTATTTAAAATCTATGGCTATGTATAGAATGGCGGTGATTTATTATGCGGATAACGATTTTCGTAATGCACGCAGGTGTGCTGAATATGCTGTTTCTCTGAATAGACGCAATGCAGAAGCAATTTATCTTCTTGCAACATTAAAGAATCTTAAATAATCTGTCTTCTAACAATTACATTTTTCGAAATTTCACGAAAAAATCCTTCGAAGGCATTCTCTGCTGAGTTCGAAGGATTCTGTTTTATTTTAATAGCGCAGAAATATTAATACATATTTGCGCATGTATTACCCCGTTTTTTGCGGGGAAGTGTTTTGAAGGAGTCGTTATTTTTCGATTACAGCGATGATGTCGCTCATGCGGAGAATAAGATGTTCTTCACCGTCAATCTTAACCTGTGTTCCGGCATATTTGTCATACATAATATTGTCACCGATTTTTACAGTGATCTTTTCATCTTCTGTTCCAGGGCCCACAGCAACAACTGTTGCAGTCTGTGTTTTTTCCTGTGCTGCTTCTGGAATAATGATTCCGCTTGCTGTTTTTGTTTCAGCTTTGTCGTTTTTTACAAGAACTCTGTCTGCCAATGGTTTTAATGTCATCTTATATACCTCGATTCTTTTATTATGGGAACCTTTAGAAATTCTATTTCTAAAGATGATCACAAGATTTATTCTGCTATAAATTTAATAATAAATGTGTCCGTGCGTCAACAAAAAAATGATTTTTAAGTTTTTTTCTGGCAGAAATTCTGGTAGAAGTTACCCATGATTTTCAATGTTTTGAGTAAAAATGACTCAAAATTTTATTTTGGTAATCTAGGTGTGTAAAAAATACCCATTAAAAAAAATGTCTTAATTACAATAAACTTGAAATTACGCCAGGTAAACCGCGATTTTTTTGAAAATTATGGATTTAGACAGAAAAGAAGTTAAAATAATCTGTTCTTTTAAAGTTGGCATGAAACTTGCACAATAAACTGTAACGAACCTACAGGAGGCAAATATGTCAAATTCAGATTCAGTTCTTTCTATGTATTTGAAAGAAATTAATAGGATTCCGCTCCTTTCTTATGAAGAAGAAAGTGAACTTGCTGTAAAGGCAGCTCAAGGTGATAAAACTGCAAAGAACAAGATCGTAAATGCCAATCTTAGGTTTGTAATTTCAATTGCAAAAAAATATCAGAAAAAAGGTCTTGAACTTGAAGATCTTATAAGTGAAGGTAATATCGGTCTTCTGACTGCTATTGAAAAATTTGATGTTTCAAAAGGATATCATTTTATTTCGTATGCCGTATGGTGGATCCGCCAATCGATTCTCAAGGCTATCTGTGAAAAGAGCCGTGCAATTCGTCTGCCGCTGAACAGGGCTAATGAGCTTGTAAAAATCGAGCATGCGCAGAAGGAGATTGCATCTGCAGGTGTGAGCATGTCAGAAAAAGAAGAACTTGAAGAAATTGCTTCAATGCTTAATATGGATGTATCTCATGTACGCGAGATGATAAGCATTGCAAAGGATATGACTTCTTTGGATGCAGAAGTTTCTGGAAAGAACGATTCTTCTACTACATTAGGAGAAATGATTGAAGATACTGTTTCTGAACGCCCAGAAGACAAGGTTATAACAGAATCTATGATAAATGAAATCAAGGCTGTGCTTGGTACTCTTAAGCCTGCAGAAGCAAAAGTTCTTGCATTACGTTATGGAATCGACGGACAGAAACCTATGTCTTTGCAGGAAGTTGGTGATGTGTTCGATCTTACAAAGGAACGCATCCGTCAAATTGAAAAGCTTGCAATTCGCCGTATGCAGCATCCTACTCGCATGAGAAGACTTGAAGGTTTTGTTGCATAATGGTATTCAGAACCATTCTTACCAGTCGTTCTGCGGTTTTACTGAATTTGTGTGATTTTTAACGTAGGAGAATGCATCATAACGAGCCTGCATAAGAATGTTCTGATCCCGTGCGAGGTCTGCAATGCTAAGCGCAAGGTTTCCTGACTGAACGGTTCCGGTTATTTCGCCGGGACCTCTTAATTTTAAATCGCTGTTTGCAATGATAAAACCGTCTGTGCTTTGACGCAGAATTCTCATTCGTTCTATTCCAGATTTTGAAATTTTCTGACTGTATATGAGAAAGCAGAATGACTGGTCTGAACCGCGGCCTACACGTCCTCGGAGCTGATGGAGCTGAGCCATCCCGAAACGGTCTGCTTGTTCTATTACTATGGATGTTGCATTAGGCACGTCAACACCTACTTCTATTACTGTAGTTGCTGCAAGAACCTGTATTTTGTTTTGTCTGAAATCCCTTAGAATTGCAATCTGTTCATCTTCGCTTATTTTTGAATGAAGAAGGGCGCATCTATATTTGGGGAAGATATTTTGGGATAGATTCTTAAAATTTTCCTCTGCGGATTTTATGTCTTGAACGGATGTTTCTGCGTCTATTGCAGGATAAACAAAATATGCCTGATGCCCTTGTTCCAACTGTTTTCTTACTGCCTCGTATGCATTATGTTCGTTTCCTTCTTTTACAAGATATGTTGTAATAGGTTTGCGGCCTTTAGGCATTGAACGTATGACACTTACATCAAGATCTCCGAAAACTGTAAGTGCGAGTGTCTGCGGGATAGGCGTTGCGCTCATCATAAGAAGATGAGGTTCAAATACTGTTTCAGGATGTTCTTCGCTTTTTCGTCCCTTGTCAATTATCGCCTGTCGCTGTACGACACCGAACCTGTGCTGCTCGTCGATTATGACAAGCTGTAGGTCGTTGTATTGTACGTTTTTTGAAAAAAGTGCATGCGTTCCAATTACGAAATCTATGCCGCCGGATTTTAATTCTTTAAGAAGCCGGGCACGTCCTGCAGACTTTACATTTCCTGTAAGGAAGGCGACTTTTAATCCGAGCGGCTCCAGGAGTTCAGCTGCTTTTTCGGCATGCTGGCGAGCTAGTATTTCTGTTGGTGCCATAAGGGCGCATTGACCTTTCCAGCTTATTATTCTGAGGCAGGCAAAAAAAGCCGCAAGAGTCTTTCCGCTGCCAACATCACCCTGCAGGAGCCGCTGCATAGTGAATGGGTTGGATTTTTCAAAAGTCCCGTTCAGTAAGCAAACTCTTTCCTTGTATCCGCGGTCAATGTCTTCGTTCATCTGATGGATTACGCGAATTTGGTCAGGAGTAAGCTCGAATGGCAATCTTAAGTAAAGCTGCATTTGCACAGGAGAAAGGTTTTTTATGAAAGAATCTATGAATTCCGGAGAAAGCGGAGCAGAATGGACTGTAACTTCAGGTGATTGTGCAGATTCTGTGTTTGAAGTGCAGGTTTCATTGTCCATAGGAAGTTGTGCCTCTGGAACGGAACCTTTATGTTTTAATGCCCGTCGGGCGATTATTGTCTGAAAGTGGAAAAGTTCTTCGTAGATCAGGGTTCTGCGTGCATCCTGAATTTGCGCCGGAGTCTGGGCTGTATGAATCAATTCAATGGCTTTTTGTTTTGACAGCAGATTCCGGGATTGCATGAATTCGTCTGGAATTTCGTTGTTGATTCCTTTCAGATATTGTTTTATTGCTGCACTTACAGCTTTGCGCACTGTTTTTTGTGTCAATCCTTCTGTAAGAGGATACACGGGAAGAATTTCTGCATCTGGGAGAGGCTGATCTTTGTAATCCTCGATGATTCCGAAGTCTGCTATTTTTGTTATATCAAAATCCGTTGATTGAATCTGGCCGTATTTTACTGTAAATGAGCCTGTTATGCAGACAATGCAGCCTGTGGGTAGCGAATGCTGTAGAAATGTTCTGTTAAAGCATATAAGACTTGCAGAAACGTTTCCATCGGAAATAATTATTTTCAGTGTCTTCATTTTTCCGTAGCCGAAGAATTCGTGTGCTGTCACTTGCGCGAGTGTGTGAACTTTACCGAACTGAAATTTATCCAATGGAATGCGCTGGCGGCGATCTTCATAAGTTTTAGGATAAAAGGAAAGAAGGTCCCCGACGGTAAATATGTTCAGTTTTGCAAATTGTTTTGCCGCCGCCGGACCTATGCCGCTAAGAGAAGAAACTGGTGATTTTATGTCGTCAAGTTTCATCGGACTTTGAAGCTCCGTTTAGAACGGAATCATTGCAATCAGATTCGTTATAGAAACGATTGCAAATTGACCAGCGATAAGAAGCAGCAGAGTTACGATGCTTGCGCGAAGCAGGGCTTTTTTATAACTTAATGGTTTCTTGCCGGATACAGGTTTTGCAAATTTAAATACAGTTTTTGAAATATACCGGTCAAGATTCTGCCATGGGGAATTGTAGTCGTTACTGGATTTACTGAATATTGCAACGCAGTAGCGTACAAAAAACAGAAGAAAAAGAATGATTCCGATTGTTGCAACGGCATTCCATAAAAGCAGGATTATATTGCAGATGATTCCTGCGATGTATATTCTACCGGTACGGGCAATTTCTGCAAGAAGAGAGGAGAGCATTGTAAGCAGACCTAACGAAAGAATCGGTGTAAAATCAATCATTCCGATTCTGAGCGGAATTTTGTAGAAAAGGTTCATGTATGGATCGCAAAGTTGGGAAAGAAATTTTCCGACGGATGAATAATTAATTTCAGGAAACCAGCCTAGGATTATTCTTATAAAGCAGATTGTCGCATAAATGGAAACTGCTTTTGAAGCCAGCATAAAAATACTTTGAATTGCATTTACGGTCGTATCTATCACATTCAGCTCCTATGCCTATCAGGCTGTCCATACATTTTTAATTTGAGGCAGTTCTTTAAGTTGCTTTAGCGTCTCCTCAGCAGAAGAAACTGTCAGCTGTGGATTTGCTTTTACTATGTATGAACCAATTTTTGTATCTAAATGAAAATATACTGAACATTTGCCTGGTTGACCAAATAAAATATCACGAATTTTTGTAAATTCTATCTCTGAAGAAGTATTTGGTTCAATTTCAATATGAATTTCCTGAATCGATTTAGCTTTCAGTGTTGAGACATCTTCTATGGTGTCTACAATGAAACTCGGTTCCTCTCTTGTTCCGTCGACCTTACCTCTGAATGCATAAATCATTTGATCTTGAATTGAAGAACGTATTGTCTCCCATGTTTTAGGGAAGAATGTAAGGTCAATTTCTCCGTCATAATCCTGAAGCTTTGCAAATGCCATATCTGTGCCCTTTTTTGTGCGTATCTGACGGAGGTCATGAAGAAATCCCAGAATTGTGTATGAACGGCCTGCATTTCTGTTTGCCCATGAATTCTGACCGGAAGAAGCAAGGTTTTCCTTTAAAAGTTTGTCTTCTTTTGCGGCGCGGTCAAGATCCTTTGAAGTCAGCGTTACGCTTGTATGGATAATTTTTTCATAATCATCAAGCGGATGACCGGAAACGTAGCAGCCTATAACTTCTTTTTCATCGTTAAGTTTTTCCATTTGAGGAACATCAGGAAATTCATCGAATTTAAAATCTGCATAGACTTTTTCATCTGTGTCTCCGAAAAGGTCTCCCTGTCCGTTGTCAGTTCCGGTTAATTTATCATTAACGTACTGCATTGCGCGTTCCATGTTCTGCAGAAGAGTCGGCCTGTTCTGTCCCAGCTTGTCGAATGCACCAGTCTTTATGCAGACTTCAACCGCTTTTGAATTTAGAGGGCGTTTTTCGCGGCCTTCTTCATCTTTTATTGTTAATGGAATACAACGTTCCAGAAAGTCCATAAAAGACTTGTAGGCACCATTACGTTCACGCTCTTCTACAATGACTCTTGCAGCTTCGCGCCCCATACCTTTCATTCCGCAGAGGGCAAAAATAATGTGACCATCTATTACGTCAAATACAACATAAGAGCGGTTTATGTCCGGAGGATCAACTTGTATTCCCATACGTTTTGCTTCTGCAATATAGAATGGAACTCCGTCTGTAGAGGTAAGTTCGTTTGTAAGGTTTGCGGCCATGAATTCTGCTGGGAAGTGACATTTAAGGTATCCGGTTCTGTACGCAAGAACTGTATAGGCCGCAGCGTGAGATTTGTTGAATCCGTATCCGGCAAAAGGAATCATGATTTCAAAAATATCGGCGGCATGCTGTTCGGTAAATCCCTGTGCAATGGCGCCTTCTATGAATTCCTTTTTCTTTCCCATAAGAACTTCAGGTTTTTTCTTACCCATGGCACGTCGGAGCATGTCTGCCCCACCAAGCGAGAATCCTGCAATTTTCTGAGAAACCTGCATTACCTGTTCCTGATAAACCATAACGCCGTAGGTTTCTTTAAGAAGTCCTTCAAGGCATGGATCAGGATAATGAATTGTTTCAGGCTTCCATTTTCCGTCAATATACTGAGGAATGTAGTCCATTGGACCTGGCCGATAAAGCGCATTCAACGCAACAAGTTCTTCTATGCACCGCGGCTTTACCTGTCTTAAAATTTTCTGCATTCCCGGCGATTCGAATTGGAACACAGCAACAGAATCGCCGTTACAGAACATGTCAAATGTTTCAGAATCGGTTTCGCTGGCTTTTTCCGTGTGGAATTCAGGAGTTCCTTCTTTGCGGTGCCGGTTAATAATATCTTCCGCATATCTGATTAAAGAAAGTGTCTTCAGACCGAGGTAGTCGAATTTGACAAGTCCGCACGGTTCAATAATATCCATCGTAAACTGTACGCCGACTTCGCCTGTCTTAGGATCCTTAAAAATCGGAGCCCAATCCGGCAAGGCTGTGAGTCCGATTACCATTCCAGAAGCATGAAGACCTGTATTGCGGTTTACGTTTTCAAGTTTTTTTGCAAGCTCAAACAGCTTTGTATATCGAGGATCCTCCAAATAAGGTTCCAGCCGTCCGCCGTCCGGAGCCGGGAATTTTTCTGTAGGATGGAATGCATCCTTTAACTTTGCCTTTGGCGAATCTGGAATGCAGGATTTAAGCATGTTTACTTCGCTTAAAGGAATTCCCAAAACGCGGCCTACGTCGGCAATGCACTGTTTTGGTTTTAGTGTACCGAATGTTACGATATGACCAACTTGCGGGTCTCCGTAAAGATCCCGTGTATGCTGGATGATATCCTGTCTGTAGTCGAAATCCATGTCGACGTCAAAATCAGGCATGGAAACACGTTCTGGATTCAGGAAGCGTTCAAAAAGAAGATTGTATCTGAACGGATCAATATCCGTAATTGTCATTGTGTATGTAACGATTGAACCGGCACCGGAACCTCGTCCAGGACCAATCGGAATATACGGCTTTGGTCTTTTGTTTACATTGTCATATGTTGATTTTGACCAGTTGATGAATTCCCATACGATAAGGAAGTAGCCGGAAAATCCCATTTTAAAAATGATTCCAAGCTCGTATTCTGCGCGGGCACGGATCTTAGGAGTAATTTTAGGATATCGGGCACGAAGTCCTTTTTCTACAAGGTATCGTACGTAGTCATCCTGATTCTGTGTGTAGTCATCATGAGTTTGGAATTCTTTTGGAAGTTCAAATCTCGGAAGACAGCCCTTAAGTTCCGGCGTAGAATACTGATGGATCGTAAGGTTGCACATATTTGCAATCTTGATTGTGTTTTCGTATGCGTCCGGTACGTCCGGGAAAAGTTGGCGCATTTCCTGTTCTGTCTTAAAATACCATTCCGTGCGGCCGTCGCCCATTGTCTGGTGAGGTTCGTTCAAAAGTTTTTTAAAGCCTATACAACGGAGTGCGTCCTGCGCTTCAGCGTCTTCTTTTTCTATGTAGTGAATATCATTTGTTACTACAAGAGGAACGTTCAGCTTGCGTGCAAGTTTTATCAGTTTCTGATTTATTTCTTTCTGTTCCGGGAGTCCGTGATCCTGAAGCTCAATGTAATATCGGTCCGGACCAAAAAGATCCCTGTATTTGATTATCAGCTGCTCTGCGGCTTCTTCTGAATCGTTCATGAGCGTTTGCGGAAGTTCGCCGGCAATACATGCAGAAAGACAGATTAATCCTTCGTGACGTTTTTTGAGCATTTCAAAGTCGATTCGCGGTTTTCCAAAGTAAAGGCCTTCCGTGTATGCGTCTGAACAGAGCCAGGACATGTTCTTATAACCAGTTTCATTTTCGCACAGGAGTACAAGGTGATAGTTCTTTCGGCCGTATTTTGTCCTTTCCTGTTTAAGGTGGTCATCGCCTACATAAAATTCGCAGCCGACAATAGGATTTATATCGTTTACGTGGCAGAGTTTTTCAAAGTTCAGTACACCGAACATATTACCGTGATCGGTAAGTGCCAGAGCCGGCATATTAAGGCGTTTGGCTTTTGCAACAAGCTGATCCAGCTTACAGCAGCTGTCCAATAGAGAATAGTCAGAGTGAACGTGAAGATGAACGAACTCCGCTACAGGAGTGCCCTCTGGGGCAGGATCGAATTTGTGATAGTCAGCCATTTCTGTTTATCTCCTGTTTTTTCTGAATGAATTATCTGAGTTGCGGCTGCCTGCCCCAGGTTCTGTAAGGAAATTATTATCTTGTGCGAAAAGCAACAAGTTGCTTATTCGCACGAACGAATCAGGGGCAGGATCGAATTTGTGATAGTCAGCCATTTCTGTTTATCTCCTGTTTTTTCTGAATGAATTATCTGAGTTGCGGCTGCCTGCCCCAGGTTCTGTAAGGAAATTATTATCTTGTGCGAAAAG
>JAFOSK010000068.1 GCA_017392945.1 Treponema sp.
AATGTACTACGAATATGCTGATGATCTTCTGCTTCATGTTCGGGAACTGGTAGAATTGGAGAATTCAGTAAATTTTGACAAGGACAAAACTGTCGCAATCGTTTTGGACGATGATGAGATGGAAGAATTTATTGCGACGCTCGTTGAGTCTGGTCGAAACGAGCAGAAAGACACTTCGACGGGGCTCAGTGTCCGCGCGCTCTATGTTGGTCATGATGTTTTAGTTTCTGGAAAACAGGAACGGATCTTAAAAGCGCATAACATCAGCGTTAATACAATTCCTGATTATTATTATCGCGACCTGGCACTGTAGCATCGGAGGAACTTATGGACTTATTAAAATTTCAGCATAACGCAATTTCGCTTCTTCAATCGGCAATCGAAAACGGCAAGGAAGAAATTATCTTAAAATCCTGCACGGGAAGCGGAAAGACTATCATGCTCACCCACTTTATGGACGAATACCTGAAGTGCCACGCAAACACTGTTTTTATCTGGTTTACGCCGGGTAAGGGTAACCTTGAAGAGCAGAGCAAAAAGAAAATGGACACCTACATTCACGGCGCCCAGACAAAGCTTCTTTCCGATGTGATGACCAGCGGCTTTTCTGAAAATGACTGCTGTTTTATCAACTGGGAGCTTTTGAATAAAAACGACAATATCGCTGTTCGTGACGGTGAGCATACTAACTTTATCGAATACATTCGTTCTGCCCGTGATTCCGGCTTGAATTTCATCCTAATTATTGATGAAAGTCACATGAATGACAGCAAAAAATCGGCTGTGATAATCAATTATTTTAAGGACGGTGGCGCAAAACTTCCGATTATTCGGGCAAGTGCAACTCCTAACGGCTACAATCAGAATGACCCAAAAGTTGCCTTTATCGATGTCCCTGAAAAATCCGTAATCGAAGAAGGCCTTATTAAGAAAATGCTGATTATTAACGAAGGCTTTCCGATTACGATTATGAGTAATGAAATTACGGAGCTTGAAGGAGAAAGTCAGGTTTCTTATCTTTTGAATAAGGCTCTGGAAAAACAACGACTTTTGCGAAGCAAATTCCTTGAGCATGGCGAAAATATCAATCCGCTTATTCTTGTTCAAATGCCAAACTCTTCTGATTCGCTTTTGGATGAAGTACAGACTTGGTTTGAAAATCACGATATTTCATACGAAAATGGAAAGCTTGCAATCTGGTTGAGTGAAAACGGAAAAAGCAAGTTCAGCCGTCACGAAAATCTTGAAGACATTGAGAAAAATGACGCAGAACAGGAAGCTCTGATTTTTAAGATGGCTGTTGCAACTGGTTGGGATTGTCCACGAGCGCATATACTTGTAAAACTCCGTGACCATGAGGGCGAAAAGTTTGAGATTCAGACTTTCGGACGAATCCGCCGAATGCCAAACGCGCACCACTATGATGACAATGCTTTGGACAGCTGCTATCTATACACCTGGGACAATAAATTTACCGAGGGTGCAAAAGCTTTTCTTGAGCACGGAGCCTGGGACGCAACTTATATCCAGCTAAAAGACGAATACAAGGATGTTACGCTCAAAAGCCAGCAGCGCCCGGATGTAATCGACGAAAATGATGCCGAAGACACGATGAAAAGCGTCGTAAATCATTTTGAAAAGAAATATGGTCTGAGTGTTGGAAAGAATTTCGAAGAAAATCAAAAACTTTTGACAAATAATGGATATATTTTCAGCGATAAAATTGTAGTATCTGCAAAAATGGGACGAACTGAAACTCTGGATGCAGGAAAAATGAATCAGATGTATGATTCTGATTTTGCGATTCCTTTAAATACTCATACCCACGGTCGCCAGTTTCATCATGAGATAGGTATTTTAAGTACCGAAGTTAGCCTTAAATACGAAAAGATGAACGCTGTTTTTCGTCGAGTTTTCTACAGAAATCCCAAAGTCACAAGCAGAAAATACTCTCTATTAAACCTTGGGACTCGGGAATTGTATGCATTTGTTATTAATAATGCCGCTGTTTTGAAAACAGATTTTCACGAGGCAATCACTGAAATCGGAAATCTAACACAGGCTACTCTTACTTTTGATTCTTCTGAAATTGTTGAAAAAGACTTTCATATTCCGCAGGTTTGTCTTTTCACCTACGACGGTAGCGATAAAGCTCAGAAGATCTACAGCAAAAATGTCTATGCCGATTACCGCGAATCTGCAGAAGTTCGTTCAATGCCAGAGCGAAAATTTGAAGAGTTCTGCGAAAACAGCGATTTTGTAGCATGGTTCTATAAAAATGGCGACAAGGGAACAGATTTTTATTCAGTTGTTTATAAAGACGGAAGCGGAAAAATGCGACTTTTCTATCCGGACTATGTTTTAGGTACTAAAGACGGAATATGGATTATTGAAACAAAAGGTGGATTTTCTGCAAGCGGTCAGAGCCAGAATATTGACGATTTTGCTCCTCGAAAATTTGAAGTTTTAAAGAATTATCTTACAGAGTATAATCTTCAAGGTGGTTTTGTGCGTACTGATAAAAAAGGACGGCTTTGTATTTGTACAGAGCACTTTAGTGATAATATAGACGGAAGTGACTGGAAGCTTTTGGAAGAAGTAATGAAATGACTTTCAACTGTTGTAATTTTTGCAACAGTTCAAAGCATATAACTCATTCCAAAAAAATTCCTCCGCACCCCCCTATAATCTCATTTCAAAATTCGCTATAATAGAAACCAAATCATTTAAGAGGAATTTTTAAAATGGCAATCGACAAATGGGAAATTGTTATCGGATGTGAAATCCATACTCAGCTTTTGACTAAGACTAAGGCATTCTGTGCCTGCGAAAACCGTTACGGTGGTATGCCGGATACACGCGTTTGTCCTGTTTGTCTCGGACTTCCAGGAGCTATGCCTCGCATTTCTAAAGGTTATGTTGAACTTGGTGCCGTTGCTGGTATTGCGCTAAACTGTGACATTGCAAGTTACACAAAATTTGACCGCAAGCATTACTTCTATCCTGACCTTGCAAAGGGCTACCAGATTACTCAGTACGATCTTCCTCTCTGTACTGACGGTTTTGTTGACCTTCCTCTTATTCATTATCCAAAAGAAGAACAGCCGGGCGGAGCAAAGTGCCGCGAAAAGAACTTTATCGGCCAGGACTGTATCGTAGGGGACGGAAAATATCGCCGTGTCCGTGTAGAACGCATTCACCTTGAGGAAGACGTAGGTAAGTCTCTCCACCTTCA
>JAFOSK010000069.1 GCA_017392945.1 Treponema sp.
AAGTATCTATAAGAGATGATAATTCATACTTTTTAAAAAATAGTTTTAAAATTTCTTCTTCGGAATATTTTATTTTTTTTTCAATTTTTTTGGTTTCGCTTTTTTTAATATTTTGTAAATATTTATTTCTATCTTTTATTGAAGTAATATCGGTTCCTAAATCTACAACTACCTCGTGTTCACTCAAATATGACATTTCAACTCCATAAAAAAATTATTTTATTATTTCAAAAGTAATAATACAGTTCATTCCGTTTCCAGGACCTTTAGTCCCAATTTTCTTTACATTTGCAAGTTCTTCGAATTTTTTGGTTTGAAGAGCACCGCATATAGCTGGTACTCTGTTATTTAGATTCATAGCGTTTGCTATATCCCCCACCCGAATTTCAACCTTTTTTATAGAATTCAATCTTCTTGGGATAATTATTGTTTCATTTACAAAATTTCTTATTCTATCTGCAAGTTTATCTGTCATAATAATTTCTCTCCTTTTATCATTTTAGATGATAAGGTAAATTGATTAATCAAATCTGACATAATTATAAATCTACTAATCTTATAATGCAATCTTTAATCATTAATAATCAAAAAAGATTAATATATACTTATGGGCTTTAGAGAAAATCTAAAAGATGAATTAACCTATAAAGATATGCAGACCAAAGAACTTGCGGCGTTGACTGGAATCAGTTTGAATACATTGAATCATTATTTAGTTCAGAATGCAACAAGTCCAAGTGTAGAAAATGCAGTTAAAATTGCAAAAGCCCTTAATGTTTCAGTTGAATATCTTGTAACAGGAAATATTGAAAATCAAAATGAATCCAAATTTTCTTATTCTTCAAAAATTTTGCGTATCGCTCAAAAACTTTCAGAATTAAACGAGCGGGATTTTAACGTTGTTGATAAATTGATTGAGCTAATGAAAATAACTTGACACCCTATTTAATAGGGTGTATTTTATAAACATGACAAGAGAATTCATCATTACAAAAGAATTTGACAGAACATGGAAAGAACTTGGTTTGAATGATGAAGATTTAGGTGAACTGGAAATATATCTCTGTAAAAATCCTGATTGTGGAGATACATTGGAAGGAACTGGTGGAGTTAAGAAATTCCGCTGGGCTTTGGAAGGGCGTGGCAAAAGTGGCGGTGCAAGAATTGTATATTTGGATGTAGTTTTTGCTGAACATATTTATCTTCTTACGGCCTTTCCAAAGAATGAAAAGGCAAACTTAAGTAAAGCAGAACGGAATCAAATGAAAACTATAGTGACAGCAATAAAAAATGCTGAGAAGGAGGCGCAAGATGGCAGAAAATAAAACATTTGAAAGTATTATGAACGGTCTCACAGAAAGTCTTGCTTATGCAAAAGGCGATACTTCAAAAGCAAGAAAAATGAACGTTACTGTTGCAGAACTTCCTCAGTATCATGACAAAGAAATTAAAAAGATTCGAGAAGATTTAAATCTTACTCAGAAAAACTTTGCTTTTGTTCTTGGGGTTTCTCTTAAAACCGTTGAAGCATGGGAATCTGGTAGAAATATTCCGCAGGGAACTGCTCAAAGATTCTTGCAACTTCTTCAATCTGGAGGAAAAAAAGTTCTTGAAGATTACAATGTTATTGCGGTAACGATGTAAAATAATTGTTAGGGAGTAGAGTTTTGGGGGCGTTACGGGGTATCCCCGTAGAGGGGGTAGCGGACAAGACCGGAGCAAAGCGAGGACTTGGGAGCGAGGGGGAGGCTTCCCCATCTTTTTTATAGTATCGTAGTTGACGAAAACGACCCTAGCTGGCAGATGGTTCAGATGATGAAAGCCATGGGACAGCAGGGCCCGGAAATGAAGCCAATCCTTGAAGTAAACGGCGAACACCCGATCCTTGCAAAAGTAAAGGATTCAAGCGACGAAGCATTTATCGCGGATGCAGCAGAGGTTTTGCTGGATCAGGCTTTGCTTATTGCAGGTGTTGACTTGAAAGAACCAAGCAAGTTTGTGGCTAGTTTGAATAATCTTTTAAGCAAATAGTTTTATGCGGATACGCCTAAGTCGTACCGCATAAAACACTGTTAGCACGACAGTCCTGGAGGACTGCGTGTCAAACCAATTTCGTTGCCGACACCTGCGGTGCGGCATAAATCACCGTTAAAATAAAAAGCGGCTTTCCTGTTGGGAAAGTCGCTTTTTTTATCGAAACATGACTGCTTCTCTTCATCCTTTTTAGACAGTCAATTTTTATCTTTCCTATAGAAAAATCCTATTTCAGTAATAAGAAACTTATATTATTCACGATTAAAAAAATGTTGTAGATATTAGTCATTCAGTTGGTTGAACATTGCAGTCTGGAGAGTGGCAATATAACTTGCCGGCTGAAAATAAATATTAAAAAGATAGTGTATGTTTTGCAAAAAAAAAGGGCATTTCATAAGAGTCTATCTGAAGAGGTTATATGAAAAAATATTTGTTGGCTTTAGGTTTGGTTTCGTTGATTGTCGGTGGATTAAGTGCGCAGTCTGTTACTATTACCAATACTTTTGGTGGAAACAGCGATAATACTGGTACCAGCGATTTCCTTAAGTTTGATGATAACGGGGACAAGAATACGGCTGTTGTAGGAGACAGAATTCAACTTGATGTTGCGTCGGAACATATTGATTCACGTGTTCGTCTTAATATTTCTGGTGACAATAATTTTTCCCTTGGTTTGCAGGGATATTTGAATTTCCGTCCGTTTAAGCCGGTAAACTTTATTGGCGGTAATAAGTTCTTCTGGAAGTGGGCAACTCCTGGTGCTTATCTTGGAGCAATTGATGATTATCTTGTTCACGGAAAACTTGCTGATGATAACGGTGGCGGCGTTGTATTGAATTTTGATTCGGAAAACAGTAAGGTTGCGGCAACTTTTGCAGGTGCTGTAGGACTTGATTCAAGACTTGACCTGAACTTTGGTACTCAGTTCAACGTAAAGAATTTGTTCATCATTGGTTTGACAGGTCAGGATCTTACAAAAAGCTCTGCAAGTTTTGGTGGATATGCAGCACTTACAGCTGTAAAAAATCTTATACTTAACATTGGTTATACATACAACAATACAGACAAGGGATACATTCAGGCTACACAGCACCTTGCACAGATTTCTGCAGGCTATAAGTTTGATGCAATTCCGCTTTCGGTTTATGTAGACGGACTTACAGGTTTGAACAACAATTCAAATTACAGTGAGCTTACAGAAAGTTATGTTGATCTTGATTCAGGTGCTGGCGTTCCGTTCTATGCTGCATTCAGGGCAAATTATAATTTTTCGGATTATCTTGATATAAACGGTTCTGTAAAGGTAAACCACAAGCTTGAACTTGATGACAGCGTAACGGCAGTAACTGTATATCCATATTTTGATGTAAAGACTAAGATCGGTACATTCCGTTCCGGTGCAAGAGTCCTGTTTGACTCTGATGACGGTTATAAGGGATTTAATATACCGTTCAGCTGGCAGTATAAAATAGCAGCAAAGCTATAAAAAAACATGTAAAAACTATACTTTGCTATTACATCTGAAGGGTGTAATAGCTTTTTTTTTGGGGGGGGGCGTGAGCCTGTGAAAAATAGACGGAAAAAACTTTATAAATATACTTTCTTTAATAAATCAAAATATAGTGCTTTGTTTTTTCTAGCATTCAAAAAATCCTGATTCGCCAGTGCGGTTTTCGGTTAAGGCAGGATTTCGACATTTTCTTTGAATGGATTTAATAAAATGTTGGATACTATTGGTATCATCTATGAAGAAATGAATTTTGAAATTGCAAATGAAGACCTTTAATAAAAATATCTAGTAATGCTCTTTAAGCAGATTATGAATTAAGAAGATTAAGTTTCTATGCATAATTTTTTTTTATCAAATCTTTAAAACCTAGCAGTCAAACTATTTAACATTGATTTTAGTTGAAACTTTTCCAAATTGTAATATAATGACGTTATTATTGTGCACTGACTTTGAACTGATGATTAATGAATGAACACGAAAGTGGCAGAAGTTTTCATATTAGAAAAAGTAATGCTCAGTAAATTCCGTTATTATGTCGAAATTAAAAAATATTAAGGATTTTAGAGTCTTTAGGGGGTTATAGATGAGGCTTAAACTTAATCTTACCACAAAAATAGGAATACTTGCGGCTGTAGCAATAGTTGTATCTTCTGTTTTTGTTGGAATAAGTTCTGTTATCGTAACTAAGAAGCCGCTTAGGGGAATGATAGTAGAAAGTGTTGAGACAACGGAACTTGGAGTCTTGAATACTCTTGATAACTGGAGGCTCATTCTTCAGACCTCTACTCTTGTTCTTGCTGATAAAACTCGTCTTGCAACTGCATTGGGAAACAGAGATTATGATACTGCAAATGCTTTGCTTGAAGAGCAGGTAAAAGTCCTTGATACAGACTTTCTTATTGTTACCGATGAAGATGGAAAGGTTGTTGCCGGCGGAAGGTACGGAACAAATCTTTCTGACTCCTTTGCTGTAAAAGGTGCTTTGAGAGGCGAAAATGAATTTTCTTTTGAAGATTCGGAACTTTTTGAATATAGTCTTGTTGTTGCCTACCCAATAAAGAACAAAGGTCGTGTTGTTGGAACTGTAGTAGGTGGTTATAGTCTGGTAAATCCTGAATTCGTAGAAGAAATTAAGACGAATTTCAAAGTCGAATGTACAATTTTCCATGGTAACGAACGTGTTTCTACTACTCTTGGTCAGAAGTTTATTGGAACTAAGCTTGATAATCAGAGTATTTTAAATCTAGTTATTTCAAAAGGAGAAAGGTTTGACGGACAAAATAAGATTGGGGATAATAAATATTTCTGTGTTTATGCTCCATTAAAGGATAATGATGGAAATATTTCTGGTATGCTTTTTGTTGCAAAAGATATTGCGACAGAAACAGAAGCTGTTCTTGGAGTAGTAAAAATTATTATTCCAATAATAATTGCGCTTGTAGTTATTCTTGTTCTTGTTGCAGTTGTGTTCCTGCGCTCTTTGCTTAAGCCTCTTATTGGCGTAAAGGTAACTCTGGAAGATATTTCATCTGGTGACGCTGACCTTACAAAACGTATTGAAAATAAATCCGATGATGAAATTGGAGATGTTGTAAACGGCTTTAATAAATTTGCTGGTAAGCTGCAGAATATTATTAGCGATGTAAAGACCTCAAAAGATGATCTTCTTGTTGCCGGAGAAGACCTGTCCAGTGCAACACAGGATACTGCAAGTTCTATTACAGAAATCATTGCGAATATCGAAAGTATGAAAAATCAGATTGGAGCACAGAATCAATCTGTTAATTCTACTGCCGGTGCTGTAAACGAAATTGCTTCTAATATTGAATCTTTGGAAAGAATGATTGAATCTCAGTCTGCCGGGGTTACTCAGGCTTCTGCGGCTGTAGAAGAAATGATTGGAAACATAACTTCTGTAAATTCTTCTGTAGAAAAAATGGCAATTTCTTTTGATGAGCTTAGGGCAAATTCCCAGACTGGAATTTCAAAGCAGCAGGCTGTAAACGAAAGAATTGCGCAGATAGAAAGCCAGTCGCAGATGCTTCAGGATGCAAACGTTGCGATTGCGTCTATTGCAGCACAGACTAACCTTCTTGCTATGAATGCGGCTATTGAAGCTGCTCATGCGGGTGAAGCCGGTAAGGGATTCGCCGTTGTAGCAGACGAAATCCGAAAGCTTTCTGAAACTTCTACTGCTCAGTCAAAGACTATTGGTGACCAGCTTAACAATATTAAGGAATCTATTAATGATGTTGTATCAGCTTCTTCCGAATCAAGCATTGCATTTGAAGCTGTTTCCAGAAAACTTGAAGAAACAGATGCTCTTGTAATTCATATTAAATCTGCAATGGAAGAGCAGAACGAGGGGTCTAGGCAGATTACGGAAGCTCTTCACAGTATGAATGATAGTACTGTTGAAGTTAGAAATGCATCTTCTGAAATGCAGGAAGGAAACCAGATGATTCTGGAAGAAGTAAAACAGCTTCAGAACGCAACATCACAGATGACGCAAAGCATGGAAGAAATGTCTGTCGGTGCACGAAAGATAAATGAAACTGGTGCAGCATTGACAAATGTTTCTAACCAGATGAAAGATTCTATCGGTAAGATTGGTGTGCAGGTAGATCAGTTTAAGGTGTAATGGTGTGTAATTCGCATCTCTGGAATTTCGAACTTTAAAATTCCTGAAATGATGGCAAAAAGGCAGTCAGTTTTGGTATGAGGTGTACCAAAAAAGTTGGAGACAATTTTTTTGGAACGCTTCAGATATCCAAAGGACTGCTTTTTTTTGCGTAAACAACTGTAAACTCAGCCGTTGTGAAAGGAATGTGCTTTTGCAGGAAGTATAAGCAATTGTTATTTTCGATTTATCAGATCTCGTATTGCGGTTGTATGTCTTTTCAATTTAAGTGTCAATTGCATTGAAAAGCTTTTGCAAGATTCTTAGTCAGAAATTTCCAAAGTTCCTTCTGATTCTTGTTTTTGAATTTTCATGTATTCGTCTTTTATATCTGACCAGATTGTGGTTCTGTTTTTTCCGTGTTCTTTTGAATAGTACAAAGCCCGGTCCGCATTTGTAAGCGTTGTATTCATGTCTGTAGGATCGTTCATTTCAAAATTTGAACAAATTCCCATGCTGAATCCTAAGCGTTGGCTGTTTTTTATGGATATTTTTTTATGAACGGCTTTTTCTATTTCTGGAATAAAGTATTCTGCTTTTATAAGTCCTTCCCGTAAGCGTTCTCCGGCCCGGTATGCTTCCTTGCAGTTTGTATTAGGAAGAAGAATGACGAACTCATCGCCGCCAAACCGGCAAATAAAATCAACCCGACGGTAGATTTTTTGCATAAGGTCAGAGAATTTTAGGATTACAATGTCTCCAACATCATGACCGAATGTATCATTTATAAATTTAAAATTATCCAGATCTATGAATGAAATACTTAATTGGAAATATTTGTTCTTTTTTTGCAGGTATCTGCGAACCATTTCGCTTTCAATCAAAAGTTTGTCCTGCAGCGCACGTCTATTATTCAGCATGGAAAGTTGATCGGTCGAAGAAATGAACAGAAGATGTTTGTTCTGAAGGCGCATGATTATCTGGGCCTGAATGTTTGCGATTGCAATTTCCAAAGTTGATATGTCTTCCTGGGTAAAGCAAATATCCCTGGATGGAACAATAACCAGCACTGCTTTATAGTGGTATTTTGAAATGTTTGAATAAAAGTAATTATATTTTCCTAAGAACGTCAGGTTTTCGTTTGTCTTAAATTTGGCGCTGTCTGCAATAATGTCGTTAAGTTCTTCATCTGACAGGGAGTGATTTTCTGTTTTTGAAAAAAATGCCAGTTTAGACCATTTGTCATCTTCCAAGATATAGATAAATACAGAATTTGCAGCTGTATAATCGACTATAGAGTGAATTATATTTTTAGAATAGGAAACATCGTTTTCATTTTTTGAACCGTGCGACATTATTTTATTAAGGAATTGAGAAATTTTAAGCTCTTTATGAAGCTGGTTCATCAGCATGTCTTTTTGGAGATTATCATTGAGTTCTTTTAGATTTATCTTTGGTTTTTCAAAGTGTTCAATATTGTTTATGTGCTTTTCAAGTGGTAAAGGTCCGTCGTTTTCTATGAAGTGACCTAAATTATGTTCTTTAGCAATTTCAAATGCTTTCTGCAGAATCTCATTTATTTGATGTGTTTGCGCTGTCCTATTGATTTTAAAAAGTTCTGCTGCATATTCATATAAGACGAATACATGCCGGAAAGATTGTGCCGAGCTGAAACCACTGAAAGATTCTTCTGCTTCTATGATTTTATTGTTTGAAAGCTTTGTTTTACCGTCTTTTAGGGCGAAAATCGCTTCCATAAGATTAATAATCGGAATATTGATCTTTGTATAAATTCCGTTGTTGTGAAGAATATTGTACAGGGAAATTTTTGCACGGTTTAAAAATCCCTTGTGCATTTCTATATATGCTTTATGGATCAAAATATCATTGAATTCCGGCAGGAAAGAAGTAACAGTGTTTTTTGAAAGATTAAAGGAATTCATAAGCAGGATTATTTCCTGATAAAAATTATAAGCTTCGTCAAAATGACAGGAATAGAATAATGTATTTGCAAAATTATTCAGAGTAATAATAATTTCGCTTGTTTCTTTCAGGTCTGTCAGTTTGTCGGACATTTCATTCAACAGGTCGTAGGATTTTTTATACCTTGTTGTCATAAGGTATTCGTATGACAGGCTGTTGCGTATTTTTATTATTGCAGGCAGATCGTTTATTTGTGTGCGCAGCTCATTACATTTGCTGTTCATTTTGTGTGCTTGTTCTACATTTCCGTCGTGAAGAAGTATTATGCCTTTCCAATTGTAGGCGGTTGCAAGACTGTATTCGTTGCCAATTCCTTCTGCAATGCTGATTATATTGTCAATAAAAGGCAGCATACTGTTTCTTAAGGAATTGTTGTTCATTATTTTCCATGGAATGTTTAAGGCAGTTAATATGTAGTTGTTCTTATAACCGTATTTATCCAGCAAGGAAAGTGTGTTGTAGTATTTTTCCAATGCGATTTCAGGGCTTGTTTTCTGCGTAATAAAATACTCGCTCATAAAGGCAAGGGGGTAAAATGGTGAATCAGGATTCTTTTCCAGTTCATCTTTCAATGTGATTACATATTTTAACGCTGTAGAAAAAAGATTTTTTGCCTGGAGGACACGGATCATTGCAAAAAGTCCTGGAATTGTAAGTTCATCATTTATCTGATTTTCGGTAATAAAGTTCAGATAGTAATAAGCCTGATCGAAATTTTTTGCGTAGAAATTTATAAGACCGATTTCAAGGTACAGCTCTCGTTTCTGAAGTTCTGAAATAGGATAGTTGTGGAGTTTATCTTCAATGTAAGCGAATGTTTTTAGTCCCTGATCCAAAGAAAGAAATATGCGGCAGTTATGGAGTATATTAAAATAAGTTTCGTAATTGAATTCCGGGGTGTAGTCAGAATAAAAGGATTCTTCATTTTCGGGAGATTCTGTAATCTCTAAGAAATTCTGCATTGTTGCAAGTTTCTGGTAGAAATTCTGAAATTTTGGATCGCATTGTTCTATTCTTTCATTGTTAAAACAAAAAATGATTTTTCCGTTGAAATTCGTTTTTGAAAGATCTGTTAAAAATTGAATTGATTCATCCGGCATATCTTGCGCGTTGAGTACAAGAAAAAGCTTGTCAGAAACTTTTTCAAAAAGAATTTGAAGAGATTCAGAAAAACGTTTCCGTTCATAATAAATTTCGTCAATATTGATGACATCGTAGCGTACATTTGCAATTCCGGTTTCGTAAAAACTGTAAAAAACAGGTGCCTGAAGCGAATAAAAATTATCGTAGATGTCGTTTTTTGAGATGTTGCATTCGAGGGCTGCGCTTATGAATGGCTTCATTGGATTTTTGTCTGTAGCGCAATTTAAAACTCTTGTCTTATCTTTTAAATAGACAGGTATATTGTACATTGTAGATTCTGGTACAGAAAAATAGAGGAAGTGTTCGTTCTGATCAAGAATAAAATCGTCTGTAAGGGATTTTATTAATTCCTGTAATGCCATAGCTATAATTATACATCGGAATAAGAAAAATAGAAGAAAAATAAAAATGATTTTATATTGAAAAAAGTTGCGGATTACATATTTTTAAAGCTATAATTTAATGTATGAAAAAGCAGGCTGTAAAAACATTCGGTATTTTAACTTCGGGCGGAGATGCTCCTGGGCTTAACGCCGCAATTCGTGGTGTTTGCCGTTCAGCAATGATTAATTATGGCATGAAAATCGTTGGAATTCGCAACGGTTATCGTGGTTTGATAAATGGAGACGGATTTCCTATAACAAAGGATACGATTTCTGGGATAATCACAAAAGGAGGAACGATTCTTGGAACAAGCCGAGAAAAGCCGTTCAAGAATCCTGTTGCATCTCCAGAAACAGGGCTTTTGCCAATAGAAGCAATCAAAAAGAATTACAAAAAATGGAAGCTTGACGCACTCGTTGTACTTGGCGGAAACGGAACCAATACTACAGGAAGCCTTCTAGCTCAGGAAGGATTAAATGTAATAGGAATGCCTAAGACAATAGACAATGATATTGTCGGCACGGATATTACGTTTGGTTTTCATACAGCAGTTGATGTTGCTACAGAGGCAATTGACCGCATTCATACTACTGCGCACAGTCATAGCCGCGTAATGGTTGTAGAAGTAATGGGACATAAGGCAGGATGGCTTGGCCTGTATTCGGCAATAGCCGGAGGCGGAGATGTATGTCTTATTCCTGAAATCCCTTACGATATAAATGCGGTTGCAAAGAATGTTCTTGCCCGTCGTGATGCAGGAAAGGAATTTTCCATTGTTGTAGTTGCAGAAGGTGCGCTTAGCATTGAAGAATCAAAGATGGACAAAAAGACGTTCAAAAAAGAACGTGCTGCAATGCCGCAGTCAATAGGTTATCGTGTTGCGAAGGAGCTTGAAGCTGCGACTGGGCTGGAAAGCCGGACTTCGGTTCTTGGGTATTTGCAGAGGGGAGGAACTCCTAGTGCCTATGACCGCGTACTTGCAACTCAGTTTGGAGCTGCTGCTGCAGATATGCTTTACCGCGGAGAATTCGGAAAACTTGTGGCAATGCAGGACAATAAGATTGTCGGCATTCCGCTTGAAACCTGTGCAGGCAAAGTAAAGAACATTCCTCTTGATGATCCGCTTATTGCAGAGGGACGCTCTGTAGGAATCTGCTTTGGCGACTAATGAGTTCAAATGCCGCTTCTGTTCTGTTTGCTTAGGATATGGTTGTAAAGGTCAGCTTCCTGGTATGGGTGGAGTGAATGGAAGCCGCAATTTTATTTTGAATTGTTCTGCCTGGGACAAAATTCCGGCTGATACGTCAATTTCTGTTCGGCCGGAGCATATTGGAATTGCTCCTGTAACGGGAGCCGTGCAGAATATAGGTTACTCAAACGAAGAGGATTTTTATCTTCCGTATTTTACGGCGGCAAAAGAATCCGGTATTGCGCTCTGCGTTGGAGACGGCGCACCTGACGAAAAGCTCCAGCTTGGAATAAAGGCTGTCCGGGAGCTGAACGAAAAGGCTTATTTTTTCTTTAAGCCGTATCCAGATGAGCGAATTTATGAGCGGCTGGAATGGACAGAGGGGCTGGCGCGCGCAATAGGAATGGATATTGATGCCTATAATATAATTACTATGCGCAATCAGGCAAAGCTTGAGCGAAAGTCTGCGCGTCAGATAGCTGAAATACGAAAAAGAGCTAAGCTTCCGTTTATCATAAAAGGTGTTTTTTCAGAAGAAGATGTCCGTATGTGTGAAGAAACTTTGCCCGATGTAATTGTTGTTTCAAATCATGGCGGGCGGGTTGATACAGAAGAAGGCAGTACAGCCGAATTTTTACAGAAAAATGCTGCCCGCTTGTTACGCTGTTGCAGCGAACTTTGGGTAGACGGTGGAATACGTAAACCGCGTGATGTTCAGGCTGCCCTTGCTGCAGGTGCAAAAAAATGTCTTATAGGTCGACCTTTCCTTGCAGCATTGGCCAAAGGCGGTATTCCAGAAATGAACAAAGTCGTCGCAAGTTTTTTGAAGCAATAAGGCTGTTCTGTACGAATATCTACTTATTCTTTGCATTGTGACAGGCAAGAAAATATAATGAAACGATAATCAAAATGAATGAGTAGAATATAAATCCCATCGAGAACGCATATTTTGTGCCAAACGAACCTAAGATACTGAAGTTCAGTGCGCTGAAAAAACTCAGGGTAAGCCTGTGTATAGAAATGAACATCGGGCAGAGCAGCGGGAATATGTAAATCCAGCGGAATTTAAATATTGCGTTTTCATTAAGACGGCAGTGCCATGCAGAAATAGCAACCATTATAAAGAAAATCAAAATGTACAGTGGGAAAAGAACTCTGTTCATAAGAGACTGACAGAAAACTTCCCCTGAATATCCATAGTTGTCTGCATAGGTGTAAAAATTGAACAGAGAAACAAGAGACATTGATTCTGCGCCTTTTGAAGCTTCTTTAAGAGTGTTGAAAGCATCGTAAGCAATCGGCATGAGCAGGTAGCTTACGGCCGAATCATCTTCCATTCCGCCTATGTTTTCTGGTCTGTATGTAAGACCTTCAAGGTTTCGGTCAACCGAATTTAAAAGTACATACGGAATACTCGTTATTTTTTTGCTGATTTCAAGTGTTTCAAGAATTTCATCGTCAATAAAGCTTGTTTCGATATTTTTCATTTTCGCATAAGGAACATAAATACCGGACAAATAGTCTCCTTCTGGTGTAAGGGTAACAATTGTAAGACCTCGAAGATATTGAATCATGTTTGCGGCTTTACCTTTTGAAGATACGCCTTTTATAAAGAATAGCGTTGTGGTTCCGTTCAAAGAGTTTTTGATCTTAAAGAATACATTGTTGGAAGTTTCGTATCCTCTTAGATTGAACGTTTCATCGTAGTAAAAATACTGATTGTCCAAAGCCTGCTGAGAAATTTTCAGATAGCGTACAATGTCCGGGTCAATTGACAAATAGTGAGATTCTTTTGAAAGCGTGTTGAATACGTAATATGCGTGAAGAAAGTCTCCGTTTGTAAGTGCAACATAGCCTTCGTATTTTTTTTCAAATATTTTCTGTTCTTCTGTAGTCCCTGTCTCCCGTGCCTGTGAAAGACGGTTCCATGCACTTGCTGCAATCTGCTTGCATTCTGTAGTATTTACGTTCTTTTCATCGAGCAGCTTAAGTGCCTGCTGTGAATAGTAATGCGCTCCGAACCAGTCTTCATTCTCGCTGCAGTCGCGTGCGGCCTTAATGAGTTTGTATGATTCGTAAGGTTCTGCAGGTACGGATTTTTTTGTCTTTGGAATTCCGAACGAGGCATCGCCGAATGTAAGCTCGTTCATTGATTGTATGAACGACTTTGAAACTTTTGCTTTTTCATTGAGAGCGCTTTCTGCCTTGAATAAAAGCGAATTGTTCAGACTGTTTTTTGGATCTAGAAGACATGCTGATTTTGCATACTTATAAGAAAGATCGTAATTCTGTGCGTCATATAAATTTTCCGCTGTAATCTGATATTCGCTCATAAGGGCAGGCATGTCTTCTATCATTTTCATTCTTCTGGAAATAAGCGGATTTGCCAGTTCATTTGCAAAGGTAAGCAGGGTAATAAAGATTAGTCCTGTGATCATAACGCTCTTGTAACGTTCAAACATTGCGTGTGAAAAGCGCAGCAGGCTGTTGGAAGGGTTTGTGCCAAAATCAATTGACCATCCGACAACAGAGCTGGTAAATAAAATGGCCGGCATTATATAAATGAATATTTTGAGAGTAAGAAGAAGTCTGTATTTTTTTTCAGTATAGTCAATAAGGTTTGGAATTCCTGCAATTGTCATGCAGTAGGCAAGGCATACAATAAAACAGAGAATAAAAAAACTTATAGATATAATGTGGACAGTTTTTATTTTCATCAAAAACTCCTGTTTTTGTTGGAAACGGTTCTAAAAATTCCAATTAGAATCATAATGGTACTTAAAAGCATGTTTACTGCAAACAAAGGCAGCTCAATTTCGTTTTCCATAAAGAAATTTGATTTTGACGGAT
Source organism: Treponema sp. (assembly GCA_017392945.1). GTDB lineage: Bacteria > Spirochaetota > Spirochaetia > Treponematales > Treponemataceae > Treponema_D. The sequence continues at coordinate 13,714 of JAFOSK010000069.1, forward strand.
CAAATAAAAATCTGTTGATTGCGGTTCGTATTATACTGAATACCGGTTGGTAATAAAAAAAGTTGAACCAGATTATAAAGCAGGACATAATTAGAATCCAGAACGAATTCAAGAGTTTCCAGGAACTTACCCGTATAAGACTGTATAAAGAACTGAGTGCAAGTCCGAAGCTGCAGAAGAAAAGCCATGCCACGATTCCAGTATCCCAGGTTCGTTCTGCTTTACTTTTGTAAAAATCAAAAATCTTTGAAACATTGTAAGGTATTTTTTCCATAGATTCTTTGATTATAGGGTCATGAAAATCACCGGAAAAGTCAGCAAATTCTGAATTTGTAGATACAGAGATTGTACCTGCTTTTGCAAAATCGTTCGGGGCTTTGCTGTCATATAGGCATACTACATCGGCAGAATCATTTTCGGTATCATGGATAAAGTAATATACTGTGCCATTTATTTTTCTAAAGTAGCCTCCGCTAAGCTCCTGTTTTCTTTCAAGTTGTTCTATAGGAGTTACCATCGGCAGGACTTTTTCCTGAAGCATGAGAGTTGCCGGGTACATTATAAACCATGTAAAAGCTGAAAGAACCGAATATGTTATGCAGCTTGAAACAGGGCTACTCAAATGTCGTACTTTATAGAATGCGATAAACATTGATATTGTTATAAAAATAACGGGCAGAAGTGAGAATACTCCGTAAACTAAGATTTCTGCTGAAAATATAGTGTTCTTTCCTGCAACAAGACTTATTGCGTTAAAATATTGAGAGAAGAAAAATAATCCGCAAAGCAGTCCGAGTAATGTGTATGCAATATAATCTAAGATTAATACTATTGGTTTTGACATGTATATCCTTCCGTCTCAATTATCGGTCAAACTGTACTCGTACATAACCCGTTTTTTACATTTGGATCAGTAGCTTTATTATAAGAACGATTTATGTTATAATCCATTATATGAGATTTACATCAACAAGAGACAAGTCATTAAACGTTGGCTTTACTCAGGCGGTAATGAATTGTCTTCCAAAAGATGGTGGAATGTACGTTCCATTCGAAATGGAAGATCTTCGTAAATGGATTTTGTATACTGATGAAGATACTGCGTTTCCTTCTCTTGCCGGTTCCCTTACGTCTGCGTTCATGCACGAAGAATACAGTCCTATAATTTGTGAAACAATTGCAACCAGAGCTTTTCCTTTTTCACCGGAAATAAGGCAGCTGGAAGAAAATCTTTTTACTCTTGATTTAACAAAAGGTCCTACGGGAATTCACCGTGATTTTGGGATTTCTTATTTAGTTTCTTTTTTGGAAACTACTTTTCAGCTTAAGGGTGGGTGTGCTGTTTTTTTGGATGTATCTACCGGGGAACTAGGAGCAAGTCTTGCTGCAACAATGCGTGGAAAAGAACATCTTAAGGCTGTTGTTGTTTATCCAAAAGGATGTGTTCGTGGTCTTGAAGAAAGTGATTTTGTCTGGAACGGCGGAAATATCTATCCTGTGGAAATAGACGGTACAGAAGAAGACTGTAATAATTTTGTAAGAAAAATTTTTGAAGATTCTGATTTTGTAGAAAAGAATCATCTTACGCTTGCAAATACAGTGAATATCGGAAGGCTGCTTCCTCAGGCATTTTTCTATCCCTATGCCTTTTCCAGGATAAAAAATAAGGTTCACAGTGATATTGTCTATTCGCTTGCAGCCGGCAATTACAGCAATCTTGTTGCAGGGCTTTATGCCTGGCAGTTTGCACTGCCGCTGAACGGTTTTGTAATTCCAGCAAAAGAATCGCTTGCGCTGGATCCGTCCGGCAATCCGCTTATTCTAGATTCGCTTGTTCCTTTGGCGGAAAGAGAAAATGCTGATCCTTCGCGGGCGTTTAACCTTGAGCGTTTGGAAGATGTTTTTAGTGCGAATCAGCTCATGATGCGTCATTTTATTTTTCCAATTGAAGTCACAGAAAAAGAGGCTCTTGAAGCGACAAAGAAACTATATATGGATTACAATATCTATGCGGATTTTCATTCGTCAAAAGCTTATGCGGCTTCATGTCTGGCAAGCGCCCGTTCTTACGATGAGGTTGCAACGGTGCTGATTTTGCGCGATCATCCGGCTTATGCAGCAGATTATATCCGCAAGTCTTTAGGTGAACTTCCTCTTGTTCCAGAGTCTGTACAAAATGCAATAAAAAAAATAGAGCCGAAACGTCCATGCGTTTCAAGCGTAGAAGAAATTCGCAAAATTATAGAATCGCTTTAAAATTTAAAAAACTGTACTTCTAATCAAGGAATGCAGCACAAAAAAAGCAGATTACGGTTATCGATCCTCCGGTTACTGAACTTACCGAAGAATCAAAAATCACCGCAATCTGCTTTTTGCTATTTTGTTTTAGCTGTTATTTAGCCCGTTATTTAGACTTGTTTTTTTCTGCTTTTGAAGAAGAAGTTTTCTTTTCTTTTTTTGCAGGTTTTTCTAATTTTTCAGTCTTATCTGTCTTACAGGCTTTTTTTGCAGCCTTTTTTACCTTTTCGGCAGGTGCAAAAAGTTTTACGAACTCAGCGCACTTGTATTCTGCAGCTTCTTTTGCTTTTACAGCAGTCTTAAATGCTTTAAGTGTAGAATCTGCAGTCTTTTCTTCCAGAACAAGAATTGCAAATGCATGTGCAAGTGTCCAATCAGAAGTTTCTTTGTTGAACCACAGCGTTCCGTCGTAAAGATTTGTACCGGAAAGTTGTCTTGCAGAAGGACCTTCTGTCATTGCCTTTACAATGCTGTAAAGCCCTTTCTTTTCATCCTTTGCAATTTCTTTTGCGTCAGCTGTAGAAGAAAGAATGAACAGCCTGTTAAGGTTATTGCGTGAATCTCCAAGATTGATTCCTGCGCTGTTAAGAATTTCGTTAAATTTACGTGCAAATGCCCAGTTTTCTGCAAGACCGACAGTAGCATATTCTTTTACCATTGCAAGGCACACAAGCAGTTCAGGCAGATTGCTGTCTGTACCGAACAGAGTCTTAAGGTATGATTCATCATCCTTAGCCTTAAGAAGAGAAGCGATTATGTCTTCGCTTGACTTAGCCTTGTTTCCGTTTGCAAGTAGAAGAATTTTTTCTGCTATTGCAGCAAATTCTTTGTATTGTTTTGCAGGCTCAGAAAGTTTAAGGCTTCCTGCGAATCTGTTTGCAGTGTCATAGAAGGCAAGGGCTGCGGCTTCTGCAGATTTTAAAATTTCCTTAAGCTGTTTCTTTACTTCAGCAGACGTAATAGAACCTGAAACAGGGTTAATAATGCCGTGAACTACAGGAAGAACCGTATTTGCGTAAGTTGCAAACGGCAGATAGAGCTCGCGGTAACAGATTTCCTGCCATTCAATTTCAAGGTCATAGCAGCCTCTGCCCTGGAGTGTGTCGCACAAAATCTGGTATTTGTGGTCTGCACCGTCCGCAACTTCGTGAATGTCCATGTAAACCTGATATTCAAAGCCGTTTAAGCCGATGTACATACCGCGTTCGCAGATTTCGCGGCTTCGGCGTACAAACCAGAGTCCGCTTCTGTGTTCACGGAAGATAACGAATTTGTCGTCTTCTGCGTGAAGGTTCAGGCCTTCTGAAATTGACTTAGAACGCATTTCAACGTGTTTTTCGTCACCTTCGCCCACTTTTACTGCATATTCACATGACTGCTTAATCCATCCCTGGGCACGGTCATATTTATTGTTATAGAAAACAACAGAATATTCATTTCCGCATGAGTTTGAATAAGCAAAAATATTTTCGTTTACATGTCCGTTATCCCAAACATCGTAGAAGAGGAAGTTTTCTACATTTGCAAAAATGTAGCGCTTTTTCATAAGCGGGAAGATATCGTGCCAGTGGCGGTTGATAAGATTCTGGTCCGGAGTTTCGTTGCGGTAGGCCTTTGTAAATTCCATACCGTATTTTTCTTCAAAACCTTCAATCTGACCGTGACCGAACATTGGAAGACCAGGCATTGTAATCATCAATGTACAAACACCAAAGTATTTGTCGTCTTTACCAAACTGAGCAACGGCCGTGTCTTCATCCGGGTTGTTCATGAAGTTTACATAGCGTTTAAGAATCTGCGGGTCGAACTTGATTGTATTTTTTACGCTGTCGCGGTACTTCTGGTTTTCTTCTTTTTTGAGCATGTTCATGAAAGCCGAGTTGTAAACGCGGTGCATACCCAGAGTGCGTACAAAGTAGCCTTCCATCATCCAGAAAGCTTCTGCAAGCAAAAGTGTGTCAGGAACTTCCCGGGCTACGCGGTCAACAACTTCACGCCAGAATTCATTTGGAATCTTAGCTTCAAATTCCTGATCAGTAAGAGCCGACTCAGAGCGAGAATAAATGTCTCCGCCGTTACCCGGTCTAGGATACCACAGGCGGCGGATTGATTTTTTAGCAAGAACCATTGCAGCATCAAAGCGGATAATCGGGAAGTTTCTTGCAACATGGAGAATGTCCTGCATAACCGCTTCACGGGCTTCTGGATTCAAAAAGTCAATCTGAGCGGTATCGTTCCAAGGCATACCTGTACCGTCGTTTCCGTGGTAGATGTAGCGGGTGTCTCCGTTACGGAAATCTACGCGCTTAAATACAACGGAACAGTCTGAATGATTGTAGTAGTGGTCTTCAAGCCATACACCAACGTTCGGATCCCAGGAAAGGTTTTCGCCGTTGAAGGTATAAGAAGAGCTTGGAGGGTCACGGCGCTGAACAAAAAGTTCAGGGCGGTTTACAACCCACTGGCTGTCCATACCTGTGTGGTTTGGAACCATGTCAGAAGCAAGACGGATTCCGCGCTGCCAGAGGCGGGTTCTAAGGTTGCTCAATGCATCCCATCCACCGATATTTTCTGCAATGTTGTAGTCGTAAAGAGAATATGCCGAAGCTGCAGCCTCAGGGTTTCCGCAAAGCTGCTTAATGCGCTTAGAAGCATTTGAGCGGCTCCAAAGACCGATCAACCAGAGACCGGTAAATCCTTCGTCGCGGAGAGTGTCCAGTTCTTCATCAGGAATCTGGTCAAGGCGGGTAATAGGGCGATTATACTTCTTTGTAAGCTGGTCCAGCCATACAAGAACGGTCTTTGCCATAAGGATTACACAAGGCATCCATTCCCGGTCAGGACTGAACCGTTCATATTCTTTCATGAGACCGTCATAGTTATATGCTTCCATGTTCACTTCGCCCCCGTTGATCGGGTTGTAGCGCATGAACATTTTTTCTTCTTCAGTAAGTGTGTCAATTCCGGCAAGCAGACGGCGGAGCCATTCCCCAAGCAAATCTGCCCAATACTGACGTATGTAATCCAGCTGACCTTTAAGGCTGTTCGGGCTGAACACAACCGGTTCGCGGAGCATAGTTATAAGATCGTGGTTAAAAGGTCCGAACTTAGGAAGGTTCTGGAATGACTTCTGAATTGAAGCCCAGGTCTTCTGGTAAAGCGGATTTTTCTGAAGTTCAATGTCATCAAAAAGAAGTGAAAAAGGTTTGAAAGCAGGGTTTTCGTTTGCAAGGTGAAGCAGGATCAATTCTTCCAGAGTCTGCTCACGGTTGCTTCGCATTGTGCCGGTACCGGCATCCATACATTCTTTTGCAATGTATTCTTCAGCAGACAGTTTTCCCTGATAGACTTCAACCGGTGGGAATTCAGCCATAAATTCCAAGAGGAGCTTGTCTACTGCTTCCTTAGTGTATTCCGTATCCAAAGCCGCAAGAATGCCCTTAAATGAATCTGCATTCTTGTCCCTACGGTAAAGCATACAAACATAATGAAAAACTTCATCAATAAGCCCCATGGCGTTCAGCGAACCCACCGCAATGCGTTTTTCAGGCTGTTTCTTTTCATCAAAATAAGCATTCAGCTTTTCTGCAAATTTCCTTACAGCAGGAAGATTGCCAAGAATTACGTTTCCGCTTGATGAGTAAAGTCGTTCATCAAATTTACAGATGTCGCGGATTTTTCGTCCTACATGAAACTCGTTGTAAGAAATATCCATACTTTTTTTCCTCTCTGTTAAGACTCTTCCTAAGCCTAGTCTGTCGTGAAGAGGGGTAAAATTACTTCTGCTTCTCTCCAAGCGACAGACATGAATTTCGGAATTATCTTTGATATTTTTCCTTATTTATGCAAAGCAACGATAGCCTTGATTTTCCCGATCAAGGAATCGTCTTTTTCAAGTTCTTCTACAGTTACAGGCATACGGTAAGTCCAGTTAAAGTCGTTTACGCTGCCAGGAACGTTTACGCGCTCTGCGTTGGAATCTGCCGTCCAATATTTTTTCTCCATTGCCATAAAGTCCTGAAGAGGATTTATTATCCATACAGAATTTGCTGTTGCAACTCCCTTAAGGTAGCCTTCTGCAATTTCCGGTGAGAACGGAGAATTTGCTGTTTCATTGATACGGTTCTGATCGAATCCGTCAATTCCGAATGCCCAAGGATTTGTCCTTACAAACATGCTTGAACCGCCTCTGTCTTCCTGCCACCATTGGCGCACAGTAGTAGAATCGTGAACAGAAGTTGTCGTTACAGAAAGGTATGTTACTTCATTAAGCGGAACATATGGCTGTCCGTTTTCCTTCCATCGTCTTGTCCAGCGGTTTACGCGCAGTCCGAGAATTCCGTTCTTTTCCATTACGTACGGAAGACAAGGAAGTTCTGCTCCTAAGTCTTCTCCACAAGGAACCATGTCAACGGATTTTGTCAGCGTAGAAAGAATTTCATCCGACTGGGTTTCCCAAAGCTTGTTCTGTTCCCATTCCTTTCTGTCAAAAAGTCCTTTAAGGGCATTCTTTTCACCGTCGTTCAAAGAGCCCCATGCAGTAGAAGTGTAGTAAGTCCATACTGGAACAAAATGATCCGTAGTAACTTCGATAAGACAGCGGTTCTGCCATGCCTTGCTTAATGCGTCCTTACATCTTTGCTGAGCGTCTCCTTCGCAGAATGCGCTTAGATCGGCTTCATAAATATCCTTGTCGCCGGTAAGAGTATCTTTGAAAAGCCAGAGTTCTTCGTTTCCGATCCTGTTCATGAATTTAGAAAGAATGGCTACAGCAGTTCCATGATTCCAAGTAATGTCTTCAATAAGGCCTGTATGAACGTGAGGCTGGCTTAACCAGCGGATACGTCCGTCGTCAAAACCGATGTTGTGCAGGTCGTCGCGTGTCATTGCAACATAAGGAACTGTGTGACCAAGGACAGCCGTAGTATCGCGTGCTGGAATGGCCCAGATGCGGAAGAATCCAAGAATATGGTCAAGACGGTAAGCACCGTAGTACTGTTCAGCATTCTTAAGGCGGTCAACCCACCATGAAAATTTATGCTCTCGAAGATATTCCCAGTTGTAAGTAGGAAATCCCCAGTTCTGGCCGGTCGGGTTTTCACCGTCAACAGGGCTTCCTGCTCTAAGATTGTGATTAAAAATATTCGGAAGTGCCCATGCATCGCAGCTGTCTTCGTTCATAAGGATCGGCATGTCACCTTTAAGTGTAATTCCAGCTTTCTTTACAGCGTCAGTCGCAGCCTTGAATTGTTCGTTTGCGCGCATCTGAACCCACGCAAAGAAAAGGTGATTTTTTTTGAGCGCACCATCATTCCAGCGGGCTTTGATTTCTTTTTCGCTCGGAGTGCGGTCTTCTTTTGACCAGTCTTTCCATGTAGCCTGGTTGTATTTTACCTTAAGGTTCTTGTAAACCGCATAGTTTATAATCCATGGATTTTTCTTGATCCACTTTTCAAGGGTTTCATCGGCTTCAGCTTTTTTTGCGATTTCTGTGGTTTCGTACAAACGGTTCAGAAGATCCGTCTTGGCGTTAAGAATTCCCATGTAATTGTAGCGCCCCTGAGCAGAATACGGAAAGTCCTTTATCATTTTGTCATAGGCTTTCTTAAAGTCTGCGTTTTTATAAGCGGCAGCAAATTCTGGGATTGCAGTTAAATCAATGTAAATCGGATGAAGGGCAAATGCGCTCAGACCGCTGTATGGCGATGACTGAGTTCCTGTATCGTTCACCGGCAAAAGCTGAAGAAGTGTAAGCCCGGCTTTTTTACAGAATTTTGCAAATTCCGGTAAGTCTGTATATTCACCGATAACGGTGCCGTCTTTTTTTGTTGTGTAAATAGCTCCCAAAGGAATGGAAGTGCCCATTGATTTTTCAAGTTTGTTCATATAGTGCTTATTATAGCACGTTTTTTTACAATTATGGTAAAAAAAAGGATTTAAATAAAACAAAAGGGGGCGCCTGCCCCTCGCTCCAGACACGAACCGCTTCGCAAATGCCCCTGCACGCAGTGTCATTTGCTCTGCTTCATCGTGTCTTTCTCTACCCCCTCTCCTAGGGGGCGCTCTGCTCCCCCTAAAACCCCCGGAGTTTCCCAAATAACAGGGGCTTATGAGCAGTTCCTTCCTCAATCAGGAACCTCTCGGGGAACCGTCAATGACCGCTGTCACCAAGCTTACAGGCGCATTCTTACGTCAAAGTGCGGACCTCCATGTCCGCAGTTAGTCCAGGAATCCTTTATTCCAGTGCCGGGGACAAAGTTTTTTGTCCTAAAAAACTTTGTCATGTAAGAATGCTGGTGCATTCTTACGTCAATGTGCGGACCTCCATGTCCGCAGTTAGTCTAGAAATCCTTTATTCCAATGCCAGGAGGGTTTGGCGAGCTTGTTGCTGAATGGCTGCGTACGGGTAAAGTCGGGAAGCCAGCTGGTATCGTCGGTGAGTTCCTGATAGAACAGCATTTCAAAGTCAAAGGCTTCAATCAAATCCTGAAGATCACTGTCCTCCTGAGGGGTTACAAGGCGGTTTTCTATTGCTGAAAGAGATTTTTTACGGCTTTCTAATTGGCCGGCATCCTCTGAAAACGGAACAGGGGTGTACTGATTCATTAATGAGATTATTGCTCTGCCGTCAGCGTTTTCTTTAAGCCAGCCAAGCACATCCGCTGTCTCACTGAATTTTCCAGGCATAAAAAGATGGCGGATTATAACGCCCTGCGTCATTTTTTCGCGTTCTTCCCCTTTGATTATTTTTTCGCCGTTTGCGTCTGTATAATCTCTGGAAGCCTTTGCAGATTCGATTTTTATCGGGTTGTTCTGGATCATCCAGCTTATGGCCTTTACCGCGGCTTCCGGGTATTCCGGGGCGGCAAAAAGTTTTCCGGCAAGCTGTGAATTCAAGGTTTTCAGGTCAGGAAGCCATATCGTAACGTATGGCTTTAAAAGTTCCAGCATTTCAACGCTCTCAAAGGCAGAACTGTTCCAGCAGAAAGGTATGGAGCAGCCGTTTTCTTTGGCGTTTTTTATGTATTCGGCCAGCTTCGGTATTGCGTGGCTTCCGGTTACAAGATTTATATTTTCCGCTCCCGCATTCTGAAGCTTAAGGCATATCTGCGTGAATTCTTCGCTGGAAACAGCACGTCCAATTCCGTTCTGTGAAATCTGGTAGTTCTGGCAGAATGCACAGCGCAAAGTGCATCCGGTAAGAAAAATTGTTCCGCTTCCGCCGTGTACGGTGATAAGCGGTTCTTCACCGAAATGCAGGCAGGCTACTGCAACGCGTACTTCTGTGCTTTCACCGCAGAAACCGCATTTACCGCTGTTTCTGTCAGCACCGCATTTCCGCGGACATTGGGTGCAGCTTGAATACAGTTCTTTACACATATTTTAAATCATTCCCCTTAAAGGGCTCCGCGTTCAACAAGCTTGCCCATAAGGCTCTGCAGCTGGTCAAGCGGCATGGTCTCTGCTTCATCGTTGATTGCGTCCGAAAGTTCTTCAAGGTCATTCTGAGAAAGAATCTCTTCTCCTTCGTCTGCGTCATTCAAAAAAGAAAGAAGCGCGCACATTTTGTCGATATTCGCTTCAGACGGTTCGTTTGCAAAATCCACCGACCGGTCAACATATTGGTCACGCCAGTAAAACGCTATTGCGCGGCTGATTCCCGAAGAAACGGTGCAGCTTCGTATAAAAAGATTCTGAAGGTATTCGCATGCCTTCGCGGCATCATACCGCCCGTTGTTGTCCGCCCGTGCATGCTTCAGGGAGCGCACTGCGTCAGATCTGAATTTTTCAATTGCTGTCATATCCTCGATTATATCAAATTCTGTAATTAAATGCACGGTCAATGCAATCTGGCATTCTGCGCTATAAGCCGCTGTGGAAATATTTCAATTTTGAAATTTTGCACATTTTTTTACGGTAATTACCGAGATTTTTTCTTGACATAATTTATAAGCGTGAATAAACTTAAACTATGGATTTGAGAACCGTATTAACAACAGATACTGTAAACCTTCATTTGAAGGGAACAACAAAAGAAGAAATTATTGATGAGATGCTTGATATTCTCGTAAAAGCGGGAAAAGTTTCTGATAAAGCCGGTGCGCGTGAGTGTGTTCTTGACCGCGAACGTAAAATGTCTACTGGTATGAAGCACGGGATCGCTATTCCTCACGGAAAAACTGATTCTGTAAGCGACCTTGTAGCATGTATCGGTATTTCTGATAATCCGGTGGACTTTGATTCATTGGATCAGGAACCATGCAGAATCTTTATCATGACATTGTCTCCAGTGAATAAAACAGGGCCTCACCTTCAGTTCCTTGCTGAAGTTAGCCTGCTTTTCAAGAGTGCCGATAAACGACAGCAGATTCTTAGCACACAGGACAAAGCTGAAGTTATTAAGATTTTGACAGAATAGTCTTGTCGTTTATGTAACTTGAATTCAAGTTGTTGAAAGGGCCTTTGTTCATCAAAGGTCTTTTTTTTTGCATGAGGAAAAAATATGAAATTTGACCCTTTATTTAAATCAGAAAATAATAAACTTGTGAAAATCGAAGGCAATGCAGTTTTTAATACAGAAAAGCTGCACTTGATCTATGGCGAAAATATTTCTTCCGCAGAACTTCCCTCGGAATCGTCTGAGTTGGTTGGAATTCAGGTAAAATGGTCAGCCGTTGAGCTTCAACCTGGTGTTTACAATGAAGAATTTCTTGCTGTTATGCGTGACTATCTTAAGCTGCTGGAAAAATATGGACGTTTTGCATTTATAATTCCTCAGACTGTAAAGCAGCTTCCTGATGCGGATACAGTTCAGTCTTACATAGACGCTATGGTTCATTGTGCGCGGCGCATAAAGGACTGCACCAGCGTAATAGGCTTTGCTGTTCCGGTTGAACTTCTTGAAAAGGACTCTGATCTTGGCCCGAACAGTTACAGCCAGTGGTTCGTAAATGAAATGAACGTAAAGCATGGTCATTACGTTTATTTTGTTGATTCTGCTGTAATTTCTGAAAAAAAACTTGAACAGCAGGTTCAATCATCTAATTTTATTTTGTATAAAAAATAAAATTTTGGTAAAATTTTGCAATAAACCGTAATATATGCGAAATTTTCAAAATAATTCAAAAAATTGTGAAAAAATTCACTAAAAAAGTTCAAATTTCTCTTGATTCAATTGTTTTCTTGTGGCATAGTACACATCGTAAGTTCGAACGAAGGAGTTAGACGAATGAATCAGAATGAAGTTTCAGGATTCCGCAACTCATGTCGTAACTCACTTATATTTTGCGGCTTGCTTCTTGTCGTTACGATTGTGATCGGAAATGTGCTTCCAGCAAAAGAAGATGTTTCTGCTATACCAGTTGTAAAGCCAACGACTCGTACTGATAATGAGGTCGTTGCAGACTTTAATATCCTTATTGAAGAAGCCGGATTTTTTTCAAAGAAGGCAATGAACGGTGATGCCGGTCTTGCTCTTTACAGACAGCCTACTTCAAGAGCTGCTGTTGAATGGTTCTATCTGCATGTTACAGGCAGCCGGGAGACAGCTCTTGCAATCCTTGAAGAAGCTGAAAAAAATGACATTCCTTTGTCGCTTGCATTCGCGCTTGCCTATACAGAAAGCCGCTATGATGTAAACGCTGTGAATAAAAATAGAAATGCTTCTGTTGACCGCGGATTGTTTCAGTTGAATAACAAGTCCTTTCCGCAGTTAAGGGAAGAGGATTTCTTTAATCCTGCTACAAGCGCAAAATATGGTATGAGCCACTTGCGCTTTTGTATGAACGTAGCAGGAAATGAAGTTGCTGCACTGGCTATGTACAATGCAGGAACAAATAAAGTGCGTGCTGACAATACGCCGCAGTCAACGTTGAACTACGTTGGAAAAATCAAGTCTTATCAGGAAAAACTTGATAAGCTGTTTTCTGAAGAAGTTCTTTCGTACTACGACACTGCTGTACGCCCGATGTCTGGAATATCCGTTGCATTCTTGGGCAACCGACGTTTCGATCGCTAGAACAGTCCTCCTTATTTTGACCTGGCCGTTTTCCCATTCTTTTACCGGCCAGGTTTTTTCTTTTTAAAGAATTCTGTATATTTTTTTATATGAGCCGAAAACTCTCTGAATCAACAAAAAAACGTCTCTTTCTTTTGCTGAATTTTCTGGAAAGTTGCGAAAAAAAACGCGTGACTTCTAAGGAAATTGCGTTTCTTTTAGGAGTAAAAGATTCTCTTGTCCGTTATGATTTTGTGCAGGCGGAGCTTCCTGCTGAGCACCGTGGCTTTAGAAACGGATATGACGTTAATGTTCTTGCGGAAGATATAAAATCTGCGCTAGGACTTTTTGGCGATGATGGCTCTGCACGAAAAAAACGTGTCTGTGTTGTAGGGCTTGGACGGCTTGGAGCGGCTTTTCTTGATAATGATTTTTTTGAAAAAAGCGGCTTTGAGGTTTGCGCCGGCTTTGATTCCAACTTGAACAGGGTAGAGCTTTTACGCTCTACTTTTGAGCTTTTTCCGGCAAGCCGCATAGAAACTGTGTGTCCATTAAAAAAAATCGAATATGCTGTCCTTTGCTGTGCAGAGAGCGAAATCCAGAAGATGGCAGATCGTCTTGTAAAGGCAGGAATAAAGGGGCTGGTGAATTATACAAATGCGGTTTTCTCTGTTCCTGATGGAATAAAGGTTCAGAATGTATCGCCGGTGATTGCGCTTTCGCTTGTGGAAAAAGAAGTGGAAGCCAGCAGTATATAGTTATTGTTAGAGATTTCACAATAACTATATAAAAGCATCTTTTTTTACTGATTTTAACCCGAATCCAATCTTTTTTATTTTTATAATTAATTGAATAAAACTGTCTGTGTTTGTAGGATTCTGCATATATAAATTGTTAACAAATCAGGGCTCGTTAACGGGCTCACACAGGGGTTATAAATGTCTAGAGTATGGAATTTTAGTGCAGGTCCTAGCTGCCTGCCGGAAGATGTTCTTAAAGAATGTGCTGCAGAAATGCTTGAATACGGCACAACTGGTCAGTCTGTAATGGAAATGAGCCACCGTTCAAAGGCTTATGAACCAATCATTCAGGATGCTGAAGCAATGGTTCGCAAGTTGATGAAGGTTCCTGAAAACTACAAAATCCTGTTCGTTCAGGGTGGTGGTTCTACTCAGTTTGCAATGGTTGCACAGAACCTCGGTATCAAGAACAAGAAGGCTGCTTACATCGAAACTGGTGTTTGGGCAAAAAAAGCTGCTGCTGAAGCAAAAAAACTTGGCGTTGCTGTAGATGTTATCGCATCAAGCAAGGACAAGAACTATTCATATATTCCAAAAGTTGAA
>JAFOSK010000070.1 GCA_017392945.1 Treponema sp.
GACTCCGAGAGTTCCTAAGACAACTGTGTTGGGGCACTGTTACTTTGTTGCTATTTTAACGCTTCTTTTGTGTAAGTCTAATTCTTCAAAAATGACAGAAAAAAGGCTTATAAATAATTTTTTTACGGGGTTGTTTCATGATCTTCCTGAAGCTGTTACAAGGGATATAATTTCGCCCGTAAAGCAGGCTACGGATGAGCTCCCTAATATCGTGAAGAAGATTGAAGACGAAATCGTAAGCAAGGAATTGGTTCCTCTTATGGAGCCTTTTTTTCGTGATGAAATAATTTATTTTACCAGCGATGAATTTTCAAATAGAATCCTTGATGAAAACAAAGTTCCACGCGAAGTAAGTTGGGAAGATCTTAACAAATTGTATTCTAATGCAAAGTATTCTCCTGTTGACGGCAGACTTGTCCGTGTTGCAGATCATATTTCTGCACTTATGGAAGCTGATATTTCCATCAAGCACGGAATCACTTCATCTCACCTTAGTCATGGAAGGGAAGGTATGCTTGCGGCTTATCCGCATGGAAAAATAGTAAACGGCATAGATGTTGGTAAACTTTTTCACGAAATAGTCCGATAATCAAAGTATGGGATTTTCTAAAAAAATTAAATCAATAGCTTTTATTTTTGTCACTCTTTTATATTCTTCATTAAGTGCTTTTGCAGATTCTACTTATGTAGTAAAAAAAGGGGATACTTTATATTCTATAAGCAGAAAATATGAGATTACTGTAGCTGAACTTCGGACCGCTAATAATCTAAGTGAAAGTGATGTCTTAAAGGAAGGTGTCAAGCTTACGATTCCTGCTGCTGATATAAGCAACGCTGCGGCTCTTTCATCTTCGAAAGCGGTTTCTTCGGAATCAAAGCAGTCGCTATCTTCTTCTTCCGCTGTTTATCAGGTTCAGAAGGGTGACACTCTTTATGGTATAGCTCGAAAATATGGAATAAAACTGCCTGAATTGCTGGTAATGAATAACCTTGATTCTAATGCAACTATAAAAATCGGTCAGAAACTTACGGTTCCTGGGGAAGTTTTGTCTTCCGATTCTAAGTCCGGATTTACTAAGATTTCTCAGAAAGATGTTGCTGCTTCTAAGGCTTCTGCTGCACGTGACAGTGTAAATCCTTCTGTTTCAGTTGTTAGTGGCGTAATCTGGCCATTAGAAAATCCCTCTGTAAGGAATATTAGTGGCAAAGTAAGCGGAGTTCAGTTGACCGGCCGAGAAAACGAAGTCGTAAAATGTATTAGAGAAGGAACGGTCATGTATACCGGTGTTTACCGTGGTTTTGGAGATGTTGTGTTCATCCAATCAAAAACAGGGTTGATATATTCATATACAGGACTTGGCTCTGTAAAAGCTAAAAAAGGTGATTATGTTCTTGCCGGTACGGAAATTGGTCGTACGGGAAAAGGGGCTGAATCCAGCATTAAGTTCATGGTATTTCAGAATGGAAAACCTGTTGATCCTGTAAAGGCTCCAAGAGGGTAGCACTTTAATGCCTATATTTTCTGCCTGTCTGCGGTTGCCCTTATAAGATGAAGAAAGAGGTTTCCACAGACAAAGGCGTCATCATAAGCTCTGTGTGCTTCCTTTATTTCCAAGTGAAAATATTCTGCCATTGCTGTCTGCTTGTATCTTTTTAATTCCGGAAATGCCCATCTGCTGAACATCAAGGTGTCGATAGCATCATTTTTTATAGTTTGAAAGCCATTTCTTATGCATTCTGCGTTTAAAAATCTGATGTCAAACTGAATATTGTGTCCCACTAAAATTGAATTACCTGCAAAATCAATAAATTCAGGCAAAATTTCCGAGATTTTTCTTTCAGATTGAACCATGCTGTCTGTAATTGAAGTCAGAGCACTTATTTCCGGAGGAATTGGCTGTATAGGATTTACTAAAGTATTGTAGGAACCGCAGATTCCTTTTGAATTGAATTTCACGGCGCCTATTTCAATGATTCTGTTTTTCTCAGGACTAAGACCTGTTGTTTCTGTGTCGAACGCAACGAATGTCTCGTTTGATTTTATCAAACGAAACATTCGCCTATAGTCCCTTAAGAACTTATTTTCCAGCTGCATCGAGAATTGCGTTTATTTCATTTGTGATTGCATCACAAAGATCTGCTGCTTCTTTCTTTGTAGCTGCAAGGTCGCTGTCAGATTTTGTTCCGCCGACTGTTGTTTTTGTGTTGATATAGAACTTAATCTTTGGTTCTGTTCCAGAAGGTCGAGCAGAAACGATTGTTCCGCCTTCAAGGAAGAACTGAAGTACGTTGCTCTTTGGAAGTGCGACTGTTTCTTTCTTTGAAGGGTCGGCAGGATCAAATGCTGTGGAAGTCTGGATGTCGCGGATTTTTACAACTTTCTTGCCACCGAGAGTCTTTAGACCTTCTGTGCGAAGTTTTGTCATGATTCCGGCCATTGTTTCTACACCGGCTGAACCAGGGAAGTTCTTTGAAATGGCACGGTCCTCAAAATAGCCATATTCCTTATACATTTCATCAAGGTGTTCCAGAAGGCTCTTGCCCTGACTTCTCCAATACATTGTCATTTCTGCACACATTGCAGCAGCAGAAACTCCGTCTTTATCCATTACTTCTGTTTCTACTTTATATCCGTATGATTCTTCAAGACCGAATACGTATGTTCCGATTCCTTTTGCTTCGCGTTCTGCTTCAACAGCGGCAATCCACTTGAATCCTGTAAGACATTCGATCATTTCTACGCCGTATTTCTTACAGATGTCATCACCGAATGGACTTGTTACGATGGAACGTACACAGTAGGAATTTGCAGGAAGTTTTCCGAATTCTTTTCTTGAAAGGAATACGTAATCCATAAGAAGTGCACCCATCTGGTTGCCTGAAAGAAGTACGAAGTTTCCGTTTTTGTCAGGGAATGCTGTACCGAAACGGTCTGAATCCGGATCAGTTGCCATTACACAGTCAGCCTTGGTTTTTGTGCCAAGTTCAACAGCCATTTTAAGAGCTGGTTTCTCTTCTGGGTTTGGCTTTTCTACAGTAGGGAAGTTTCCGTCAGGATTTCTCTGTTCTGGTACTGTTGTTACGGCTAGACCAAGATCTCCAAGAACTTTTTCTACGTGCATTGCACCTGTTCCATGGAGCGGTGTATATACAACGTTTACGTTTTTTGCATATTCCTTGATAAGTGCTGGGCGGAAAAGCTGAGCTTTGCACATTTCCCAATATTTTTCATCGATTTCACTATCAATCAGAACAAGTTTACCTGATTTGATTGCGTCTTCTTTAGAAATCGTTTTAACGGAAGTCACTTTATTTACTTCTTCTACGATACCTACGTCATGCGGTTCAATAACCTGTGCACCGTCATTCCAATAAGCTTTGTAACCATTGTACATTTTAGGGTTGTGCGAAGCTGTTACAACAACTCCTGTGTCTGCCTTAAAATATCGGATTGCAAATGAAAGCTCCGGTGTAGGGCGAAGACCTGTAAAAAGGTATGCCTTGATTCCGTTTGCAGCAAGAATGAGGGCTGTAGCTTCTGCAAATACGTCTGAATTGTTGCGGCTGTCATAAGCGATAACAGCACTTAGCGTTCCGGCTTTCGCTTTTTCTGGGAAAGCCTTAATTACGTAGTTTGCAAGTCCCTGTGTGGCAAGGTTGATTTCAAGAGTGTTCATGCGGTTTGTGCCGCCACCCATTACACCGCGAAGTCCACCTGTTCCGAATTCAAGAGTGCGGTAAAAACGGTCTTCAAGTTCTGTAAAGTCTTCTTTTTCAACGAGATCCTCTACTTCTTTGCGGAATCTTTCGTCTTTTTCAGCAGCAATATATTCTTTTGCTCTTTTTAGGATTTCAGCCTTATCCATTTTAACTCCTGAGAATGCCATGTAATCCTCTTTTCGATTATTCATGGTTCAATTCTAATTCTTAAAAATCATTATAGTAAATTTTTTTTACTTAATAAAGAGTATTTTGATAAACTATTTTATCAACAGTAAAAAAAAGTTTTGATGACTTTTTATTGACTTTTATCTGCCTTTAGAAGCATTTCTGTTTCCCATTCAAGCAGCCTGTGCTCGAGTTCGGGATTGTTTCCGCGGACATCGCAGAGAATTCTGAAAACGGGTTCTGTTCCGCTTCCGCGCATCCAGATGAATGCTAAAGGTTTTGAGTTCCGGTCATAAAATTTGATTTTAAGTCCGCCTTTTCCGCTTTTTGAAAAATCTTTCTCACCGCAGACTTCTTTTGTTCCGTTTGTGATGCAGCATTCCCAGCTAAAAATCCCATCTTTTTCAAGAAAAGCCTTTTTGTCGTTATATTGGGTTTCAAAAATTTTCTGGAACCGTGATTTAAGGATCGCATGATCCTTGGTTTCAATACGTAGTACAGCCCTTGGTTCTGATACTCCGGTAGTAGTATAAACAGGAACAGAACTTAAAATATCTGTAAGGGTGTAGTTTTGTTTTTCTTCAATGTCCGTGCTTTTGCACCATAAAGAATAAAGTTCTCTGATTGTCATAAGCTTAATTATTGCAAAAAGAGTGTTGATCGGATCTCGGACTGCTGCTGGATGAGTGATTGTACCGCCATTTGAACCTTCTCCTAGAATTCTTACTGCGTAGCCAGCAGCGCGTTTTTCTGAAGCAAGGTTTACAATATTTGCTTCTCCGACCTCTCCTCGGAAAACTTTTGCTCCAAGAGAGGCTGCAATTTCATCGATGCGCATTGATGTAGGGCAGTTGACTGCAACTGCTGCATTTGAAATTCCGCTCCATTTCTGGAATGCAAGTTCTGCAAGAACAGAAAGACTGAAAACTTCCTGAGCTTTAAGAATTACGGCTTTTTTCTGATCCTCATCCCAATATACAATGTTACCGCGGTCTCCGTCACAATCAGGCATGTAGCCTAAAAGGGCATCTTTTTTACCTTCTTTCTGAAGACGTTCCATTTCTGCTGCTACGTGAACAAGGTTTTCTGCCTCAGGAATGATTTCGTGGGCAATTTCGCCTGCCTTGTTGTGGATTGCATAGAAATTGATACCAACGGCCTTGAAGAATTCTGAATCAACAGAATCTGCCCGTGCAGAACCATTCATGTCGCAGACTACACCTATATGCTTTTCCGAAATTGCTTTTTTAAGACGCTCAAAGAGACTTTTCTGAATTGAACTGTCCTTTGTTCCGCTTATAGTTTCATTCAGAAAAGATGAGTATGCGCTCAGGGCTTTCTCTTTTTCACCTGTGGCTCCTCTGTATACGGATGCAATTTTTTCTTCTGGAACACTGCTTATCATGTTGAAGGCATATTGTCTTGCATCGTCTTTTTCGCATAGAGCATTGAAGTCTCTGACAAGTTTTGCATTTTCTGTTCCGTTTAAGACTCCTCCTGAATTAAGGCCGAATTTTATTCCGTTATGACCTACAGGATTGTGGCTTGCAGAAATATACATGAATCCATCAGCCTGCTTTGAATACGCCATGATCTCTGGTGCGGCTGTTATTCCCAAATATCTGACATCTACTCCTTTTGCAATGAATGTTTTTATTGCTGCTTCTGAAATTGCGGGTCCTGTCGGGCGGGCATCCATTCCGACTATCACCAAGGGACTGGCTTTTTTACATTGTTCTTTTATATAGTCTGCGAAAACTGCTGCTGAAAAAATTGATATTGCAATGTTGTCTTCGCCGATCATTGTTGTTTTGTCTTGTTCCTGTCCAGACAGTGCAAAAACTTTGCGCCATCCGGAAGCTGAAAGAATCATATTTGTTTTCATGATTTAATTTTACTGCAAGAAAAGAATCTGCTCAACTTACATTGTAAAATATAAAAAAATAATCTATACTAAAGCACTATGAAATTTATAGACCAAAATTTACCGGAGGCTGGAACAACTGTTGTTGTAGGTCTTTCGGGCGGTGTTGATTCAACTTTGACGGCGTTGCTTTTGAAAGAAAAAGGTTGCCGGGTTATTTGTGTAACCATGTCTTTGTGGGATGGAAAACTTCCAGGGTTGGAAGATGGAAAAACTTTTCATGATTCCTGTTATGGTCCTGGCGAAATAGAAGATATAGAGACATGTAAAAAATTCTGTGCTGAACATGACATAGAATATCACGTTATTGACGTAAAAAAAGCCTATCATGACGAGGTTCTTGAATATTTTAAGGCTGAATACAGGGCTGGTCGTACGCCAAATCCATGTATACGTTGCAACCGCTATATAAAATTCGGAGCCCTGCATCTTGGAATCAGGCAGCTTAACATTGATTATGATTATTTCTGTACCGGGCATTATGCAAAAATCGTGCGTCCTGAAAACGGGCTTTTCGGATCAGACTCAAAACCTTGCATGATTCATACTGCGATGGATCAGTCAAAAGACCAGACTTATTTTCTCTACAGGGTTCCGTCAGATATTCTTGAAAAAGTGCGTTTTCCGCTTGCAGAGATTCCCAAAAAAGAAGTTTTCCGTATGGCGCGGGAGCGAGGCCTTGCAGCGGCTGACCGGGAAGAAAGCCAGGATTTTATACCAGAAGAATATTTTGATATGCTTTTTTCTGATAAGCCGTCTGTTCCTGGTGATATAATTGACCTTGATGGTAAGGTTTTGGGAAAACACCGTGGGATTGAGCATTATACTGTCGGGCAGAGAAGGGGTCTTGGCGTAAGTTCTGCGCATCCTCTCTATGTTCATTCCATAGATGCAAAGAATAATTTGGTTGTGTTGGCTTCAAACGATGATTTGAATTCGTCTGCACTTGTTGCGGATGATTTTGTATGGCCAGGAAACGTTGAACCGTCGGGATGTATTGAAGCATTCGTAAAAATAAGACTCGCCTCAAAGCCTGTAAAGGCGTTTATTGAACGCTATCAGGCTGCAGAAGGAGAGTCTTTTGTTGGTCAGCCATGGAAAATCGTCTTTGAAACTCCGCAGAGAGCAGTCGCTCCCGGACAGTCCGTCGTTATGTATGATGATGGAGTTATTATTGGTGGCGGAATAATTTCAAAGACTTTCCCAGTTTAATAGATTGTAAGAAGGTAGGTTGCGTTCACTTCTTTTCCGAGAATGTCGCTGAGCGTAAGCTGCAGGGCGTTTTTTCCTGGTGTGAGCGTAGCCTCGCCTAAAAGCTGAAGATCCCTATTCGGGTAGAGCAGAGCTTTTGTATAGTTCTTTTTACCGGATGCGCAGATCTGATTGTCATCCTGGCGGAGAAGGTCGTAGGAAATTTGGTCTACGATTGTTCCGTTTATTGCAACTCTTGTTTTGTACGGTACTGCAATGTTCTGTCTTTTTTTGTATACTTTGTAAATTCCTGAAGGCAGTACGTTTTGAGTTGCTGCATTATATTGCTTTCCGTTCTTTCCATAGAGAAAAACTTCATTATAATATAACGGAAGTTCTTTTCCTACTCGTGGCATGAGCAGTCTTGGGTTGATTGCAGTGTTGTTTTTTATGTCTATCACCTGAAATTCCAAAGAACTGTGTCCCTGCTGCCATGCAGAATTTCCTGATGTTCCGAATACAGTTCCTGCTTTTATAGAATTTTCTTTGAATGCATCTTTTTTCAGAGAATCATTATCGATGTTTCCGTATACAGTGAGAAGATTGTCAGCATGGGAAAGTACAACGGCATTACCGAGGGCAGACGGAAAGAAGTCTGTATGATCTGAATATTCGTTTATAATGATTGTAAGGTATCCGTCATCGGCTGCCTTTACGTCTGAGATTTCAGAAAATATAAGCGAATTGCTTATTGTGTCGCCGCGCAGTTGTCCAAAATATGAATAAAATTGGTCTGATTGAATTACCTGTTCCTGTGGCCAGTCAAAGGCGAATGTGTACGCACTTATCAGTATTGCATATAAAAAGCAGATGTTTTTTTTCATTTTTTTTCCTATTTTTTGCTTATTGATACGCTGGAGATTGTTGAATCTTTTCCGACGTACAAACGATTTTCATTGGTAAGAATGAAAGCGTTTTTTGCATAGAACGAGAATGATCCTGTGAGCGTTGCAAATTTTTCAATTATATAAACAGTATAAAAATTATCTTTTTTTGTTAGCACGAAAGTTGTGTCTTCGGCTTCCTGGATTGCAATTGCCTGCCCATTGATTTTAAGATGACGGATTTTTCCAGATTTTACATCTACTATTCCAAGGTCGTTCGACGTTGCAAAGTAAACGGTTGAATCATCGTTGCTAAATTTTACAAGTTTCTGGGTAGGCTCATTTGAATTGAGGAATTCGTGAGCTGTAATTTTTGTTTGGTTTTCAGAACGCATTGCAAGTACAAAGCGCTGCCGGTGTTGTCCGGAAACTGTTGCTATGTATTCTCCTGAAGATGCTATTGCAGCACCTAGGATTACATTGTAGTCGCTGCCACCTGGAGAAAATCTCTGAACCAAATTTCCGTTTTCATTGAACTGACAGATGTTTCCGTCTGCAAAACCAACTACAACTCCGCTTTTTGATGAGTCGAATGCAGTAATGGGAACTGTTCCACCGTATTCCCAGAGTTTGCGTCCTGTTGAGTCACACTGAACGAAGGATGCCCCGCCCGGCAGGAATACAAAAACGCGGTCTTCGTCTATCATTGGAAATCCTGCTATGTCTATTGTGCCTGCTGCTTTTCCGTCCGGCGTAAAATATTTTGCAGACATATTGTTCGAACTGTAGCAGGTGTAAAAGGATCTTGATATTGAAGCTTTCTGAGGAAAAGTCTGGAACTGAGTTATTTTTCCTTCCGGAGTAAAATAACCTAAAGTCTGCCCTAGCTTGAAAGGAAGAATTTCATCTTCTGGTTCGGCGGCGGAGATAGAGGGGTTTGTAGCATCGATTTTCCATTCCGGCGTGAATTGATATTCCGTTTCGAGAGGTTTTATGGCAAGTATGATATATAAAAGGCAGAATATCAGTGATAGAAATATATAGAAAGAAATGCTTTTTTTCGTCTTCATAATTAAATTGATGATATATAAATTGTTGTTCAAGGTCAATCAATGAAGGCTTTCAAATATTTTTTTTGAAGAGCAGATGTATTATAAAATCCCGGCTTGTAAATAATGTCCGTTCATAAAAAAATCGCGAAGAAAAAGAATTGCTTTGGTTGTTGGAAATTTTTAGCTATGTATCAATTTGTAAAGAAATTAAGAGCATCAATTGCTTTTGTTCTGATATTTTTTCTTCACTTTGAAAATACGTTTAATTTGAAAAGTTTGTAGTTTTTCGCGGATATATACAAATATTGACAAAAAAAAGTAAATAATGCAAACTGCAAATGCATTTATACGATTTCTGTAAGTCGGAAGTCGTTGATCTTGAAGTTAAAATTGGGGTTGATTTATGGAAGAGGATATCCTTACGATTGAAGAAGTTGCGAAATACCTCCGTGTTTCGGACAGAACGGTTTATGATTGGGCTCAAAAAGGTGAAATTCCGGCCGGAAAGATCGGTACTGTATGGCGCTTCAAAAAGTCTGAAATTGAAAAATGGGTTAATGAAAAGCTTTCGGCAGGGGCTTCTCAGAAACTTGAATCAGAAATCCAGGTAAAAAATATATTGTCTCCTGACAGGGTTGTTTTTATTGAACAGGCTTCAAAGCATGATGCTTTGGTTGAGCTTGCGGAGGTTCTTGCAAAAGCTCCTCAGGTTAAGAATAAGGGTGAACTTGTTGAAGAGATTTTAAAGCGCGAAGAACTTATGTCTACTGCTGTAGGCAGAGGAATCGCAATTCCTCATGTTCGACTTTCATCTGTAACAGATCTCGTTATGGCTGTTGGTATCTGCAAAAAACCGCTTGAGGATTTTCAGTCAATAGACGATGTTCCTGTGACTCTTTTGTTCATGATTGCTGCTGCGTATAATCAGCATACATATTACTTGAAGACCATTTCTTATTTCAGCGCCAAGCTTAAGAGCAATGAACTCAGAAAGGCAATTCTTAATGCCGCTGATACAAAAGATATTTACAATCTTCTTGTCAGCTGAGTTTTACGGAAGTTTTACAGGTATCCATTTTTCGGTGTCGCTCATGTCTTTTGCCATTAGCCCCGGTTTGATTCCTTTTGCGGTTGTTTCGTTAAGAAGGAATTCTTTGCCGTCCTCTGCAATTTTTGCACCAGGAAGGTTGATATTGACGCCGTATACGGCATGAGAGTATTCTCTGCTTATGAAAAGTTCGGATTTCACTCCGAGTTGTTCCATTAGGCAGCAAATAAGCATGCTACGGCTGTCACAGTCGCTTCCTTTTCCCTGAAGGATGTCCGGCAGGTTTGTAAAATCTGATTTTTTCTGATCTTTCGCGCGTTCATAAGGAAAGTCCTGTACCCATTCTAGCAGAATTTCATTTATTACCGCTTCTGGGTTTTCGGGATTTTTCTTTTTTGCGTAGTTTATGAACTGACTTTTTATGTCAAATGCTGCTTTTTGAACGCGGCTGTAGCTGTCCCTGTAAATTGTCCTGTAGTAACGCGTCCAAGCTTCTTTCCATTTTGGGTCTGCTGCGTAAAGCCGTAAAACTGCATATTCACATTCGATTACAAACTGGTTTGCTTCGGCATCCTCTGCATCTATTGAAGTCTGGATGTTTTTTCCCTTTATTGAGAGAAGTATGTTTTTTATTTTTGATCCGCCGTAAGCATAGGTTGTTATTATACCTGGAATCTTTTTTCCTTCTTCACCGATAGAGAGTGAATTAATTGAAGATATTATGAACTGTTCGCATTCGTCTGCTTTTTCTGAGTCTGCATAGCAGATAAGAATAAGAACTGTTTCTCCGTCCCTTAGAGGAATTCCTGTAGCCCAGCCTTTTGAGCCTTTTGCCGAAGTTGCTTTTGAAGAAAAAGTTGTTATGGCACAGATCCTGTTGGTCCATGTAAATGTTCCTATACCTTCGTATGTTGCAGAAAGTTTTTTTAATGTAGCGGCAAGTACTTTGTTTGCGGGAACGGCGTTCTCATAGTTGTAAAGTTTCATTACAAAATCAACGGGAAGCCTGTCATGCCTGAACTGATAGGACATTCCGTCTGGAGTATAGCCGGCAATCTTGAATCCTTCTGGAAGGTCAAGGCTGAAATTGAAGTCATTGTCAGAGATTTCTTCTGCGTTAAGTGTGACCGGCAGGAATATCGTAAGAAGAAATATAAATGTTGCGGAAATGATTGTAATTAGTTTGTTTTTCATTTTAAATTCCCCGTTTTTTTTATGGAACGTTCCTGGTTAATATGATCTTTGTTGTAAAATCCTTATGAACGTTTCTGTTGTTTCTATTGATTGAACAACAGCGCATTTTAGGTCTATTATTTTATCGGATGAAAGAAATACCTGTTTTATATGAAAATGATGAAATCCTCGTAATTAATAAGCCTTCCGGGGTTGCAGTTCAGGGAGGTGCTGGAATTGTACATTCTTTGGATAGGGAGCTTCCTGTTCAGGTTGGCTATCCTGTGTATCTTGTACACAGGCTTGACCGTGATACATGTGGTCTTATGGTCGTTGCGAAATCTCCTCTTGCGGCGGCAAAGTGGACAAAAATGATTGGCAGTAAACTTGTCCGTAAGGAATATACTGCGATCTGTGTAGGAACTCTTAGCCCTAAAAAAGGAACTATAAGATCCGGAGTTGTTCAGCATGGTGATGAAAAGACTGCTGTAACTCATTATCAGGTGGTAGGTGAGAAGGAAATTGAATTTGAATCAGAGAAAATCATTCTTTCCACGGTTAAGCTTCAGCTTGAAACCGGGCGTATGCACCAGATTCGAATTCATCTTTCAAAAAATGGCTGCCCAATTGCAGGGGATGACAAGCACGGGAATTTTAAGATAAATAAACTATTGAGAAAAGCAGCAGGAATAAAGACTCTTCAGCTTTCTGCAACATCGATCTCTCTGCCGATAGACGGACGGGAAACGGTGTTTGCCTTGTAGATCCGGGCGGAATCTTTTTTTTTTTCAGAAGGACTTTTCTTGTGTCAGGTTGATTTCCTTGTATAAATATCCTGAATCACTTGACCATTGTATTGAAAAGATGCTATAGTATCAGCGTACATTTTAATTATCTTTTAAAGTGGACTCGTCAGTGCGACGAGTCTTTTTTTATGTTTTTGAGATAATCAGAATGGAGGGGAAATTTTGGATTACGAATCATTGGATTCAATGCCACATTACAAGGATTGCGCTCCGTTGGTTGAAGGTTTGGGATATACGCTTCTAGAACTGCGTATCAGCCCTCAGAAGGGAACGACCAGAATAAGTGCTGTAATAGCTTCTAAGGATCCTGCTGTAGATATTGGTGTGAATGACTGTTCAAAGGTTCATCACGCTCTTCTTCCTCGGCTGGAGGCTGTTCTTGGAACGGATGACACTTACATGGAACTTACTTCACCGGGAATGGAACGTAACATTAAGAATGCCGCAGAGTTTGCTGTATTCATTGGACGGGAAGTGCGGGTGTGGGACAAGACTGTCACTGATTGGGTCGGCGGAAAAATCGTTTCTGCGGACGATAAAACGGTTACTTTGGAGAAAGATGGCAAAAACCATATTTTTCCTTTTGAAAATATCGCGAAAGCAAAATTTATTCATTTATAATTAATGGGGGCTTAAAATGTCAGAAATGGCAGAAGCTATTCGTGCTCTGATCGATGAAAAAGGGTACTCGGTCGAGTCAGTTAAGCAGACAATTGAAAATGCGCTGAAGGCAGCTTACAAACGTACTTACGGAAATTCGGACAATGCAATCGTAAAATTTGCAGATGATATGTCTGATGTATCCATCTATTCCAGAAAGGTTGTTGTAGACGGTGTTTATGACCCGGTTACAGAAATCGAACTTGAAGATGCAAAAAAACTTAGTGAAGATGTAGAACTTGGTGATGAAATTGATATTCTGGAAGATCCAAAATCTTTTGACCGTTCAGCCGTATCTACAGGTAAGCAGACTGCTCACCAGGGGTTGAATGAAACGATAAAGGATTCTTTATACAATCAGTACAAGGATAAAGTCGGCGAAATGATTAATGGATATTACCAGCGAGAACGCAATGGAAATATTTACGTTGATCTTGGAAATGCAGGACGAATTGAAGGTGTTCTTCCAGTAAAGTATCAGTCTCCTCGGGAAACATACGAGCAGGGGGATAGAATCAAGGCTATCATCGCTGATCTTAAGAAAACTTCAAGCGGACTTCAGATTGTTCTTTCTCGTTCTGATCCTCGTCTTGTAGAAATCACAATGGAAATGGAAATTCCTGAAATTGCAGACGGCACTGTAAAAATCGAAAAGTGCGTGCGTGATGCTGGTTACCGTACAAAGATGGCAGTTTCTACTCAGCGCGAAGAAATCGATCCTGTAGGAGCTTGTGTCGGAGCAAAGGGCGTTCGTATTCAGAACGTTATCCGCGAAATTCTTGGTGAAAAAATAGATGTTCTGCGCTATGATCCAAATCCGGTTGAGTTTATTAAAAATGCTCTTTCTCCTGCACAGGTTTCAAGAGTTGTAATTCTTGATGAAGAAAAGCGTCAGGCTCTTGCGATCGTTGACGAGTCTCAGTTCAGTCTTGCAATCGGTAAGCAGGGGCAGAACGTACGTCTTGCAAACCGTCTATGTGACTGGTCGATTGATGTAAAGACTGAAGAACAGTGTGAAGGAATGGATCTTAGCGGAAAGGCAACAACACAGGCTGCTCTTAATCTCTTTAATGATGATCAGGAAGAAACGGAAGAAGTTTCTACAGTTGCTGAATTGGAAGGTGTTACAGAGCGCGTTGCAGAAATTCTTAAGTCAAATGGAATTGAAGATATCGTACAGTTCATAGAAGCTTATAATAATGGTTCTGTACAGAAGATCGAAGGTCTTACAGCTGATGAAGTTGAGGCTGTATATAGCATTATCAAAGAAACGGTTGACATCGTTGAAGAAGATTCCGGTAACAGTGCTGAGGTTCCGGCAGTAGAAGAGTCAACTGCAGAAGAAAAGTATTATTGCCCGGAATGTGGTGCTGAAATTACACTTGACATGACGCATTGTCCAAAGTGTGGTGTTGAGTTTGAATTTACAGAGGACGAGGAATAGGATATAGAATGGCAGAAGAATCTGAAAAAAAACAGGCATTTGTAGTTCATAAAAAACAACCGGAAGGAGGAGCTGTGTCTCAATCTGCTCCCAAAAAGAAGATTGTTGTTGTGAAGAAAAAGCCTGTTGTAACTGGAGGGGCTGTACAGGCTCCCCAGGGAGCTTCTAAGAAGGTTGTCGTAAAGAAACCGGAACAGAAGGGTGATTTTGATAAAATAGAAGAACAGAAATCGTCTCAGAAGAAACCAGAGCAAAAGGTAAATTCTGAAAAACAGGAAGAGCAGAAGACCTCTGCTTCAAGATCAGATAGAAATGAGCGCGGAGATTTCCGCCCGCAGCAGCGCCGTTCTTTTGAAGTTAATCCGGCAAGACCTAACGTAAAGGCCGGAAATCTGTCTGATTATGGTCGCCGTGACAGAAATGGTAACGGCTATAACCGTGGTGGATACAATAATAACGGCGGTTATAACAATGGCGGTTACAGACAGAACCGTGAGGGCGGTGGATTTACTGGTGCGCAGGCACGGCAGGGATACCAGAACCGCGAGCGCGACGGAAACCGTCAGGGTGGATATAACAACGGTGGGTTTAACCGTAACGGCGGACAGGGCGGATTTCAGGGTAACCGCAACGGAGGATTTGCATCTAGAAATAACGGACAGGGCGGCGGATTCAACAGAGGCGGCACCCCTCGTTTTGGCGGTGGTGCTCCAAGTGCTGTACCTCCAATGCTTCAGAACCGTGCTCCTGCAAAACCTGCATTTAAGGGTAAGAAGCAGGTTTATAAACGTAAGGATGAAGAACAGTACGATGACAATCTCTTTGAAAGCAAGAAGAAGGTAGAGACTCCTGCTTCAGTTGTTCCAAAGTCAATTGAAATCATGGAAACTGTTTCTGTTTCAGACCTCGCAAGAAAGATGAATCTTAAGGCGAGTGAAGTAATCGGAAAGCTCATGGGAATGGGTATGATGGTTACAATTACACAGTCTATCGATTCTGATACGGCAACACTTCTCGCAGCAGAATACGGCTGTGAAGTTAAGCTTATCAGCCTTTATGATGAGACAGTAATACAGGGTGATGCAGATGTTGAAGACAAGATGCTTCCTCGTCCTCCTATTGTTACAGTAATGGGTCACGTAGACCACGGTAAGACAAAGACTCTTGATGCAATCCGCAACGCTCATGTTGCAGAAGGCGAAGCCGGCGGTATTACACAGGCAATCGGTGCTTATTCCGTAAGCACTCCAAAGGGAAAGATTACATTCCTCGATACACCTGGTCATGAAGCATTTACTATGATGCGTGCCCGTGGTGCGCAGGTTACGGATGTTGTTGTTCTTGTGGTTGCTGCTGATGACGGCGTTATGCCTCAGACTCTTGAAGCTATTGCCCATGCAAAAGATGCAAAGGTTCCAATCATTGTTGCTGTAAACAAAATTGATAAGCCAGAAGCAAATCCAGACCGTGTTAAGACCCAGCTTTCTGAGCACGGACTTACACCGGAAGAATGGGGTGGGGACACTCAGTATGTAAATATCTCTGCAAAACAGAAGATGGGTATTGATGATCTTCTTGATGCAATTCTTCTTCAGGCAGAAATGCTTGAGCTTAAGGCAACTTATGACTGCCGTGCAGAAGGAAAGATTCTTGAAAGCCGTATTGATCAGGGCCGTGGTGTAGTTTCATCCGTAATTATTCAGCGTGGAACTCTCAAACAGGGAGATCCATTTGTTGCCGGAATTTATTCTGGACGTGTTCGCGCTATGTTCGATGACCGTGGTCATAGAATTCAGGAAGCAGGACCTTCAACTCCTGTTGAGGTTCTTGGTATGGAGGAAATGCCAAACGCTGGTGATCCGTTCCAGGTAACAGAAGACGACAAGGAAGCTCGTGCAATTTCTACAAAACGTCAGGAGCTTAAGCGTTTTGAAGCAGCAAAAGCTGTTAAGAAGACAACTCTTGAATCGCTTTATAGCGATATTGCTGCCAGCGAAGTTAAGGAACTCAAGGTTATCATCAAGGCTGATCTTCAGGGATCTGCAGAAGCTCTTAAAGCTTCTTTGGAAAAACTTTCTACGAAAGATATTCGCCTTGTTGTCATCCATAGTTCTGCTGGTGCAATCAATGAATCAGACGTTACGCTGGCTGCTGCTGACTCAAATGCGATTATTATTGGTTTCAATGTACGTCCTACGCCAAAAGCAAAGATTCTTGCAGATACAGAAAAAGTCGATATACGTAAATACAACATCATCTATAAGTGTGTTGAAGAAATTCAAGCCGCTATGGAAGGTATGCTTGCTCCTGATACTAAGGAACAGGTTATCGGTAGCATTGAAGTTCGCGATACATTTAAGGTTCCTAAGGTTGGAACTATTGCCGGTTGTTATGTTACAGACGGTATTGTTAAGCGCAGCAGCATGGTTAACCTTGTACGTGACGGAATTGTTAAGTATACAGGTAAAATTGCTTCTCTTAAACGCTTTAAGGATGATGCAAAAGAAGTTGCAACAGGCTTTGAATGTGGTCTTAGCCTTGAAAATTGGCAGGATATTCAAGTCGGTGATACGATGGAAGTATTTGAATATATTGAAGTTGCCCGTAAGCTTGGAGATGAGCTTCATGACGACCGTGCAGAAAACGAACGCAAGGCAAAAGAAGCTGCTGAACGTGCAATGGCAGAAGCAGAAGCAGAAAAAGCAGCCGAAGCAGAAGCTCTGGCTGCTGAAAAGGCTGCTGGAAAAGCAAAGAAAGCTGCTAAGGCAAAAGATCGTGGAACCATGTTCCCAGGAGACGCTGAGTAATGGGACAGTACCGTATGGAACGCCTGAATGTTCAGCTGCGTGATGAAATATCCAATCTGATCCTTCGGGGTGAAATCCGAGATCCTAGGGTTACAGGCCGGAAGGGAGGTGTCGCTGCCAGAACGGAAGTTGCGCCTTTCCTTTCCATCAATAGGGTTGAAGTAAGCCAGGATTTAAGCTATGCAAAGGTTTTTGTATCTAGTTTTGCAAGCGATTCCATGCTTGACAGAGGTGTTGACGGACTGAATAATGCCGCTGGTTTCATTCAGTCATCAATTGCAAAAAAACTCCGTATACGAAAGTTTCCAAAACTTACTTTTGTTGTTGATTCGGGCATGAAGGAAGGTTTCAGAATGGTCCGTAAACTCAATGAGCTTGAGGAAGAGTCAAAGGCTCTGGAAGCGTCCCGATCAGATTCAGAAAACAATCCTTCTGAAGACGAATAGTTTTCATAAAGTTATGCTGCAGGTCAGATCTGCAATCGGTCTGACCTACAGCAATTTTTTTTCATTATGTCAGAAAATATAAATTCAAATAAAATAATCCTGCTTGCAAAACGTCCTGCGCAGACAAGTTTTTCCTCTTTGTTCACAGTAAAGCATGCGTTAAATACTCAGAAAGTAGGGCATACAGGAACTTTAGACAGTTTTGCATGCGGTCTTCTTGTTGTATGTACCGGTGCATTGACCCGGCTTTGTGGAAGAATTACAGAATTCAATAAAACTTATGAGGCTGTAATTACGTTCGGAAAAGAAACAGATACGTTGGAGTGTACCGGTCAAACTGTAAAAACAGCTTCTCTTCCGACTTTGCAGTCGTTAAAAAAATCACTTTTACATTTTACAGGAACCTATATGCAGAAACCTCCTGTATTCAGTGCAATTCATATAAATGGAAAAAGAGCCAGTGATATGGTGCGCAGCGGAAGGAGTGCAGAAATTCCTGCAAGAGCTGTAACGGTTTTTGGAAGCGAACTTCTTGAGACAAAATTGGTTTATTCTGATGGTGCAGAAAAAGTTTCTGCTGCCCGTATCAGATTTACGGTTTCAAAGGGAACTTATATCCGCTCCCTTGCTCGTGATATTGCCGATTATTGCGGTTCTGCAGCTTTTCTTACAGGGCTTTTAAGAACAAAG
Organism: Treponema sp.; assembly: GCA_017392945.1. Classification (GTDB taxonomy): domain Bacteria; phylum Spirochaetota; class Spirochaetia; order Treponematales; family Treponemataceae; genus Treponema_D. The sequence continues at coordinate 18,014 of JAFOSK010000070.1, forward strand.
GTCGGTAATTTTGACTTAAGGGATGCGGCAGGCTTTAATCTTTTAGATGACTTTACAATAGAATCCGCCTGCAAAAATGCTGAATTTACAATCCGAAAAGAAAATGAAGTTCTAGAGGCTAAGAAAAAGGAAAAAAAATCTCTTTTTGTTGTTTCGAAGGAAGAACTTATTCTGCGGAATGAAGTGGTTGAAAAATCCCTTTCCATGACAAAGGATATTGCCGTTCAGTGTGGTTTTTCAGTTCTTGAAATAAAACCCGATAAGCTTTCAATGTTCAGAAATGGAGCTAAACTTCGTTCTGATTGGTTTGATGTTTCTCCGTTTTCTTTAAAAGATGATTTTGCTGCTGTTTTTGCAGAAGGAGAGGAATTTTGTGGTCTTCTTGAAAAGGATTCTTCAGGATATTTTAAATATAGCTTTGTGATCAATTAATTTTTTTTCTACCTGAATTATTTTTTTTCTACCTGAATTATTTTTTTTTCTACCTGAATTAGAGAAAAGATCTATATTTCTTGGTTTATATTTCTGATATCGAAGTGAATTTTCCCCATATTTTGTGGTTCTTGTATTTTTCAACTGAGGCAGACGGAACTTTAAGAGAAATTTTTATCGTGTAATCGCTTTCTTCTGTTGAATCTGAGTCAGTAGAAGTTGTTGTTGTAGTTGTCGTTGTAGTTGTTGTTGTTTTGAAACTTGTTTTATCAATGGACGGGGGGTCTTCCGCATAGCAGGTTACTGTCGTAAGATTCGAACATTTTTCAAATGCTCCGGCTTCAATCCCTGAAAGATTTTTGCCCAGCACTAAAGTTTTAATTGCAGTACAGCCGCTGAAAGCCGTTTCTGTGATAAAACCTAATCCGTTTCCTGTGCTTACAGAAGTAAGCGCAGTGCAGCCAGAGAATGCGCTCGAACGTATTTCAGAAACAGTGTCTGGTAGGACAATTTCAGAAAGTGCTGTACATCCTGAAAAAGCGGCTGTATCAATGCAATACAGGCTTTTTCCGAATTTGATGTTTTTCAATGCCGTACACCCAGAAAATGTACTATTCAAAAGAGTGTCAACATTATCCGGAATTTCAATGCTTTCCAAAGTTGTGCAGCCTATCATAAGCGGGAATACTTTCAGACTTCCGGGAAACGTTATTTCAGTAAGGTTTGTGCAGCCACTAAGACTGTCGATTACAATAACTGATTCCGGAAAATTTGCAACATACAGGCTCGTTTTATCTTTTGCATCCGCAAGTTTTACTCTAAGAACCTTGTAGCCTAAAACTTCCTGAGGAACGCGCAACCAGAACGGTAATGCAGAGTAGTAGAGAGCTATGCCTTCTGTTCCGTTGTAGTATTCAATTCTGGCCTCTGCATCTACAGAACTTGAAAAAGTCAGTTTCGTAAATCCAGGATCCTCGCAGGAAACAAAAATAAGGGAAAGCACAATAAAATAAAAAAATCTGTAAATTTTTTTTGCTTCCATTAAAGTCTCCATGGTAAGTTCAGTGATATGCCGGTCGAAATCTGCTGCGGAAAGATCCATTCAATGTCGCTGTTTCCCGTTGTTACCATCCATGTATGCGGATGAATTTCATATTCCGAAAAAATGCTTATGTAGTCGTTTACCGAATAGTTTAATCCGGCGTAAATACTGTATCCGTATGAGTGAATTGTCGTGGTAAAACCTACATTGTTTGAGCGTTCGTTTGCAAAATACCAGTTCTGATAAAATCCGCCGCCAAAATATGGTAGAAAATTATAAATTTTGTATCCAAAGCATATATCTGGTACGCATAGCCCCAAAGAAACGATTGAATCATCGGAACTGTATCCTACGGATAATGCAGCAGAAGAGGAAAGTGAAAAACTTCCGAATACACCTTCTGCCGGTATAAGCTTTATTTTTGCGAATGGAAAATTTCTCTCTGCCGAAAATTCATATCCTCCGGAAAGCTCAATATCTGTATAAAGCGCGGCTTGCCTTGTTTTAAATAAAAGCGGAGGGTGTTTTTTGTCTTCTTTTGGCCCCGCGACTTTTTTCTGTCGGGCATTTGCAGAGAACAAAACGAATGTAAGCATTAAAAAAATCAGTATGCTTTTCATAAGCATTTCATTATATCTATATGGAAAGAAATAAACAATATTAAGACTTTTCTTTCTTTTGGGCGCAGTTACTTCCGTAAGTCGCCTTCCGGGTTCCGCTACGCTCAGCCGCTCCAGTCGTTCACATCCGTTCACTCCTTACGCGGCCGCCTCCGGCGCCCTCCACGCTCGGCGCAGTTTTCTTAGAGTTTGCATGTGTTTACGCTCTATTGAAATTGACTTGAGTTTGATTAATAGGGTAAAATAAGACTATGTTTGACGTAAAGGAATCTGATTTTTTTGATCTTGAAGATGAAGCGTTTGATACAGTAATGGAACCGGGAATTAAATTCACCGGAAGCATCCGCTTTGTTAAGCCGTTCATGATATGCTGTACAGTAAACGGAAAAATCGACGCTACTAGTGATCTGGTGGTTGATAAAAATGCCGAAGTAAACGCAGATATAAATGCGGCAAGAGTTCTTATAAAAGGCCGCGTGCACGGCAATGTAAACGCAAAAGACTTAATATTCATATCGTCCAGCGGAACTGTGGACGGAGATATTTCTTCAAAACAGGTGGTTCTTGAACCGGGCAGTACATTTACCGGAAGATGTACGATGATCAGGGAAAGTAAATGAAAACAAATGCTAAATTAATATTGTTTATTCTGTTGTTTGCCGCTCATGGAACATTGCTTTCTGCTCAGTCTAATCTCAAGCAGGATGCTCTGGTGCTTTATAACAACGGCCGCTATGCAGAATCTATTGCGGTGTGCGAGCAGGAAATTAACGAAAATCCTAAGCGTGTTGAATCCTATGTTGTAATGTGCTGGGCTCTTGTCCGTAACAAGCAGTATTCGGAAGCAGAGCAGAGGGCTCTTGCAGGGCTTTCTGTGAGTCCGTATGACCTTAGGCTTACAGAAGTTCTTGGTGAAGCCCGCTATTATCTTGGAAAAAATAACGGCGCAATGGAGCAGTTTCAGAAATATGTTGCAAATGCGCCTGAAAGCGGCAGCCGTGTCGGAACAGCATATTATTTTATGGGTGAAATTTACATCAGGCAGGCTCGATATCAGCATGCGGATATAGCTCTTTCTTCTGCTGTAAGAAAAGAACCTCTTCTTGAAAAATGGTGGATCCGTCTTGGTTATGCCCGTGAAATGGCAGGAAACTATTACCAGGCCGTAGAAGCATATGACGAAGCTTTAAGGCTTAATTCGTCTTCTGTTGATGCAGAACGTGGAAGGACCCGTGTTTCTGCAAAACTTCAGTAGATTTTGGTAAGCCTGTCTTGAACGTCCGTTTTGAAACCACCGGCTGCCGTCTTAATCAGATAGAAAGTGAAAGTGCAGCCCGTTCCTTTTTGGAAGAAAACTTCAAAGTGATTATTTCTCCACTGGCATCTAAAAGTGCAGCTGATGAAGATACAGTGCTTTGTGTAATAAATACCTGTGCTGTAACTCAAAAGGCAGAGCAGAAAGACCGTCGTATAATCCGACTTGTTCTTGAAAAATGTCCGCGTGCGGCTGTAATTGTTACAGGTTGTTATGCCCAGCTTTCTTCAAAAGATATAAATGCCATGGATGAACGCATTGCCTGTCTTCCGGGGCAGATAAAAAGTCGCCTTTCGGAAGTTCCTGAATTATTGAAAAAGAAACTTGAATCAGGTGATTTTAATGCTGCTTCATTTGCAAAAGAGCTCAATGAAGGGATTTTTGCCCGAGGAACGGAAAAAAAAGGTTTCAGTGAAAATGCGTTCCGGCTTTCTACGGATTCTTTCCTTGCTCATTCAAGATCTTCCATAAAAATTCAGGACGGCTGCAATAATAACTGCACCTATTGCACAATAAATATTGCTCGTGGTCATTCTGTTTCCCTTGATGCTCAGACCGTCATAGACCGTGTTGTTCAGCTCGAAAAATCCGGTCAGGCAGAAGTTGTATTTACTACTGTAAATATCGGGCAGTACCGGGGCAAATACGGTGATTCCTATCTCGATTTTCCGCATCTTTTGGAACTGTGCTTAAAAAATACATCAAAAATTGCAATGAGGATTTCAAGTCTTTATCCGGAAGTTGTGGATGATTATTTCTGTAGAGTTATTTCTGATCCTCGTGTAAGGCCTCATTTCCATATTTCGGTTCAGAGCGGCAGTGATTCTGTGCTTTCTGCTATGGCCCGCCGCTACAAGGCATGTGACGTTCTTGAGGCTTGTAAAAAAATAAAGGCTGTAAAAGAAAATCCATTCCTTGCCTGTGATATAATAACAGGCTTTCCCGGTGAAACTGAAGAAGATTTTGAAAAGTCTCTTGAATTGTGTAAAGACTGTGGCTTTGCGTGGGTTCATGTGTTCCCGTTCAGCGCTCGTCCAGGAACAATTGCAGCATCAATGAAAAATAAAGTTCCACAGTCGGTAAGCGGGGAGCGTGCTTCCCGGCTTTCTGCATGGGCTTCAGAAAGCAAGAAAAGCTATATTGCTTCGTATACAGGTAAGACTCTTAAGGCGGTTGTTGAAACTGTAAAAAAGCCAAAGCTGCTTTCTGCATCTGCTACAGCGACAGAGTATCATGCTGTTACGGAAAATTTCCTGCATTGCTGTATCTGTGTTCCGGCTGGATTTAAGGCGCCTCTTCCTGGTTCGGAAGTTTCCGTACGTATTCTTGGCGAAATTTCATCCGGTGTAAAAAAAGGCGGCGAAGTTGACTGCTTTGCAGAATTCGTATAAAAAAAATGTTTTTTTTTATAAAAAAAGCCTTTGGGTACTTGAATAAAGTTTCGTATTAGTATATATTCTTAATCACGCAACGGGATGTAGCGCAGCTGGTAGCGCGTCTGGTTTGGGACCAGGATGTCGCAGGTTCAAATCCTGTCATCCCGAAAAAAATTGGGGTCGAGTTTTTAGACCCCAATTTTTTTAGGGTTTGCTTAATGAA
>JAFOSK010000071.1 GCA_017392945.1 Treponema sp.
GTCAGCCTGGTACATGTCAAAAGGAGCTGTCTGTGGAACATAGAACAATGTTGTGTATTCCTGAGTTCCTTCTGCATGTGTGTGAACGTAGTGAAGCGGATCCTGTCCGTCGTGACCGATTGTCTTGTAGAATTCGTTGTAATCTGCGTCCTTAAGTTCGCTCTTTGATTTTTTCCAGAGAGCGCTGGCACTGTTTACCTGGTCAACTTTGTTTTCTGTTGATTTTACATTTCCCTTGTCATCGTATTCATTTTTTTCATAGTGAAGGTAGATTGGGAAAGCAATGTGGTCGCTGTAACGCTTGATAAGTTCTTCAATCTTCCATCGGCTAGCGTATTCCTTGCTTTCGTCGTTCAAAGTCATAACGATTGCAGAACCGCTCTTTGAAGAATCGTCAAATCCGTATTTTTTAGCTGATTCTGATTCTACGCTTACTTCATCCAAATCGTATGAGTTTGTTCCGTCGCTTGCCCAGTGCCAGATTTTTCCGTCACCAGCAGCCTTGCGTGTATAAACGTCGATTTTTTTTGCAGCCATGAATGCAGAGTAGAAACCTACACCGAACTGACCGATTAAATTGCTGTCTTTTGTTGCTTCCTGAGTCAATTTTGAAAGGAAAGCCTTTGTTCCAGAACGGGCGATTGTACCAAGGTTGTTCTGCAAATCTTCGTCAGTCATACCGATACCAGTATCCTGAACAACAAGAACGCCCGCCTTATCGTCAAAAGAAATATCAAGGCGTGGCTCAAACTTAATGTTTTTGAAAGCCTCGTCGCTGACTGTAAGATACTTGAGCTTGTCCAAAGCATCCGAACCGTTACTTACAATTTCGCGCAAAAAAATGTCTTTGTTTGAATACAAAGAATGAATTAAAAGTTGTAAAAGCTGATTTACTTCAGTTTGAAATTCGTGTTTTGCCATGTGTTTTTGCCTCGAGCGATGGTTGAGGCTCTCGAAACCATCTTGAAATTGATTTCGACAGGCTCAATCAACGGTGATTTTTATTTTCTTTAAATATAATAAATTCGAGGCACAAATGGCAAATATTTTTTACATTTATATTGAATGAATTCTGATCGAAGAAACAGACTAGAACGACATATCAAAAGTCCGTCAAACTTTCAAAGCTGTCTTTCCAAGCTCGGGCTTTAATTTTTCTGTCTCCGCGATTACAGAGCGATTCATGTGTTGTTATTATGTGATTACAGAGTTGTTACAGGGCGATTCATGTGTTGTTATCATGTGATTCCTTCGTGGTTACTGAGCAATTCCTTCGTGGTTACTGAGCAATTCCTTCGTGGTTACTGAGCCTGTCGAAGTACTTATAGAAAGGCCGAAGTTTCTAAACCGCAGCATAAAAAATCAGCGTTCGTAAGTTTTTAAAATCGATTCCGCGGTCTGCAAACGGCTCTGACGCAGATTCATTGCCTGCTTTTCTATATATTTATGCGCCTGCGCTTCTGTCATCTGAAGATATTGGATCAAAATACACTTTGCACGGTCAACCAGGCGGATTTCATCGATTTTTTTCTGAAGGCGCAGATTTTCATTCTCAAGATAAGAAACACGTTTGCGGCTCGCAATCAGAAGCTTTACAGCTTGGTAAAAGAATTCAGGGCTTACCGGCTTCGGAAGAACGAAAACACCTTCATCTTCTACTTCCGGAGAAATATCATAAAGCTTTTCGCCGTCAACGATGAGAATAATTCCCGAATCCGTCTGTTCCGCCGCATACAGCGAAAATTCATCACCGAATTCGTCCGGCAACGGAGTATCAACAATGATAAGGTCAAAACTGTCTGCAATAAGATCCCGGCGGGCCTCTGCACAATTCTGAACCGTAACAATGCGGCTGAAGGCCTGGGAATTCAGCATATCAGAAATAATCCCAAGAGTCGTATTAGTATTGGAAACAATAAGAACGGAATCCATTGCTTTATCCTGAAACTAGAAATTCTTGTTTTCTAGAACCGATTCCAGAAATCCCTTTACTGTAACTTCCGGCAGTACAGAATTAACAAACGAACTTTCTCCGGCAAGTTTCAAAGCTTCACTTAAAGAAGACGGCAGCTTTTCCAGATTTGCAAGATCAGAAGGATTTGCCTTGTATGTATTTATTACAAGTTCTTCCGGCAAAGGAAGTCTTTTTTCTATTCCTTCCATACCAGCTGCAATAATCAGAGCAAGAACAGAATACTGATTGCAGCACGGATCCGGTGATCGAAGTTCAATTCTGCTTCTGGAAGCATCTGCCGAATGAGGAATCCTTACCAGCTGACTGCGATTTCCGTAACTCCAGCCAATGTAAAGCGGAGCTTCAAATTTTCCAAAACGCTGATATGAGTTTTCCGTTGAATTAAGGAATGCAGTTATTTCGCGGATATGAGCCATTACGCCGGCAAGAAATGAACCTGCTTCTGCCTTCATGTTGTTCGGTTCAAAAAGATTTTTTCCATCCCTGTAAACAGAAAGGTTGATATGAAGTCCGTTTCCCGGTTTATCTTCAATTGGTTTAGGAGCAAAATTTGCATAAAGTCCGTTGCGGGCTGCTACCGTGCGGACAATAGTTTTAAATGTTGCAAGATTATCAGCTGCACGAACCGGGGAATCGCACTTAAAGTCAACTTCGTGCTGTCCCGGACCTGCTTCATGATGACTTACTTCCGGCTGAATTCCCATCTGTTCAAGAGTAATACAGATATCGCGACGAACGTTTTCTCCACGGTCAATAGGAGCCAGCTCACAATATCCTCCGTTATCATGAGGAATGTCTGTCGGATTTCCTTTTTCATCAGTCTGGAAAAGATAGAATTCGCATTCAGTTCCGACTTTTACTTCATAGCCCTTTTTATCAGCTTCCAGGCACTGTTTCTGAAGAATATACCTTGTGTCGCCTTCAAACGGAGTTCCATCAGGATATCGTATATTGCAGTAAAAACGAACTACACGCCCATGCTGAGGACGCCAAGGCAGTACAGAAAGCGTAGACGGATCAGGCACAAGGAACAAATCGCTTCTGTCTACTCCTAAAAATCCTTTTACAGCACTTGCATCAAATGAAATTCCTGTTTTAAATGCACGCTCAAGTTCACATGGCTGAATTGAAAGGCTTCTGAGCGTTCCAAAAATATCTGTAAAGAACAGCTTGATAAATTTTACATCATTTTCTGCCGTATACTGCAAAATCTCGCTTTCTGTGTATTCCATTTTTTACTCCAAGTTATTTTTTAATTCTATATTATCTTTTGAAAATTGTCATTAATATGGTAGAATTAAAACATGGAAAAACAACTTACATTGAAAAAACTTGTAATCTACCTTTCGTGTATATTTTTTGTACTGATTTTCATATCTCTTCTTCTGCTTGCACTTTCTTCTCACAAGACAATTGCAGCATTTTACGGAATTTCTGAGCGCAATCAAAAATGCATTGAAACGCTCCTGAATCAGACTTCTATTAAAAAAAATAAAAAAAATCCTGCATACGAATTTATCACTTTGGACAGCACCGTTCCGCTAAAAAAAGCAATCAAGGCAGCAAAAAAGCCTGATCTGCTTTTTATTTATGGCGGACTTAACGCCGATTATGCCGCTTCTTTAGCAGTAAAAAACAGGACTTGTTTTTCAAAAGATATCCTGAACGGCATGTCATCTTCTGTCATTCAGACAGTTAAAATTTCAAATGACAAGGTGCCAGCAGTTCCAGTTTTAATTGATCATTATGAAATAGATATCCAGCGCGCAAAATTCGACTCTTCAAGCATAAATGACATAAATACCCTGTCTGACGTAGAACAATTCGCACTCCTTTCCAAGTCATCCACGATGAGTCCGGTTATTTTCGCCGGAGGAGACGACTCTGAACTTATAAATATTTTTGGTGCACTCGTAGAAGCAGTCTCTGGCCGACGTGCAATTGAATCAGGGGCAGAAAAAATCCGCAAATCAATTTCCATAGGAAAAACTTCACAGACTGCATTCTTTAATCTGCTTCTTGAATTAACAACATCCGGCGGAGAATGGTATGAAACTGCCGAATTATTAAAACAGTGGTCAAAAATAAATATTCTTCCTAAAAATATTTTTCAAATGACTTCCAAAGACGTTTCGGCATTTCTGGAAAGCAATTTGTCTGTTGTTGCATTCATGACATTAAGCGAACACCGTATAACAAAAAGGGATGTTGTTTCGCGCTATAACTCTACGTTCATTCCCGGACATTCTATAGATGTAGAACGAAATCTAACAGCTCCAATCATCTATGCAATACAATTAAAAAAAGGTAAGCAGGCAAATTCTTCTGTAGAACTTCTTACGGATTCTTTGCAGGGTACATTATGCGCAAAGACTGGTCTTGCCCCGGTTCAAAAAAACAGCACCGTTCCAGATATACAGTCTGATGACGTACGCTATTGGGTTGCAGCTTCTGGAACACCTATGCAAGCTCTAAGCGATTCCGCCTTTACAAACAAGGCAAACCGCTCTGCATTTGCAGAAGCCCTCCGCACCGTCCTAAAAGAATAAAATATGCCATAAATTCAAGAATAGCCATTACAACAAAAGGAATTGCCCTCATGCTGAGTTAATTAATCTTTGAGTAATTTCAAGCTCTTTATCACAATTTGTTTCATCAAGCTGTTTTATATCCTTAGATTAATTCCTTTCTAGAATTATTAAAACAACTCAGGCGGTAGTTCCTTTAGAACAGGAACTTTACGAATATTTACAATATCCAAATCAGTAAGCTCAGTTCCTAATAATAGACTAGAAGAATCAATTTGATTTGGAATTTTACTATTCCATGTTGCGTAACAATACGCACAATTATGTCTGCAAGTATTATATGAACCAATATCAATACTTGTTACACAACCACATTCATCTCTTTGTGATTTATCTTTTTGAAAAACAAAGTTTTTGTGACAAATTCGATTAATTAAATCACCATCTATACAATGTCCATGAGATATTCCAACAATCGGCTCAGAGGCGTCCCGGCAGAGGACGCCGACCGAGGGCGATGAATTAATTTATCTTTACAACTGCCCCATCAAATTGACCATTTCTATCGCGCCTAGAGCACAGTCATAGCCAGCCTATAATAGCAGAAGCGTTAAAAAAGACTCCGCTCAGGAGTCTTTTAGCTTCTACCTACAATCGGCTCAGAGGCGTCCCGGCAGAGGACGCCGACCGGGGGCGATGAATTAATTTTTTCTTTACAACTGCCCCATCAAATTGACCATTTCTATCGCACCCAGAGCACAATCATAGCCCTTATTCCCCGCCTTGCTTCCTGCGCGCTCGATTGCCTGCTCTATGTTTTCTGTTGTAATTACACCGAACATTACAGGAACACCATTCTTCATACTTGCCTGAGCAATGCCCTTTGAAACTTCTGCACAAACGTAATCATAATGGCTTGTTGAACCGCGGATAACAGCACCAACAGCAATAACAGCATCATACTTTCCGCTGGCAGCCATTTTATCTGCAATCACAGGAATTTCAAATGCTCCTGGAACCCATACAGCTGTAATATTCTTCTCTTCTACACCATGACGAACCAAACCGTCAACAGCACCACCGAGTAACTTATTTACGATAATTTCATTAAAACGAGATGCAATAATTCCAACCTTCATTCCGGCCGGGGCAACAAGTTTTCCTTCTACAAGATTAATAGTGTTCATATATTACCTCAATTAGTATTTCTACTTTAACACAATTTCCGAGAATATAAAACCTGCATTTTCGTACTCAACACCACAAGCCGGATAAATCAATGCATTAAAAATTATAAAGAGATTACCAACGATAAGAATGAAATCAAAATAAATATAAAGTTAAGAACTGCAATCGAAAAAATAAAAGTGTTCTTTAAATTCCGAAAGTTAAAAATTCTAATCATAATGGTCTCTCCTTAAGCTTTTTTCCAAAGCTCAAGGACAATATAAAATATTCAAAAAAAAATTACAATATCTAAAACAGCTGTTTTGCATAACAGAACCATAATAAAAAACGGCATTGCACAGGCAAACCACAATTACACAATAATACAATATATGCTAAACTAACCCCATGAACGAAAAAGATTTTATTCCACGCTGGAACCTTGATTCACTTTATATATCACTTGATTCAAATGAATACAAAAAAGATCTTAAATACCTTGAAGAAATCTTCGCGCAGATAAAAAAAGAACTGGAAAACCCCCAGACAGATTTTTTCATCTGGCTTAATGGCCTTATCGATTTATTGAACAAAGCAGAATATCTTATTAAGACTTTGAATGCCTACGCCTACTGCATTTTTTCCACAGACACTACAAATCAAAGCTACATGAACAACATAAATCTCATGGACGAATACATTTCATGCCATAAGCAGCTGATGATCGGCTTTTCTGACATTCTTAATAAAAACAAAAATCAGCTTGAAGATTTTTACATACAATTCCCAGATAAAAAAGAATACGCTTTTCTTCTGGAAGAAATAATTGAAACCAAAAATCACATGATGTCAAAAAAAGAAGAAGAGCTTGCCTCTAAAATGTCCCATACAGGCGGCAATGCCTGGAGTCTTTTACAGGAACAGCTTATTAGTAATCTTCATGATGAAACGGGCAAGACTTTTAACGAACTGAGAAACGATGCCTACGATCCTTCACCAGAAATACGCAAAACCGCGTGGCTAAAAGAAATCAAACTTCTTGAACAGAATCGGATAGCTTTTGCAGCCGCCTTAAACAACTTAAAAGGCGAAACTCTTACACTTAATTCCAAACGTAACTGGGAACAGGCCGTAGACCGCGCACTGTTTTCATCCCGCCTTTCAAAACAAACGTTGGATGCTCTCATTCAGGCAATAGAAGAATCCCTACCAGAATGGCGCCAATACTTTCAGGCAAAAGCAGAATACCTGCGCAGAACAGGTGCAACTGCTAGCCGGACCGCCGGAACCCCGGACGATAAGGGCATAGCTTTCTATGATCTTTTTGCACCTGTACATTCACCGTCCGCAGTTTCTGCAGATTCCAATTCTCCGCTCACAAAAAAATGGACTTTCAAAGAAGCCTCTGAATACGTTCAGAATGAATACTATTCTTTCAGTCAGAAAATGGGCGACTTTGCAAAATCCGCTTTTGAAAAAGGCTGGATCGATGCTGAAGTCCGCCCGGGCAAAACAGGAGGTGCCTACGATGAAGATTTTCCAAAAGGTCACCAGAGCAGAATTCTTTCAAATTTCACAGGAACCTTCAGTGATATAATCACCCTTGCTCACGAACTTGGACACGCTTTCCATTTTTCATGCATGAAGGAAAAAGCTCCTCTTTTCTACAACTACCCGATGACTCTTGCGGAAACCGCTTCTACCTTTGCAGAAACAATTGTTAAACAGGACATGATTGCAACCTGCAGCGAGTCCGACCGTATTCAAATACTGGATCTTGACCTTACAGATACAAGCCAGGTTCTTGTAGACATACTAAGCCGTTACTATTTTGAAAAATCTGTTTTTGAAGAAAGAAAAAAGTCCGAACTGAACGCAGACGATTTCTGCCGCCTGATGAAACACGCTCAAGAAAAAAGCTACGGAGACGGTCTTAACAGCGAACGCCACGAATACATGTGGGCGGTAAAAAGCCACTACTACATAACCGATCTGGATTTTTACAATTTCCCGTATGCCTTCGGCCAGCTGTTTGCCTCCGCCCTTTACGAACGAAGCCGCAAAGAAGGAAAATCCTTTGCTCCTGTATATGAGCAGCTTCTAAGCGAAACAGGCAGCATGAGCTGCGAAGCCCTCTGCAAAAAAGCCGGATTCGACATTACAACCCCTGATTTTTGGCGCAGCGGAATGCAAATATACATGAATGAAATAGAGGAATTTATTGCACTTATTAAAGCGTAATAAATCAACGAAAAAAATGAAAACGGATTTCAAAAACATTCTGTTTATGATTGCCGCATGAGCGGTATGTTATATAGTTCCTTTCCATAAACAGCTGTAGCACGCCGGCGCGAGTTTTTGAAATCCGTTTTCAACTGGTAGTTGTTTTCAAACAGCTTTTACTATAATTTCTCTGTAAATATATGACCCATTTTGTCCCTTTTAGTCTTAAGGTAGAACCTGTCATAATCCTGTGCCGCAATTTCGATTGAAACACGTTCGTTCACTTTAAGACCAAAACCGTCCAGGCCGTAAATCTTTTCAGGGTTGTTTGTAAGAAGACGAAGCGACTTACATCCCAAGTCCCGCAGAATCTGAGCTCCAATCCAATATTCCCGAAGATCCGGCTTAAAGCCCAGCTTTACATTTGCTTCAACAGTATCGTACCCCTGTTCCTGCAGTGTGTATGCCTTAAGTTTGTTGATAAGCCCGATTCCGCGGCCTTCCTGTCGCATGTACAAAATTACGCCCCGGCCTTCTTCTGCAACCCGTGCCATTGCCGCATGAAGCTGAGGACCGCAGTCACATCTCTGGCTTCCAAAAACGTCTCCTGTAAGACATTCGGAATGAACGCGGCAAAGAACGTTTTCGCCGTCAGTCAAATCTCCGCGAACCAGTGCAACGTGGTGTTCCCCGGTAATATCGTTTACATAGCCGTAAATGTCAAAATCGCCGTATTCAGTCGGGAGCTTTGCCTTTGCTTCCCGCACTACATGCTTTTCGTGCACCCGAAGGTAATCCTGCAAAGCCTTGATTGTAATAAACTTAAAGCCGAACTTTTTTGCCATTTCCCAGAGCTTCGGAGTGCGCATCATAGTTCCGTCGTCGTCCATGATTTCGCAGCAAAGTCCGCATTCCTTTAGTCCTGCAAGGCGGCACAAATCAACGGTTGCTTCAGTGTGTCCGTTACGAACAAGAACTCCGCCCTTACGCGCAATCAGAGGGAACATGTGTCCTGGCCGGCGGAAATCTTCCGGCTTTGAATCAGGATTTACGCAGGCAAGGGCCGTAATCGACCTTTCTGCCGCAGAAATCCCGGTTGTAGTTGATTTGTGGTCAATTGAAACAGTAAACGCAGTTTCGTGGTTGTCTGTGTTTTCTGCAACCATCGGAAAAAGATTCAGCTTTTTTGCAATATCATTGCTCATCGGAGTACAAATCAGACCCTTTGCGTGGCTCGCCATCATGTTGATGTTAGCCTGTGTGGCAAATTCTCCGGCACAAATCATGTCACCTTCGTTTTCACGGTCTTCATCGTCAGTAACCAGAATAATTTTTCCGGCCCTCAAATCCTCTAGAGCTTCTTCAATAGTATTATATTTGTAGTCCATTTCGAACTCCTTTCCATTTTTATTCTAGGGCTCCGGCTACGCCGTCGGTGGCTCCAGTATTCCGCTTCGCTCCAGCCGCTTCCCTCGCTCCGCTCAGTCCAGTGGCCGCCTACGGCGTACTTCCGTCCCCTAGCCCGTACAAGCTCGCAGGCAAGCCTTCTGTCTGCGTCTAAAAATCTTTGCATCCTCCAGGATAAAACACCGCACATCAGATTCTTTTTGAATCCAAACCGTGGCTTAAGTCCATATTCCTAAACGCAACATCAAAAGCACAGTTTTTTCATATATTTCTCAAAAAAAAAGCCCTGGACACACTCCAGAGCTTGAATCGTCAAAATAAACTGGAAACATAATTACATTTCCGCCTACTTCTTCCATCCAGACTTTACTGTCGGTCAGGGAATCACACCCTGTCATGCCTTGCGGCTCGCTGACTTACAACAAAATTGCTCACAGCCGGTAGGGAATTACACCCTGCCCTGAAGTTTTCTATATCTTACTTAAATTTTACACTAGTTACAACAGTTATAAGTGCAATGTTTCTCTTTTATTTTCTCACTTCAGGCTCTTTCCTAATAGATTTTTTTATTCCAGACTAAGCCAGTCCATAAGTTTTGAATCCACATCCTCTTGAGAGCGGCTTTTTTCCGTGCTTAAGCCCATGAGTTTTTTTACATATTTTCCTATTACGTCATTTTCAAGGTTTACAGCGTCGCCAGCTCTTTTAGAAAGAAGAGTTGTTTCTTCCCCTGTATGCGGAATCACGCTTACAGCAAAATACGAATCAGTTATCTTTGCAACCGTAAGGCTTATACCGTCAATTGTAATTGACCCCTTTTCTATGATTAAAGAAAGAACATCCTGAGAGCAGGTAATGTAAAACCAGACAGCATTTCCGTCGTCCTGCATTTTCTGGATTTTTCCGGTTCCGTCTACATGGCCTGAAACTATATGACCGCCAAACCTTCCGCCGGCAGCCATAGCGCGCTCAAGGTTTACACCGCTTCCCTTCTTTAATGCTCCTAAATTCGTACGGCTTAATGTTTCGTTCATTACGTCTGCCGTAAAGCCTTCTGAAGTCATTGAAGTTACCGTAAGGCAGACGCCGTTCACAGCAATGCTGTCGCCAATCTTAGTACCTTCCAGAACAGTTTTTGCCTTTACCTTAATGCAGCCGGCTCCAACCGATTCAACTTTTCCAACTTCTTCTATGATTCCTGTGAACATTCTTTTCCCCTGTTTTTTGAAATATACTCTAACAGAACGTCATCGTCAAACCTGCGCACATCTTTAAGGGTGAATTCAAAGGCTTCTGACGGAAGCGCAACTCCTTCCCCTGCAACCGGGCTTTTTGCAAGCGAACCGCCGCCAAAAATCTTCGGCGCCACAAACTCATAAACGCAGTCCACCGCCCCGCTCTCCAAAAACGAATAGTTCACCGCACCACCGCCTTCCACCAGCAGACTGTCTATTCCGCGGTTCCCAAGTTCATTCAGAAGCAGATTTATATCCGGTTTGCGGCGGCTGTCAGTTCCCAGAACCAGAATTTCTGCACCCGCATGTTCCAGCTCATCCTTTTTTTCAGCAAATTCAGCGGAAGCTTCAGCGACTGCCGAACATACAATAAGCAAAGGTATTTCACGCGCAGTCTGCACAAGACGGCTTTTCAGAGGAATCTTAAGCGTACTGTCCAGTACAATCCGCAGCGGATTATTTCCGCCTTCCATACGGCAGTTCAACATAGGATCATCTGCAAGCACAGTTCCAATACCACAAAGAATTGCGGCATAGCGGTTCCTTAGCTGCTGAACATACGCCCTGGACTTTTCGCCGGTAATCCATTTTGACTTACCTATGCGCGTTGCAATCTTTCCGTCTGCCGTTACAGCATACTTAAGCGCAACGAAAGGCTTTTTTTCTGTAATATAGTGAAAGAAAATCTGATTCAGCTTGTCACATTCTTTCCTCAGAAAATCTTCGTACACTTCTATACCGTGTTCCCTCAGGTAAGCATTTCCTTTCCCGTGAACAAGAGGATTCGGATCGCGGCTTCCAACAAAAACGCGTGCAATCCCTGCTTCTGCAAGAGCATGGCAGCACGGCGGCTGTTTACCAAAATGAACACAAGGTTCAAGCGTTACATATATATCTGCACCCCGCGCATCGTTGCCACGCCGGATACAGTCAGCAAGAGCTTCCCTTTCCGCATGAAGTCCTCCGTACTTTTTGTGAAATCCTTCCCCCAACACAACGCCATCCCTTACTATCACCGCGCCTACCAGCGGATTTGGATTCGTCCATCCTTCACCACCGCGCGCAAGCTCTATCGCCCGGTGCATAAAAAAATCGCCGTTATCAGAAAAACAAATATCTTCGTTATTACTCATTGTCTGCAACTCCAAGCCCGAACAAAGCAAAATCTCCTTTACATGGATCATCCGGCCAAACCTGCTTTAATTCTTCCGTAAGCCTCTCAGCCGTCCTGAAACTTGCTGTACAGCTTTCTTCCAGCATACCAAATTTTTTCGCTTCCTGCAGAACGTGTGTATCCAGTGGAATTATCAGATCTGCCGGCGAATACCAATTCCACAAACCAAGATCCACAGGAGAACCTCGTCTGACCATCCAACGCAAGAACATGTGAACACGCTTATTTGCAGATCCCCTTCCTTTTGGAACAATCTTGCAGTCAGAAAAAACACGCTCAATGACAGCCCTGAATCGCTCTGCCGCAGAACGATTCTGATCTTCTGATTCAAATTCGCGGCGAAAAAAATCGCCCAATACAACACCACCCATCAGAATATGAGCCAAAGTACGGAACAGCTTTCTCATATCTTCGTATGAATAAAAACGATAGAATTTTACCGCTTCACAGGATCCTTCCTCAGGTACAAACTCGCTTTCAAAATCACCGTTTTCCAACCAATTGCAAATCCCGTCGTGCATATCAGCCAGATCAAAAATGCTCCGAATTTTTGGAATAAACTGCTTTCTGTTCCCGAATGAAAGCATTGCAGTAATAAAAAGGGAAGTCTCAACATCACGACGAGAACTATACCGCTTCATAAATTGACTCGGATCTTCATCTAAAAACGAAGTCGTTTCATATTTGTCCGCAAGAAAATGCAGTTTTTCCTTCAATTCTAAAGTCATAGCCAACCGTCCATAAAAAATAGCGGCGCAAGATTTCTCCTGCGCCGTTAAACCTATTCTCCATCCCTCTGTTTTAAGTAGGAATGAACAAAATCAGCAATAAAATCAACCGTTCCGTCAATTCCAAGTTTACCGGAATCGATACACAGATCATAAGAAGAAGCTTCGCCCCACTTAGAATGACAGAAATAGTCGTGGTATGCGCGGCGTTTTTTGTCGTGACGCTCAATAGTCTTAACCGCTTCACGGGCATCCATTCCGCGTTTTTCCATTACGCGCTTAACCTTTGTATCCAAGTCTCCCCGGATAAAGATTTTCAGCACATCGGCAATTCCTGTAAAGATCTCATCGGAACAACGCCCAAGGATTACAAATGAATCTTCATCCGCTGCCTTATGCTTGAGCAAAGTGAACTGCATTTCTGCAATATTCTGCTCAGGTGAATTTGAATATCCACGTACTGTACGACTCAGAAACGGATTCCTTGGCTTTTCATCATACTTACGCAATGTATTAGTATCAACGTTATGCACGTTTGCAATTTCTTCCAGAAGGTTTCTGTCAAAAAATTCAACGTCAAGTTTTTCTGCAAGCTTACGGCCAATCTCATGTCCGCCACTTCCATACTCACGGCTGATAGAAATAATAATCTGTTTACTCATAGCACACCCCCAGGATCTAAAACGTGTATGAACATTTCCAGAACATCAGTTCCTAAAGATTCCTACACTATAAGTATCGCACGAAAATGAAAATTGTGCTAATTAATAATACAATAACTGTGATTGGCGCAGAAATTTTGCAGTATTCTCCCCAACCAACAGGGTATCCGGCCTTACCGGCAACAGAAGTTCCAACAACATTTGCACTGGCTCCGATCGGTGTACCGCTTCCACCAATGTCTGTACCCATAGAAAGAGCCCATGCCATTACAGGAAGACTTACGCCGGTCGTTGCAGCCAGAGAATCAATTACAGGAACCATAGTTGCCGCAAACGGAATATTATCAATAAATGCAGATGCAATTGCAGAAACCCAGATGATGATTGCAATCATAAGATATACGTTTCCGCCGGAAATCTTTCCAATGAAATTTGCAATCAATGTAAGGATTCCTGTCTGTTCAAGTCCGCATACAACAATGAACAATCCGATAAAGAAAAGCAGGGTCGGAACATCAACCTTTCTTAATATTTCTTTAACGTGCTTTCCGGCTGCAATAATTGTAATTAAGGCAATTCCAAGTCCTATTGTTGCTACAGTAAGGTGAGTAGCCGCATGACTTACAAGAAGAACTACTGCAAGGGCAAAAATTACACAACTTACGCCAAAGCCTTTTTTATCTGTAATTGCAGATTCTGGAGACGGAAATCTTGAGGTATCAATATTTTCTCCGCTTGAAGCAAAGAACTTGCGGCAAGACAGATAAAAATATGCAACTGTAAATACAAGCGCAACAAGCGCAATGACACCAGTATTAACAACAAAATCTGCAAAAGAAAATCCAAAAGAAGTTCCAACAATGATGTTCGGCGGATCACCGCACATTGTTGCAGAACCGCCTAAATTCGCGCAGAAAATTTCTGCAAGAATCATCGGAACCGGATTAAATTTTAAAAGTGAAGAAAGCTCAACCGTAACTGCTGCAAGGAACAGAATTACTGTGATGCTGTCGATGAACATTGCAAGTACAAACGACATGAACATAAAAGTAATGAAAATAGGGATAACCTTGTATTTAACAGCTTTTGCAAGGCACATGCACAGCCAACGGAAAAAACCTACGCGTGCCATACCTTCTACCATGACCATCATTCCGGCAATAAAAAGGATCGTTGCCCAGTTAATACCCTTAGATTCTGACTCGCCCACTGCATACCAGAATTCTTTCGTAAAGAATGTATGAAGGCTCAATGTTTCTTTTATCGCTTCAAGCCCATTATAGTCCTTTCCAAAAAAATGATTATCTACCTGCATTCCAAGTCCGAACACAAGAAGAAGTGTAAGTGCACCACAGCACAAGGTAACGTACTGCCGCGGAAAACGCTCCGTGATAATCAAACCAAACATAACAAGAAAGATTGCCACAGCTAGAATCTGAGAGACCATCATCCACCTTCTTATCTTAGAGTTTAAAAAAGGACAACAAATGTTAAACATCGTTGTCCTCTCACGGCAAAAGTATATCGTTAAAAAAATTGATGTACAAGACGATTTGTAAGGAGAATAGCAATATCCTAAAATGTTAGTTTTTACATATTTGAAATAATTGCAGAAATAATTCAGCAGCGGGTCCCAGCAACGGCGAAAAGTAAGGTATCTCCCTTCTGAGGTGCCCCCTTACTTTCCGCCTGCGTCCCACTGCTGCATTATTTCTGCAAATTAATCTGAAAATTAAAAAATAACATTCAGAATCAGAAAAGTTCCTTTGCACTAATTTTTTTTCGCCTATAAAACCTTTACCCTCTAATCTGAAAACTGCTTTGTATAATTTCTTAAAGTTTCACCGAATTCTGCTGTAATTTTCTTTTCGATTTCGCGGACTGCCCGCACCTTTGCTTCCGAATACGAAGTGTGGCTTTCACGGCCGCTGATTGTAAACGGAATGACATTTCTTCCCGTTACTGTATCAGTCATATAGCTGTCAAGCGAATACCGGCAGCGCACGTTTGTGTTGTCAGTAGTTTTCGATTCTTCAAACGAAACTTTTCCCGAAATCATGTACCTTACATCAGGATTAAAAGTTGTCTTAAAACCAATGCCTTTAAGGACTCCTGCAAAAGCCTGTGCAAAACGACCGTCTACATCATTTTCGATTACAACACAAACAGGAATTGCATTTGCAATTTCCATTGCCCTTACACGTAGTTTCTTCGGAGAAACCATATCTGCCTTAACAGCCTCTGCCATAGCAGGATTTATTACAGAAAGACGAGCATAATAATCTTCGTTCTTTTCGGCAACCTCAACGGCAAAATCACAGTAAGCATACGAATCGATTGTATTCTCGTTTATTCCGCCAATCATTCTATTTATTGAAGAAATATTTGCACGGATCAAATCAGAATACAATGACGCAGCCTTTGATTTTTCCATTACGGCAATTGCATACCATGTCGAATTCTTTTCATCGTTCCAGAATTCCTTTATTTCGATTCCGATAAGGTCGTCGGCATTTACATAGCGCAGTACCTGCTGGTCAAATTCCGCAAGCTGAGCAGTAGCAACCGTTCCGTCCTTGCGCGCCTGAATCATGCGGTTTGAAGCCTTTTCTGTAGAGTCAATCTTCTGCTTAAAGACAGCAGCAACAGCCTGTACAGCCTTTACTTCGGCAGAAGCGCGGTCACGTGCACTCCCAACAGCCGCAATATACGTTCCGGACGGATATACAGACGAGGGAACATTTACCCATGCAGGCATTGGAACCTGCTTACCAGCTTTTGCCTTACCGTCTGCTTTTGCTGGTTTTGCGCTGCATACAGAAACAACAAGTACTGCCAGCATTAATACGCTGATTATTTTTTTCTTAAACATGATGATACCACCAATGTAGGCTTTCCAGCCTTAACCTGAATATCAGAAATTTTTTCCTGATGAATAATTTCAGAATTCTTAAAATATGTTACACGAACTGAATATGTTCCCGGCTCTACTGTAAATCCTGTTCCACTGGCAATACGCGGGAAATAGATTCCCTGACGCAAATCTGCGGTTTCCGACTTATCAATAAGATCTATTACATTTTCTGCCGCATGGAACAAGGTAAGGTATGTAACCTGAGCCGTTACAGCCGCAGGCCCGCTTCCGTTCTGTGCAACCTTCTTGGCAGCAACCATACCACCGGTTGCAGAAAGCAATGCGGCAGATTTCTTGCTGATACTTCGGATCATACTGCGGGTAAAGGCTTTGTTTGCCTTAAGCCGGACATCCTTTGAAAGAGCCTGATCAAAATCTTCAATAACCGCCATCGGTTTTTTTTCGTCAGAATCCAGCAGTTCTGCAACAATCGCTGTCACAACAGGGGACTGCCCTGAATATTCCGGCCAAACAAACTTCAGCTTAAAGAAAATCGGAGCAGCACCATCTATCGGCAGATAGAACGGCAGAATTCGTTCCGTTTCAAATTTGGCCTCATGCCGCTGACCAATAAAATCACTGAGCGCAAGAACATCAAGCCGTCCCTTTCCATACGGAATATTCACATCCTCAGAAAGATCTATTTTGCTTCCTAAAGTCGAAACGACTTTTGCATCAACTTCTGCGTTGCTTCTATCACCGTTGGCCGTATACAACAGCAGCGAAAGATAACGCATTAAAGCCGAATCCTGATACAAATCTTTTACAGTTGGTTTTTTAGGCGTTTCTGATGCATATTGTGTTATATCAAGCCCCAGATTTCCAACCGACTTATCAAAATTTTCAGAATCTTCTTTATCCACAGAATCATTAAGCATAAGCTCACCGTATTTCTGAAGATACTCGTTTTCTTTCATCGCACCCCTGTTCAATTCAACAAGGGCATTTTCCATATCGCCAAGCTGAAGAAAATTCAGCGCCTTCATGGAATTAATGAGCAGATATTCGTAAACATTTCCGCCGTACTCCGCTATATTTTCATTGAACATAGCGGCACCTGTTTCTTTAGAGATGCTCTTTGTAAAAGCCTCTGTCATCAGACGGTCTGTTTCATCAAACACCCGATTTGATTCTTCATAATCTTCGTTCATATAACAAAGCATTCCGATATCAAGATTATCCTTTATATCAGAATTATCTTTATTTTTTCCGCGAAGCATGGAAATACAGATATCGTACTTTCCTTCTTCAAAAGCTTTGTTATAAGCCTTTTCATTGTATTTCATGCGCTTGTACGGACTTCCATCATTAATTCCTGCTGTCGTAGCACATGAAAACAAAACGACGGACAAAGCCATTGCGCTTATCAGGTAAAAAACCCTCTTCATATTTCAAAACTTCCTCTCAGATTATAATTTTACGCCCTTCTGCTTAAAGTACTTGCGCACAGGAGCATCTTCGTTATCTCCGCTCCAAATAATTCTATGTGTCTGCAAATCCATAAGCTGAACATTTACATAGTAAGTACGGATAGATTCCTTTCCGTTCTGCTGAACGATTGTCTTTACGCTTCCCATAAGCATAAAGTCTGCACCTTCTTCTTCATCAATTGCTTTTGCTGTTTCTTCGCTTGCATGATCCGCCTGCTGTGCTACTTCTTCGCGAAGCTCGTCTCGTTCAGATTTATCTGCCACGAATTCAAGCACACCGGTCTTAATGATAGCATTCTGCATACGCTTAGATATGATTTTTGTATCAATGCGTTCTACGCTTTCGTTCTTGATTGTTCCAAGAATAACGACAGGTGCGCGTCCGTTCTTTTCTTCGAACTTTGCAATACGTGGTGACTGGATACAATCTTCAATCAAAGCATCGCAAACAACCTTAACGTCGTTTTCGTTCCAATATCCGTTAAGATCTATAACCTTATCTTCTGTAAGTCTTTTTACCTTTCCTGCAGCCATAACAGAAGTTACAGCCATAGCAAATAAACATAGTACAGCAATAATTTTTTTCATTTTTTCCTCCAAATATCAATGCCATTAAGTTTGCGGTGATTATACTTCAACTAACTCTGTTCCCAAGGCTCCGGTTACTGAATCTGTCAAAGTATCGAAACCACCTGATAAAAAAGCTGCTTTCGCAACATAAACAAATTTCGCAAGGCCCAATGACCTTAATCAATTTCACTTAAAGCGGGCCTTCAGTTTTTCCCAGTCTGCCGCCGAAATTACGTATAGCACAAACCCTTTGTACCAGCAGTTATCCAGCTCTTCTTCTGAATCAGAAATCTTCTGCCAGAACACAAACCTGCGCTCCAATGCAGATACAAAGGCTGAAGACGTCACATCCATGCCGCACTCTTTATTAATCTTTGCAGAAGCCATTGCCAAAGCCTTTATTTCCGCAGATCTTAAAGAACCGTTCACATCCGAAGATTCCGAAACGCCCAAAAAAAAGAGATCAGTTTTAGCCAGCTTGAATTTCTTTCTTAACAGCGATTCGTTCTGTTCATCGGTATATTTCCAAAGCCATTTAGGATCTGCACTTACGCCTTCTTCGCTTCCAAGCCAATCAACAATTACCGGTTCAGAAATAAGAACAGGAACTGCTAGAACCAGAATCAGAAAAACGCAGCTTAATTTCTTTCTAATAAACATATATTCCTGAATAAGTCTGCTCAAGGCACGCTTCTCTTATAACCTTGAATCTGCCGTTTTCAAGCCAATGATAATTATCAACCTGAAATATGTCGAGTCAAGGCACGCTAACGCTTAAAGCCTTGACTTCGCCGTTTTGAGGGTTTTTACTACCCCCTCAATTAAAAAAGGGGATACCTGACAAAGAAGCAGGCAACCCCTTTTCTGGCCTAGTTAAGATTACTCTTCATCAAGCCATGAATATGCTTCATCTGCTCCGTCTTCTGTAAGAGCATCTGTACCGTTTCCGCCAATAGCACCTTCACGTACAGACTTAGCAATGCTCTTTGCAATTTCCTTAGAATTTGCAGCTTCTGCTTCAATTCCAAGTCCGCTTGCGTTCTTAAGCATAAATTCACTTACTTCTGCGTTAAGTGCAGGATCACCGAGAGAAGCCTTTACCTGCTTGTCCCAAGCTTCCTTATCCATTGAGTAAACTACATAGTACTGGTAGTAGACATCAGCATTAGACATATCTTTCTTAATCTTCTGCTTTGGATTTTTTGGAGCTGCATACTTAACCCAGAATGTAGCTTCTTTTACCATACCAGAAAGTCGTACCTTAGAACTGATACTTAATTTATCTGCAAGCTGTTTCTTTACTTCTGTTGTTCCGCCACTATACATAGCGTTAACTTCACGTTCTACAACGCGGCTCATAGCCGTAGCAATTTCTGCCTGCATATCAACGGTATCTGTCCAATGCTGAAGGAAATCAAGATCAGGACCTTTGTTTGTAAAGAAGAATACCTGTCTGTCCTTTAAGCTAAGAGCCTTTGCAATTGCACGCGTATCCTGTTTAAGTGCGGCCGATACCCATTTAGGATAACCTACTCCCTCTTCAATTCCAGGGAAGTCAAGAACCATTTTTGTTGTCTGCTTTGTTACTTTAGCCTTGCTTTTTGCTGAAGCCTCAAATCCAGCCAATGCTGCAACCATCATAGTCATAGCAACAAATTTGCTAAATTTCATGTATAACTCCTTATGAACTCCGAATCAACGGAAAACAATACGTTTTTGATGATAGAATTCATTATAAACCCAATGAAAAGATTGTCAAATCTGAATATCGAATTTTATTATCAGATACTTTTGCAAAAATGGCGCAGCAGAGAGCCGCAGAAAAAATGCAGAAAATATCGAAACAAATAATGAAACCAGACGTATTCAGAATTTTTATCACAGATATTTTTGCTTTTATGATATTTTTAGCATATAATCATTTAAATATGAAAAATTCGGAAAGTAAAAAAATCGTTTTAATTACAGGCGCATCTTCTGGTATCGGAATGGATACCGCTCTACGGCTATTAAAAAAAGGCTACACTGTATACGGAGCCGCCCGCCGCACAAACCTGCTTTCGCAAATAGAACAGCACGGCGGCCACTCAATTTACCTCGATCTGTATGACGAACAGTCCATGCAGGACTGCGTTCAAAAAA
Source organism: Treponema sp. (assembly GCA_017392945.1). Taxonomy (GTDB): domain Bacteria; phylum Spirochaetota; class Spirochaetia; order Treponematales; family Treponemataceae; genus Treponema_D. The sequence goes on from JAFOSK010000071.1 coordinate 20,156, forward strand.
TCCTTCAGACAGAAGGCCGCATAGATATCCTTATAAACAATGCAGGTTTTGGACTGGGCGGGGCTCTTGAAACAATTCCAATAGAAACTGCAAAAAAACAACTGGATGTAAATGTATTCGGTCTTATCCGCATGACACAGCTGGTCCTGCCTTCAATGCGCAGCAACCGCAGCGGAAAGATAATCAATATTTCATCAATTGCAGGAACATTCTCTTCTCCGTTCATGGGCTGGTACCACGCTTCAAAATATTGCGTAGAGGCCCTAAGCGATGCACTGCGTCTGGAAGCCGCTTGTTTCGGAATAAAAGTTATAATAATTGAACCGGGACTCATAAAAACTGATTGGGGGATTATTGCCGCAGACTACATTGAGCAGAATACAAAAAATACACCCTATGAGTACAATGGGAAAAATACAGCAGATTTTTACAACCGCCACTACAGAAAAAACAGAGGAGCTTCAAAAATCTGCGTTATATCAAAAGCAATAGAAAGAGCCGTACAGGCAAAACATCCTAAACTGCGTTACAGAGCCGGAAAGAACGCATTGGCTTACATAATTGCAGGGACATTTCTTCCAGGAGCATTTCTTGATTTTTACAAAAAAATGCTTTTCAAAATCAAGTAGCCAGATTCAGCAATGTTCATAATTTCCCATTTGAGACTGATAAAAAGAATTAAAAACTGCTTTCTCAACTTTAAATATGCAAGAATCCTCATGATTCTTTCAATAGATTTTGCATTTCTCTATCATCTGACATTTTTATTCCTGTTTAAATTCCTTGGAATCATGCCGATGTTCTTTCACAATCTTGCAAGCGTTACCCTGTTTTTTGTACTTGCAACGATTGTACCAAAATTAAAATCATATTCAACTGCATATTTTCTGACTTTTGCAGAAGTCCTTATTCATCAGCTTCTGGCAGAGTTTTTTATGGGCGGACTTACGGCATTTCACTTTTTCATCTGGCTTGTCGGGATCCTGCCGATACTCACATTTAAAAAAAGACTCAAACTCGCAGTTACTTACGGCATAATTACCTCAATTCTGTTTATCATATTGGAATCTATCAGCCCGTCAATTCAGCCTAAAGTGCCGGATATTTCCAGCACAATGATTACAGTAATCAGAATCGTTAATATTTCCCTTTCCGCAACGCTCATTCTTGTAGGACTGCTTATCTTTGCATACATCGTATGGAATATGGAAAGAAACCTTCAAATTCGGGTTCATAAAAAGACCCTGGAAATTCAGAATAAAAATAAAAAAATCTACAAGATGAATAATCACATAATCTTCAGTCTTTCCAGTCTTGTAGAAAACCGCGACACCGACACCGGCGATCACATTCAGCGCACAAGCGCCTATGTAGAGCTTATTGCAAGAAAAGCTTATGAAGCGGGTCTTTATTCTGAAACAATAACACCTCATTTTATAGAACTCACAAAATCAGCCGCTCCAATGCACGACATCGGAAAAATCGTTATTTCAGACAGCATTCTTAAGAAACCAGGAAAACTTACTCCAGAAGAATACGAATTGATGAAACAGCATACAATAGCCGGCGGTAAGATAATTAGTGAAGTTCTTGAAATTTCAGATGATAAAGAATACGTAAAAATCACCCACGACATTGCACTTTATCACCACGAACATTGGGACGGAACCGGATATCCAGAAAATCTTTCCGGTGAATCAATCCCGATATGCGCCCGTATAATGGCAATTGCCGATGTGTTTGACGCTCTTGTTTCAAAACGCTGCTACAAACAGCCAATGCCTTTAGACACGGCATTCCAATACATTCAGGACAATGCAGGCAAACACTTTGACCCGGAACTTACTGAAGTATTCATAAAAAATCGCCAGGAAGTAATCAACATTCTGGCGATTCACAACAAATAATGAATAAATCTCACTGCAATCAGCAAGAAATCTGATTTTTTAATACAATATCAGTAATAGACGCTGAATCACGGAACTCTCCGCTGCAATCAGCCTATGCTCTGACGGTAATTTTCGTACAAAAGCACACCTGCCGCAACAGAAACATTAAGACTGTCAATTTTACCACATGTAGGTATAGAAACAATCTGATCGCACTGTTCTTCCAGAAGCCGTGCAATTCCGGTTCCTTCGCTGCCCATTACAATAACAGCACGGTTTGAAAATTTTATGTCCTTTAGCGACTGTCCGCCGGCATCTGCACCGTATGCCCAAAAGCCGTTTTCCTTAAGCCGCTGAACAGTGCGCACAAGGTTATTTACAACCGCAACAGGGACCCATGCGCTGGCACCGGCAGAACTGCGTGCAATTACTTCGTTTGTTTCAACGTCCTTTGCACCGCGGCGTTCCGGCACCACAACTAAAGAAGCGCCAAACTGGTCACAGCTTCGGATTATGGCACCCACGTTATGCGGATCAGTAACAGAATCCAGCACAATTACAACCTGGCGCTCATCTTCGCTTTTTGCAGCAGCAGCAAGCAGCCAATCGTCAAATTCTACAAGGTTACGGGTTTTAGCCTGCTCGCCGCTAAGGCACAGCACAATACCACGGTGATCACGGCTTGTTTCCGGCAGATTCTGCACAAGACCGGATAACGTCTTATCATCTGCCTGACTTACAGCAATACCGGCTTCTTTAGCCGCCGCAAGAATCTTCTTAACCCGCGGCCCTGGCTTGCTGTAAACAATCCGCATTCCTTCACCGTTCCCGGCATCTTTTGCCCTAAGAACCTTTTCTTCTATTGCATGAAATCCTGTTATTATACGTTCTGCCATTATATTCTAGCGTCCGCAGCACTTCTTGTATTTTTTTCCGCTTCCACAAGGACACGGATCGTTACGTCCGATTTTTTCACCGTCACGCTTTACAGTTTCTGTAATAATATTTCCGGCAACGTATTTCCATTCGCCGTTGAACTTTTTGAATCCTGCAATTTCGTGGTGATGTTCAATCATCTGGTTCAAAGTGTAGTCAGCAATGAATTCAACAACGCCTTCATCATCTTTTTCTTCTGTTCTAAGGATTTTAAGACCCTGCCACTTTGACTGGCGGCTCCATTCTTCTGTAGCTTCCTTATCAATGTCTGCAATTCCTTCGCCTTCTTCGCAAGAATTGATGATGAAGTCAATTTCGTGTGCTACGTAAGCTGAATAGCGTGCACGCATCAAAGCTTCTGCAGTAGGAGCTTTTTCTGTACCTTTAATGATTGGTTCACAGCATTCGCTGTATTTTTTTCCTGAGCCACAAGGGCAGTTTGTAATTTTTTCACTCATAATCTCAATAATACCAAAATGTTTATTTGTTAGCAATTATCCTGTACATAGGGTCTTCGCCGGGATGTAGTTCAAGAATATGTTTTTCGCATTTAAGGACTTCGCTCGGCTCGTGGGTTACATGCAGGAAAGTCGTAGTACCGCAATCAGCAATTATGTCCAACAGATCAAGAATCTTCTGGCGCATCTGCTCGTCCAGTCCGTGGCACGGCTCGTCCAGAATAAGCACAGGCGGGCACTTTACGGCACCGCGCAGAATAAGCACAGCCCGCTGTTCGCCATAACTAAGATTACCGAACATTTCGTTGCCCCTGCCCGCAAATCCCGCAAGCGCCAGCCACTTTTCTGCAGCAGCCGCTTCAACGTCACTAGGAGCTTCGTACAGCCCGATCGAATCGTGGAAGCCGCTCATAATAACGTCCCGGAGCGAAGTTCCGCCCAGCATCCTGTATTCAACGTGCAGCCTGTAGCTTACAATCCCCAGGCGGTGCTTAATGTCCCAGATAGTTTCACCCGAACCTCGGCGCGCACCAAAAATCTTAATGTCGTTTCTGAACACCTGCATGTTGTCGCCGGTAATAAGCTCAAGCAGCGTAGTCTTACCCGAACCGTTTGGCCCGCGGATCAACCAGTGCTCGCCACGCTTTAAAGTCCAGTTCAGATTCTTCAAAACCATGTGGTCATCCCAGCCCACGTTAACATCATGCATATCAATCAAAATGTCACTTTCCGGCTGAAAATTTTCCACGCCCATAACATAATTCACTTCGTTACTGAGCTTTTTTACAGCCTCAGAAAATTCCCTGTAACCGGCACGGCGCTTTTCTTCTTCCAGTGCATTCTGCCTTTCTGCAACAATCTCGTAGTCAGCACGGCTTCCGCAGAACGAAATTTTTCCGTCCCTAAATTCCAGCACGTCAGAAACCGCATCCGGAATCTCCTTAAAGCGTTCCATGCAAAGAATAATATGCGGGAACGCACCAATATCGCCGCCCTTAAGCTGCTTACCCGCAATCGAATCAAAAAAGTCCAAAAGAATCCCGCGACTTTCCGCATCAAGCCCTGCAAACGGATCACTTAAAATCAAAAGCTTTTTACGCGAAACAAGCGCACGCGCCAGAAGAGTACGCCGAATTTCGCCCGTAGACATATATTTAATTCCGCGGTCAAGAATTTTTTCAACACCGCAAAGCTTTATTTCGGGGTAAGCATCCAGTTCACCACAAACCGCCGGAAGTTCCGAACCCTTTTTTATAGGCCCCACAATTCCTTCCGCAATCAAAACACGCCCGGTTCGCCCAATATCAACACCGCCGTCAATAAATTCACTTTCATCAAGCTCACGCTCTTCCTGAATAAGACGCGCCGCACGCTCCAGCGAAACAGTTTCCACCGAATCCGCAAACGAATTCAGATACTCGGACTCACCATCTCCGTTACGCTCGAACTTAAGCCCAAAACCGCCGTCCAAAGCCTTTAGAAATTCAGCCTTACCGCCACCATTCGGTCCGGTCACAAGCCACGCCTCTCCAGCCTTCATTTCCCAAAAAAGCCCGTCCAGTAAAGTTCTTCTGGAACCTTCTATCCTGCAATTATTTATCTTAATCAACGAAGAATCATTTTCCATAATGGCTTCAGCATATCACAATGCAAAATTCTTTTCACTCTTTTTCTATCAGCGCAGCTGGAACCGCAACGGGCTATTCCAGGCTACCCTCACGGTCGGTACCTCACTTTGTTCGGCACGGCGCTACGCGCCCCTTCCATATCCCGGCGCCGCTGGAACCTTGACCCCAGTGCAAATAAGAATTTAAAAGCTGGATTAAAGCCACCCTTTTACCAATCCCTATTGCAGAACCATCTGGTCGTTAGAGAGTTCCTTTTTCTTTATAGCACGGAAGCGTTCAACAATATCATCCATAGTCAGCCCGGCCTTTTCCTTGCCGCTTATATCCAAAATAATTTCGCCTGCATCCATCATAAGAAGTCTGTTACCATATTCAAGAGCATGCTTCATGTTATGGGTAATCATCATTACTGTAAGTCCGTATTCGTCTGCGAACCGGCGTGTAAGGCGCATTATTGCATCAGCATTTGAAGGATCCAGCGCCGCCGTATGTTCATCCAGCAAAAGAAGCGAAGGCTTGGACATAACAGCCATAAGCAGCGTAAGAGCCTGTCGCTGCCCCCCGCTGAACTGGCTTACATTGTCGTTCATGCGTGTTTCAAGTCCCATTCCCAGAACCTTAAGCTGTTCCTTGAAATATGCGCGCATCTTTCCGTTCAGACTTATACGCAGCCCTTTCCAGCCTTTTTTGCTGCATATCATCATGTTGTCTTCAAGGCTCATTTTTCCGGCAGTTCCCAGAAGCGGATTTTGAAAAATTCGCCCGATGTAGCGCGCCCTTTTATATTCCCGGTCAAAAGTAATTTCGCGCTTTTCTTCATCAAGATAGATGTGTCCGCTGGTAGGAAAAATTGTTCCGGCAATTGCATTGTAAAGAGTAGATTTTCCAGCACCGTTAGAACCGATTACCGTAATAAAATCGCCCCTGTTTATCTTAAGGTTTATATTTTTAAGCGCATGATTTTCATCAGGAGTTCCCCGGTTAAAAATCACGTCAAGATTTTTAATAGTAATCATTATTCACCGTCCTTCGAGCAGCCCTGTTTTGCCGGCCTTATAAAATGATTTTTAAGAGAAACTTTTCCCTGCATATTAGAAATCACAAGACAAAGAATGATTAAAAGCCCTGTAATAAGCTTAAGATCGTTCGGCGTAAGATTTATAAAATGACCATATTTGCGCGCAACCAACATAAGGGCGCGGTAAAGAATGGAACCAAGCAGAACACGCAGAGTCTGCCAGCCGATTTTATTTGAGCGGATAATAAATTCACCCAGCATAAGGGAAGCAAGTCCGCTTACAATAACGCCGGTTCCGCTTCCTACATCGGCAAAACCGTTGTACATTGCAACAAAAGCGCCCGCGAGTGAAGCAAGTCCGTCACCAAAACAAACGCCGGTTCCGCGCACAAGCTGAGGATTAACGCCCTGACTTATAACCATCTGTTCATTAGAACCTAGCGCACCCATAGTAAGTCCCAGATCAGTGTGAAAAAAAATATCCAGAAGAAATTTAAGAAGGATTACAAAAATCAAAAGGAATACAAAAATCCCTGTCTCAGACGGCAGCGCAGGAAAATTGCTTTCAAAGAAAGCCGTAATCGCAGAAAAAGGAGTCTTTATACGCAAAAACGAAATATTTGCCCGGTTTCCCATAATACGCAGGTTCACCGAATAAAGCATAGTCATCATAAGAATTCCGGCAAGAAGATCAGGAATGCGCAGCTTCGTATAAAGAAGAGTTGTACAAAGCCCAACAAGACAGCCGCACACAAATACAAGAGGCAGGGCAAGCGCTGCCGGAATCCCAGCCATAAGACAGACCGCAAGAATACATCCTCCCATCGGAAATGCGCCGTCAACCGACATGTCACAGAAATTCAAAGTCCTGAAAGAAATAAATACCCCCAGAACCATGATGCCATATATCAAACCTTCTATAATAATTGTTTCAAGCATATAACATTATAATATCTGAAAAGACGGGTTTAATAAACCGCAAAATTAACTGTGACTCATTAATATCTTTGACGCGTTCATTTTTCTTTTGTCTCGGTCATTGAGGCTCTCGAAATGACCGCCTGTGATTCAGCTTTTACAGCTTGTGTCGCGCTCATTGGGCTTGCGTCGCGGTCATTGTGCTTGTGTCGCCGTCTTTGAGGCTCTCGAAATGACCGCTCTTACCTTTTTCGTTACTTTCTACAGGCTCATCCCCCAGACATTCTTATTATTAGCCAGCCCCAACAGAAAAAATAATTTCAGAGCCTTTTTCCGGACGCAACCGCCACAAGTGGCGGTCGGGTGTTCCGCAGTTCCGCTTTCGCTCCAGCCTCTTCACTCAGCCGGGCTCCGTAAACTCCGCCCTCCTTCTCTCCAGTGGCCCGCTTCGCGGCTGCTCCATACCCTTGCGCATTTTTTTATCGAAACACTAGTAAGTGTCTACGTTACGTACAACACGAAAACCAACGTCGCCGAAACCGTAATAAAACAAATAATTATTATCCGATTTACTATTATTTTCAAATTTTTTTTCAACCTATAATTTTATTTTGTATCTATTTCCCCCGCCCGGTATTATATTTACTGTATGAACAAAGATCTTTTTAAAGACTTACAAAGACTGCTGCTTGTTGTTTTAGGCGGCGCGCTTATGGCCGTAAACATAAATACATTCGTACATTCTGCAAATCTCTTTCCTGGGGGATTTTCCGGACTGGCACTTCTAATACAGGAAGTCTTTTTTGAATTTCTTAAAATCAAGCTGCCTTACTCCGTACTAACATATCTCTTTAATATTTTTCCAGTAATTATCGGATTCCGGTTTATAGGCAAAAAATTTACGATTTATTCGATTGTAATGATTTTTGTCAGCGGTATTCTTACAGATGTAATACCGGGCTTTAATCTTACTGACGACATGATTCTTTGCGCTGTATTCGGCGGAATCCTGAATGCAGTGTCAATCAGCCTGTGCCTGTTTGCAGGCAGCTCTTCTGGCGGCACAGATTTTATTGCAATCTTCCTTTCTGAAAAAACCGGCAGATCAGCATGGAACTATATTCTCGCCGGAAACATCTGCATTCTCTTCACTGCCGGAATTCTTTTCGGTTGGACAGCAGCACTCTATTCAATAATCTTCCAGTATGTTTCTACGCAGGCAATCAATCTGATGTACAAAAAGTACGCAAAAACCACGCTCCTGATCATTACAGACAATGATGAAAAAATTTATCATGTAATTAAAACCCGGACCAACCATGATGCAACTGTATTTGACGGAAAAGGCTGCTTCCGCGGCGCGCATCACAAAATGCTTTACACAGTCGTGTCTTCCCAGGAATCCGGTTCGCTGGAAAGAGCCATAAGGGAAGCCGACCCAAATGCATTCATAAACGTAATTCAATCAAAGGAAATTATAGGACGCTTCTTCAAGCGCTCAAATGATTAGCAAGCAAGAATGACGTGTTAAATATATTCGGAAAAAAAACTCCAAATCAATAAATAAAACGGATTGCAAAACCGCCCTCCAGCGGGCTATATGCTGCGATGCCTTGGAACTATTAATTCTGCCCCTTACTCAGCAGCATCGCAGGATGTTTTTGCAATCCGCTTATCTCCTTTCGCGCTATTTTTTTATTAATTTCCCAAAACCCGGCTTTCAAGCTATCTTCTAGAACAAAACTAGCGGGAAAGTTTTCTGTACTGAACGCGTTTTGGAACAGAAGCGTCTTCGCCAAACTGTTCTTTCTTCCATTCTGCGTATTCAGACCAGTTTCCTTCAAAGAAGCGGACTTCTGAATTGTTTTCGAATGCAAGAATGTGGGTACAGATGCGGTCCAGGAACCAGCGGTCGTGGCTTACAACCATTGCACAGCCGGCAAAGTCTTCAAGAGCTTCTTCAAGGGCGCGGACTGTCTGAACATCCAGGTCGTTGGTAGGTTCGTCGAACAAAAGTACGTTTCCGGCTTCCTTAAGCATCATACCAAGGTTAAGGCGGTTCTTTTCACCACCGGAAAGAACGCTTACCTTTTTGTTCTGGTCAGGACCGCCAAAGTTGAACCATCCGCAGTATGCGTGGGCATTTACTTCGCGAACACCACCTTCAAGAGGACGACCCTTTTCGTCAACGGCACCAAGCTTAATCATATCTGCGCCGCCGCCCAAAGTTTCGTAAACAGTTTTATTTTCATCAAGACCGGTACGCATCTGGTCTACGTATACAAGTTTTACAGTTGAACCGATTTTAATTGTTCCGGCATCAGGCTTTTCTCCGCCTTCAAGACCTGCTGCATCTACGATGAGCTTGAACAATGTAGTTTTACCGGCACCGTTAGGTCCTACGATACCAACGATGGCACCAGCTGGAATATGAAGGTCAAGTTTTTCAAACAAAAGCTTATCACCAAAAGATTTTGAAACGCCTTCAAAGTCGATAACCTGGTTACCAAGGCGAGGACCAGCAGGAATAGAAATCTGTGTGTCCTTAAGCTGCTGTTTTGCGCCCTGGCTCATAAGTTCGTTGTAGCGGGTAATGTGTTCCTTGTGTTTTGCCTGACGGCCCTTTGCACCCATGTGAATCCAGTCCAATTCCCGCTGGATTTCTTTCTGACGGTTAGATTCAGACTTGTTTTCAAGGCGCATGCGTTCTGCCTTCTGTTCAAGCCAGCTGGAATAGTTACCCTTAAACGGATAGCCTTCGCCGCGGTCAAGTTCCAGAATCCAGCCAGCAACTTCATCAAGGAAGTAACGGTCGTGAGTTACGGCAATTACTGTTCCCGGATAGTCGTGAAGGTGCTTTTCAAGCCATGCAACGGTTTCTGCATCAAGGTGGTTGGTAGGTTCGTCAAGGAGAAGGATGTCCGGTTTCTGGAGAAGAAGGCGGCACAATGCAACACGGCGGCGTTCACCTCCCGAAAGTACGTCTACAACCTGATCTGCAGGTGGACAGCGGAGGGCGTCCATTGCAAGTTCAAGATTGTTGTCCAGGTTCCATGCATCTAAGGCGTCCAATTTTTCCTGAACCTCTCCCTGACGGGCACAAAGCTTGTCGATATCTGCAGCCGGGTCACCGAATGCTTCATTGATTTTATCAAATTCTTCAAGAAGGTCTGTGATTTCTTTTACACCTTCTTTTACAGTTTCCATTACAGTTTTGCCAGGAGTAAGTTCCGGTTCCTGTTCAAGATAACCGATTGTGTATCCTGGAGCCAGGGTTGTTTCACCTGCAAAGTCTTTGTCTTTTCCAGCCAGAATTTTAAAAAGTGAAGATTTTCCGGAACCGTTAGGTCCGATTACGCCGATTTTAGCGCCATAATAGTAGGAGATACTTACGTCTTTTAATACAACTTTAGTTCCGTATGCGCGGGTTACGCGATCCATAGTGTAGATGATTTTTTTGTCGTCGAATGTCTTTGCCATGAAAAATCCTTTAGTATGAGTATAGATGCGCTCGATAAATCTCGCGAGCCGTTTTATCGATGAACCTAAGGCATATCATCGAGTGGTTCAGCCATGATTAATAATAATTTAAAAAGCAGATGTTTTCTATAGGTGGATTTTTGGATTTATTATAGGGAAATTTCCGCATTTTAAAATAAAGGTCGCAATGGTGAAAAATCTGCCAAAAAAATGATGTATTGTTTCATAACTAAGGCATATGCTGTTTTGGAAAAGAGTTGATGCCTTATTAAAACTAAGAAAAATTAGCAGAAAAGAATTAGCATTAGCCTGTGATTTTGATGTTTCAAACATAGGCAAGGGAATTGTACACGAAAATGAACCAAAGGTTTCAACAGCATTCAAAATAGCCTGCTTTTTGGGTGTGCCATTGAAAGAACTGATTTGCGAAAAAGAGAATGCAGAAAACTTTGATTATTCAGTGTTTCAAAAATACGCAGATACGATTCGTTGTTTAGAAATGTTACCACCAGATGTGCGCGAACCAATTCTAGAAATGATAAAATCACAGTCAAGGGTAAAAGAATCTGAATGATGAGTTTATAATTATCCAGACTCGAAATTAAGATTAGATGCTATTTTGCAGTTGCGATTTTATTATTTTCTGTTATTGCGCTTGCGATTCTTGAATAAAATTATTGCATATGCGACAAATCTTAAGTAAAAATCGCAATAGTGATTCATTCTTTTTGCATGAAAAATAATGAATGTGATTTCTGGCAGCGTATTGACGATGAGTTGGAATACCGCGGAATTGACAGGAAAGTTTTTGCTCGCGACATAGGAATCAGCGTGAATACAATTGCTTCCGGGATAAGCAGACGCAGTAAACCCGATGTAGAAATTGCTCTGAAAAGTTCAAAGTATTTAAAAGTTTCACTGGATTATCTTCTTCATGGTTCAAAAGAACAGGATGAGTCACTTGAAGAACCAAAGGAATACCGGATAATGCATAGCCGGGAATTTATTTCTGTTTACCGCCAGTTGGAAATCATTCCGGAAATGACGCGGGAACCGATCATAAAAATGATAGGAGAAATTAGCAGTAAGTATGAAAAATCAAAATGATTTTTCTTGACATATTTTATTACTGTAAATAAACTAGAACTATGGATTTGAGAACTGTATTAACAACTGATACTGTAAACCTTCACTTGAAGGGAACAACAAAAGAAGAAATTATTGATGAGATGCTTGATATCCTCGTAAAAGCTGGAAAGGTTTCTGATAAAGCTGGAGCTCGCGAATGTGTGCTTGACCGTGAACGCAAAATGTCTACTGGTATGAAGCATGGAATCGCTATTCCGCACGGAAATACTTATTCTGTAAGCGACTTGGTAGCCTGCATTGGTATTTCTGATAATCCGGTTGATTTTGATTCGTTGGATCA
>JAFOSK010000072.1 GCA_017392945.1 Treponema sp.
AACGTTGGAATGCACCATTCTTAAGGAAGCCGTCTTCCTTAAGCGACATCTTTGAACGCAGAGTTTTGGAAGAAAATGTTGTATTTCCAGAAAAGCTGATTTTGGAAACCACAGTGCCAGAACCTTCTGAAATCTGGAACACAACAGAAATTCCATCATCTGTTTCTTCGGCAACCATGCTTACCTTTGCATTTGAATACCCTTTTTTTATATAAGCATCCCGAACAGCACGCTCATCAAGAAGTGCCGCCGATTCAATATATACATCACCGGTTTTTATAGATACAGCTTCCCTAAGTTCATTGTTTCTAAGTTTTTTATTTCCCTTAAACGAAATAGAACTGATTACAGGATGTTCTTTTACCCTGAAAACAAGGATTACACGTTCACGGCTTCGGGGATCATGCTTTGCATAAGGTTCGATTTCTTCAAAATATGCAAGGGCATACAACCTGTCCAACGCATTATTAAAAAGTTCTTCTGTAAAAGCCTTACCTATATATGAATTGGTAATTCCGACAAGTTCAGATTTTTTTACACCCTTCAGACCTTCAAAAGAAACTTCTGAAATTGATTTACCCCAGAACCAGTCTGAATCTTCTTCCTGTGCATGCACCCAAGAGCAGACAAACAATAGAAAAAAAGCAATTAAAATCCCTCTAACTTTATTGCTTTTTAAAATCATAAAAGACTCCTAACTATACCGGGAAAAATTCCAGCAGCCGAAGCCACAGAAGTTTCCCTTAAAGTGAAAATTTCCAAGAAAGCGTAACAGAAGTCGAATAAACAAAATTATCAGTCCGAAGTCCGCTTAAATTCGGAGCCATATTCCATCTGATATTCACAAACGGCGACTCAAGCTCCAGACCAATTTCAGGTCTGAACACAAGTCCGTCGATTGTATATTGATCATCTATTCTGCTCTTATCGTACGACCAATGCATCAAAGTATCGACATACAAAGAACGCCCTAAGTACTTCCCAAAGTAAACAGTTGAATTATCAAAAAAGTTACCAATTGCGGAAGAAGATTCGTCATTATTTCTATTAAGGTTATAATTTAACGCATTTTGAATGACATTCGTTCTAACAGACAATATATCAAAATTCAAGAAGTCTCGCAACTTGTTCTCTATAGATCTACCTATAGTTGACTGAATTGCATAATCTCCTGTTGCAAAGAGCAGACTTGCAACTCCGTTAGAATCACCGACCGCTATCTGCCCGAGCATGGACATGATCTGAGCCTCTGATTTTGCCGGAATCGATGAAAATTTCGGGTTAAAATTATTCATGTACTGGTTATTTGCACTGAGAATTATCCGGACTTCCTTTCCATCATCATCGCGTTCCCTGGTTTCTGCCTGAACAGAAATCAGCGGATTGAATTCCGGATCGTTTTTATTGAACCTCAGAAGACCGTTTTTTATATAGAAACTTCGGCTGAGATACGAAACGTCGCCTGATCTCAATGCCAGATCACCGTCAATAGAAAGCGACCTGTCGGACATATCATACTTAAAATGAAAGCCAGAATCAGGAACCAGAACGGCTCTTAGAAGAGGATCAAGCAGCATCGTCACATGCTGACCAAAATTCACGTTTATGTCAGAACGCACAAATACCTTACGCTTAGGAGGAGCAAGAGTCAACTCTTTTGTCTTTACGTTTACAGACATATTCTTAAGAGCTATATCACCGGTAACATCAAGAAAAGAATCTTCAAAATGCAGATCAAGATCAATTGCCGCATCGCCGGTAAATCTTGCAAGCCGAATTTCAAAATTTCCCGGAAGATATGCCCTTGGAGGCGTACGCAGATGAGCATCAAGATAATTGAAACGCCAGCGGTCAAAAGCCACAGACATCTTTGCATACAAAGGAATGTCTTTTTTTACGGTTGCCTTTATTTCCGGCATGTCAAGATTATTATGATAAAGAACCATAAGAGCCTTAGGAAATGTTATATGCTGAGAAACTATACCAGGAAGCGTAAAATCCGCATTTTCAAGAGAAATTGACCCAGAAAAATCCGGATCAGACTTCAAGCCTTTGACAGCAACTGCCGCACGAAGTATTCCATTGTATACCTTTAGTTTCGGTACATCAATGAATCCAAGCATTTTTGCAACATCCAATCTGAAATTACTAACATTTAGATCCAGCTGGTTTCCGGCAGCGTTACCAGTAAGGTTGAACTGAACAGGCTTTCCTTCCGCAATAGAAAAATCGACCATAAGATCATCGGTTATAGTACCGTAAATTCCCTGCTCTTCTCCAGTAAACAGAGTGGTAATACCGTCTCCATGCACTAGCGTCAAAGACAGCGGGAAAGATTTTGTAAGCAGCGTTCCGCTGACAGAAGGACATTTTAATTCGGCCGTATATTCAGAAGGTAACAAAGAACCTTCTGTCATCATGGAATTAGAAACTTTAAGTGTAAGCGGCGCATGCAGGTTCTTTTTCATAAGAACGGCATCAAGAACAGCTGCGGCGTTTCCTGTAAAAGTCCCCAAATCGAAATTTACAGCGACATCCTTAACGGAAATATCACCGTAAGTAAGTTCTGTTTTCTCAACCGTAAGGATTTTTTCCTCGATATATGCAGAAGCAGTCAATTTTACAAAATCCCCGGCAAGCATAAGGCTGAGAGGTTCGATTTCAAGTCCAATATATGGATTTTTTGCAGAACCTGATGCAATCAGATTTGCTGTAAGCGTATTATTTTCGCTGTGTTCAGCAGTAAACCTGTTCAATCCAAACGAGACAAAACGAATCTGAGCATTAAAATAAAATTGATCCAGAATGTTCTTTAATGAAAGAGGGAAATCTTCAGGATTAGAAACATCCAGCGAAATTTGAACGGCTTCTGACGAAACAGGATTTTTCATATTAAAATTGAGATTTGCAGAAGAAAAGCGACCGTTATTCATATTCCACAAAAGATCAGAAGTTCCTTCAAGGGTTGAAAATGAATCCGAATACACAATATTATCAACAAAGAAACCGTATCGTGAAACAAGTCCCGAAAGCAGAAGCTTAGGTTTGAAATAATATTTTTCACCAGCCTCGCTGCATTCCAACCGGTTAATGCGCATATTTATTCCTGCATCCGGTGCATATTCAAAAGAACAGTCAGAAGCAAGTGTAAAAATAGAATCTGCAGCACTTACCGGAAGATTTTCCATTGTGAGCAAACCTTTTACAGCACGTTTTCCTGTATTCTGAACGGAAAGTGCAAAACCATAGTCACCAGCCATACTGAAAGTTCCGGCAATGTAATTTCCAGAGAAGGAATAAGGTATTGCTCCCGAATTTACGTCAAGACTGAATGCAATATCCCCTGCATCTGAAAAAGTCATGTATCCCTGGCTGTGAACAAGTTTTCCTTCTGAAATATAGTCAAGTCTGGAAATATTCATAAGTTCATTGCTTCCGTCCATAGATAAATAAAGAACCTGCCCGTCTTTTTCCGTATTTACGACGAAGATATAAGGAACGTAACAGGTAACGGATTTTTCATTCTGTTTAAAACTGAAAAAAAGATCTCCGTTCAAAAGAAAGGGCTTTAAATATTCAAATTCAGGAACTGGCTCTCCGTCAGAAACATAAGAAACGGCCTGAACAATGCTGTCCAGATACATTTGCTCAGATGTAAGATTCGCATCAATTTCTTTCTCTTTTTTTGAATAAGAACCTGTGCCCTTTATCATTCCCGGTGTTTCCGCAGATTCATGGGCATAGTCAGAAAGTTCAAAATTAAAGTGAATAAAATCCACCGACGGAATTACCGAAATTTGCACGGCTGTAAATGCCTTTTCTCCAAGTATAAACTGAGGTGCAAATGCCATGAAACCAGCCTGTCCAGGATCAAAATATATTTCCGTTGAAAAAGTCCTGCCGTTCTCAAGGCGCAGAAGATTTGCACTAAGCATTCCAGACACAACAAGATCCTTGAAATTACAGGAACCGCTGTAACTTACGTCTATATTTTCCCCAAATGCCGTAAAATGATTTACATCAATATGATTCTTATCACCCTCTGCATTATAAGAAACCTCTGCACCGCCATGAAAGAATTGTTCTGGCACAAACACTTTTCCAGAAGAAGAATAAGAAAAAGACCGTTTTATAATATTTAAATCAACGTGGCTTGAAGTAGTAAGCGAAAATCCACGTATTTTTTCCATAAGTGGATCTGTTTTTCTTGAAATAATTATATCCGACGGGCACAGAGCCTGAGTTTCAAGCTCAAGCAATAAGTCTTTATTCTGAATGTCATAGGAAGCCGCAACAAACAGAGGATATGGATTCTGAAAAGTTCTTATGTCAAAAATTCCGTCGTTATAGTTTACAAGCAGATTCATGTGCTTTACGGAATAATCCCTATAATTCAAATCTGCAAGGCGGAACGTAAGAGAAGAACCATCAACCTCATCCGGAATAACACCATCGGCAGAAAAACTACAGGACAGATTCACATCGTGTCGTCGCATCTTCATTCCGCCAATCGTTTTTACAGACATATTGCCGTTTCTATGCATAAGATCCAATGTTATACGCCGGAAATATCCGTCAAAATACATATCATCCTGCCGGTAACGTATATGAACATTCTTAACGAAAATTTTGAACGGAATGGATGAGACTGCATTTTCAATCGCATCAAGATCCAGCGGCTGTTTTTTCTTAGAAGGATCAGAGGATTTTGCAGTCTTACGATATTCTGCAAATCGTGAAAAAAGAAGATTGTCACCGTTTCGGTCAAGTTCAATTACAAAACCATCTACAGTCAGGTCTCTTATAGACCTTAAGCCTTTTCCCCTGAGCACGTCAATAAAACTGTATCTCAGTACAGCCTTATGAATTTCAACGATAGAACTTCCGTCAGAATGATCGTAAAGTACTATATTTTTTATTCGGATTCCGGTAATAATAGACGGTGAAAGGGATTTATACGAAACAGAAATTCCGAATTTCCGCTCCAAAGAACGGGCGGCAGACTCAGTCTGAGAATACAGCATTCCCGTGAGTTTAGTGTACATCGGTACCAAAACGGCAGATGAAGCCACAAGAACGAGAAAGAATAATAATACTGCTGCAAATTCCTTAAGAGTCAGTTTTCGCATTTCTATACGGAGACAATCCTATCAAATTTTTCGACATTTACATAGGAAAAATGAAACAATATGATAATAAAAAATTTCATTGTATTTGAAGGAATTGACGGAGCCGGCACAACAACACAGATAAAAAAACTGGCAGAACATTTTGAACAGGACAAAGTATTCCTTACGGCAGAACCAACCGGCAAAGAAACCGGTAAATTTTTAAGAAAAATGTTAAAAGGCGATTTTTCTGTGAATGAAAAAACAGCCGCATATCTTTTTGCCGCAGACCGCTGCGAACATATTTTTGGCTCTGACGGCATAATTGAAAAAACAGAAAAAGGAATAACAGTTCTAAGCGACAGATACTTTTTTTCAAGCCTTGCATATCAGTCTGTAAGCTGCGGAAAAGAAATTCCCGAACTTCTGAACAGTCCATTTCCCCTTCCTGAACTACTGTTCTATTTTAAGATAGACCCGGAGATTTCCCTTGCAAGAGTAGCTAGCCGCGGAGAGCAGCGGGAGATCTACGAAAAAATCGACTGGCAGAAAAAAACCGCTGAGCTTTATGAAAACGTAATGAACGAATACCGCGGATCTAAGGGGACAGGAATGAAGCTTATAGAAGTAGATGCCGCTAAATCCATTGAGGAAATTGCTGATTTTATCTGGAACTCTGTAAAGAACAGAAAATAAACTTCCGATAAGGTAAACGTGAAGCTGTCAAAAAAAAATACAATCAGATTTCTCATTCTTTCAGTATTACTTATGGTTACCGGGGTACAGAACATTTCTTCTTACATGGTAAAATATAAGGAAGACTGGTACAAGCTTTACCACGTTCATTACCAGCAGTATCCAGACGACTGCATTGAAAACATCTATTGGCTGGAAAAAGCCGCACAGGCAGATTTCTGTAATCCTTTGTACGCAAACGCAAGAATTTCAACCGAGAAGCAATGGGAAAAATACCGCTATCTGTTCCAAATGCACATTCAGCTAAAGCTCATAGAACAACATCTAAGACTTGGCCGTACCTATGATAAAAAAGCTCTTTACTTTTACGACGCCCCATGGAAGGACGAATACCTGAGGAATATTGAAAAAGCCCTTTCCTGCTACAATGCAGGACTCCATTATTGGAAAGAAGCTCTGCTTTGGGCAGAAAAAGCAAATGCAAAAGAATTTACATTTCTCTTTATAACAGAACTTCAAAACTGGGAAGACGAAAGGGAGCGTATAAAGACAGGATCTCTTGATTACAAGAAAATGCTTGAAAGAGAAATTACACGTTTGGAAAAAATTCAGAATGATTTGATTGCAATGGATTCAAAATCTTACTAAAATAAGAGCATGACAAGTAAAAATAGTGCCCTTACAATTTCTTATCCAGAAACTCATCCCGGAACAGATCAGACTCAAATCTTCTTTCATGAAGAAAAAGCGGATCTTGTTTCTCTCTACAAGCCAGGTTCGGAATCACCTGTAAGAAGGTGTTTTGTAACAGATGCAACAGTAGCCACAATTCCAGAAGTCACCCCTTTTATCAATCAGTTTGAAGACGGCGTATGCGGCGATGACCTTCTAATTATTCTGGGTTCTGGGGAACCTTACAAGACAATTGACAGCGTACTTGAAATAGTAAAAACAGCTGTAGATGCAGGTTTTTCAAGAAAAGATCTTTTTGTAGGTATCGGAGGAGGTGTAATCTGTGATATGACAGGATTCGCTGCCTCCCTTTTCAAACGCGGTGCCCCATGCCAGTTCGTTCCTACAACTCTTCTGGCCATGGTTGATGCATCTATCGGCGGAAAGACAGGCTGTGATTTTGAAAGCTATAAAAACATGATCGGGGCATTCTGGCCTGCACAGGAAATTCATATTTTCCCGGAATTCGTTCAGACTCTTTCAGCAGAACAATACCGTTCAGGACTAGGAGAAGCTGTAAAGACAGGACTCCTTTACGACAAAGAACTTTATGAAATCATTAAAAATGAGTCAGAAAAAATACTTTCCAGAGACAAAGCCGTTGTATATGACGTAATCACAAGATGTGCACAGGCCAAGGCAGAAGTTGTTCAACAGGATTTTACCGAAAAGAACATACGTATGTACCTGAATCTTGGTCATACTTTCGGTCATGCACTTGAAACTTTGGCAGGACTTGGAAACATTCCTCACGGAGACGCTGTTGCATGGGGCATAGGACGCGAAGTTACTCTCTGTTCAAGAGAAGACATCTGTTCCGAAGCTTACAAAAATGACGTTCTCGAAACTCTTGAAAAATATTCGTGGTGCACAGAAGCCGTTCATCCAGCCATAAAGGGCGGCGGTTTTGCAGAACGAATCATAAACATAATGCATAAAGACAAAAAGAACACAAACAAAAAAGTCCGCCTTGTGCTTCAGAAAGGTCTTAATGATACATATACAACAGAAATTGATGATTCAAAAATTCTTTCAGTTTTGAAATAAGAAGACGTATGACATTGGAACAAACAGAACATTATTTTGATTGGGCGGCTACCAGCCCCTGCGACAAGGATATTCTTACCGAAGCACTTGTATCAACTATGGAAAAATGGGGAAATCCTTCAAGTACTCATGCAGCCGGCAAAGAAGCCCGTGATTTTTTTGAAAATGCACGAAAAAGAGCCGCAAATGTGTTGGGAGTGCCTTCTGAAAAAATTTATTTTACTTCTGGCGGAACAGAAAGCGATCACATTCCCCTGCTCTCTGTCCTTAACCGCCCTCAAAAAGGAACTGTCCTTTTCAGTTCGATTGAACACCCAGCTGTAAGGGAACAGGCCAATGCACTAAAAAAATGTGGATTCACAGTATCTCAGATCCCTTGCGGTAAAGACGGAATAGTAACACCAGAAGCTGTTTCAGACGCCTTGACACCGGATACCCTTCTTGTATGCGTAATGGCAGTTAACAATGAAACCGGTGCAATCCAACCAGTTTACAGGATTGCAGATGCTATAACAAAAAAAAGTGAAGGAAAACGACGTCCAAAGTTCCATATTGACTGCGTACAGGCAGCTGGAAAGATTCCACTGGACATTTCTTATAAAGGAATAGACAGTGCAGCATTCAGTGCACATAAAATCTGCGGCCCAAGAGGAATCGGAATTTTATATCTAGCAGATCCAATTGAAGGATTTCTTAGAGGCGGCGGACAGGAAAAATCAATCCGCTCAGGAACTGAAAACGTCTTCGGTGCAGAAGCCTTTTCAAAATGTTTGGAACGCTACTTCATCCGTACCGAAAAACCAGAAACCATAACCCGCTTTGAGCAGCAGAAAGAATATGCAAGGGATTTTATTCAGGCATTAAGCGGAATAAGCGCATGTACAGTAATTCCAGAGGCACGGCTTTCTAACCCTGACAATTATTCGCCATGGGTAGTTCAGGCCGCATTTAAAAATGTTCCAGGACAAGTTATGCTGCGTGCATTGGACAGTAAGGGATTCTATATTTCGACAGGGAGCGCATGTTCCAGCCGCAAAAACAACAGGCCCGTTCTTGAAGCAATGCATATTCTGCCTGAAATAAGCGAAACTGCAGTCCGTTTCAGTTTTGGTCCTGCAACAACAAAGAAAGCAATTGACGAACTTCTAAAAGAAGTCAAAAACATCGCCGAAACTTTTAACCGCTGAAAGCCTGACTGAATTTTCAGAAGGGTTCTGACTAACGAATTCGTTCTTTTGAAGAAGCCACAATGATGCATGAGACTTCTTCAATTGACATCATTTTCAAAATCATGGATAATGTTAAAAATTATCCACATTTCAAAGGAAGGCAAAATATGGGTGCACGCGGAGAACTGTATACAACGGAAGTTTATCTTGACAATCGGTCATATTTTTTCAATGTAAAGGAAAACAGAACAGGAGATGTATTTCTTCAGATTGTAGAAAGCAAAAGCAGGGACGGTGCCGATGGAAAACGCCATCAGATTGCCATTTTTGCCGATGACATGCAGAAATTCCTTCAGGGAATGGAACGCTCTCTCTCCTATGTTGAAAAAGACAGAAAGGAACGCGCAAAAATCAGAGCCGCTAAAAAAGCAGAAAAAGCAAAAAAGATTTACAAGCTTAAGGAAGATTCAAAAAAGAAGGACGATGGCCTTAAAAGAACAGGAAGAATTCATGTTGTTTCAAAAAGACCAGCAGAAACTTCTGAAAATTCAGAATCTTCTGTAGAAGAGTAATTTTGACTCAAGAAAAATTCTAAAAATTGACGACAGACTTCTTTCTGAATAATTTTAATACTTAAATGAAAGCCGTTGGATTGGACTAGCACCTATCCGACGGCAAATTTCTATATGCTTCTTAGTAGGGTACCCCTTATGAGCTGCATATCCGTACTCTGGATAAAGCTCATCCATTTTTTTCATTATAGAATCACGTTCAACTTTTGCTATTATACTTGCCGCCATAACAGCAGGATATTTTCCATCAGCCTTTGGTTCACAACGGCATTCCAAGTCTTTGATATCTGGTATAAAGGTACCATCCGCAATTCCCGTAATTCTATATTCAGTGATATTATTCTTTTTTGCCCATCCAGGAAATTTCAAAAGCATATCTTCATAAGCCAGTCTCATTGCATAAAGACTTGCCCTAAGAATATTCATCCTGTCTATTTGAGTATGATCAACTATTCCAAGCCCCCAGCAGGCTGATTCCAATATGACCTTTTCAGCACTTTCACGTTTTTTTTCTGAGAGCTTTTTTGAATCGTTTAAGATTTCCACGGGAAAATCTGCCGGAAGAATCACTGCACCCGCCGTAACAGGACCAGCAAGAGGTCCCCTGCCAGCTTCGTCAAACCCGCACAAAAGAATTGTCTGCATGTCAGAATCCTGTAATATTATTCCCTGAATATTCTACAGAGTAATTTTTTTCATCTGTATATATAGGTTTATTTTTTCCCTGAGGCTTTTTCAGGTCACCCACAAAATTATTTCCTACAATAGACGAATGTGTATCAAATAATTCTGCAACACGTCCCATAACACCTGTAACTATGCAGGTAGAGCCGGAAATTTCAAAAAGGCCACCCTTTGCAGAAATATTTACGGCTGTTCCTGCAACTGTAGTCAGTCTTGTTTTCTTGATATTTATTTTTGAATCCACTGCAGAAATTACAGAAGAATAACTTTCCGCAGTTGAAGTAATCCCAGAATTGTTTATGTTTATAACAGAATTGTCAGAATTAATCACAAAACCAGATTTTCCGAATACAGCAGAAAGTTCTACACCGTCAAGATACAAAACACCTCTTTCCAATGTAAATAAAGAAGCAGTCTCTGTTGTATTACGGCTTTCAGCAAGCGAAATTACACAATTTGAAAAAGACACGCTTGAATTCCTTATAATAAAATTTGTAGTAGGTGCAAGTACCAGTCTGGCATCATTTACTCCGTCAATCTGGCAATTTGAAGAGATTACGGTCGTACCGGCAGGAACCTTTACGTCTCCCGTTACACGGACATGCACAAAACGGCTTTTATTTACAAGAGAAACAATCTGCGAAAATTCGGTAAAAGGATAAGAAAGCGTTCCATTCGCTTTAGCTATAAGATCCGGATCTGTTATAGTTCCATCTAAAAAATAATTCTTCTGGTCAATAATTACAGAATATTCAGACAGTTTACTTCGGTTTTTATGCTTATCTACGCAATATGCAGCAATTCTATAAGCAGCAGCACCTTCCGAAACCGGTGCAAGAACTACAGCTGCATTATAATGTTTTTTATAAGATACAGAATTCAAGTCAAAAAGGACATCATTTGCCGATGCGGAATAATTCTCATCAAGTACAACCGGACCGGCTACGGCATAAAAAACTTCGTTTTTTTCCGGACTTGCAAGAGCAACCCGAACTGCACTTCTGGAAAAATATCCGTTTACGGACGGCATAAGCATAGGTGGAAGAGGATTTCTTTTATGAATATTAAAAGGTATTTCAATAATTCCCTGACACACTGAATCATAAAAAATTCCAGTCTTAAGAACGCCATCGTAATTATCACCCTTGAACGTATCAATGTTCAGAGAATCATATAGTTCACAAAGAGAATCGCCATCTCCTATAAGTCCAAATTTATAACCTTCCGTACCTTTTATCGAAACAAGAACTTCACCATTTTTTTCAACTTTCTTTTCAATCTCTGGTTTCGGAGGAAGATTGTAAAAGCGGACAATATTTTCTTTTGAATAATCAACACTCTGCCAGGAAATCGTATGGTTCACAGTGCGGTCAAGCTTAATACGTTCTTTGGGCTGACCCCACCAGCCGTCATCAATCTTATATATAAAGTTTCTGTCAGAAAAATCAAATGTATCCCAATCAATTATTTTGAAGGGAACATCCTTTCGACTGAAAAGGCCTGATTTTACAGGAGAAATACGGACAACAAAACGCCATCGTCCCTCACCGTCAGATACAACACAGGGCAGATAACGTGAAATAATCATATCTCTATTTAGAGAAAGCTCGGCACCCTCTGTAAAGACCTCTGAATTTTCACCCATACTATATTCAAGAGTCGTAGGAATTGAAAAAGTATCTCCGGCAGAATAATCAATTACACCCCTCTGCTGCACTTCCTTTATGAACTGGGCAGATTTTTCATCTTTAGGAAGCGGACTATCCGTAACTGTATAAGAAATTCTCTTTGCAATTTTATTCCCGAATTTATCAATTATTGAAACGCTGAGGCTTACTTCTCCGCTAAGATCTATAAGAACAGGACCGTCATAGGCAAACCCCATGCGCTCCGGATCAGCTCCGTTCAAAGAATAAAATGCATTTCCTTCTGGCGGCACATCCACAACAAGCAGCTGCCGGTTTGACCATGTTCCGCTAACAGGATTTATGACCTGTGAAAAAACCGGAAACGAAAAGCAAAGAAAGCCTAATATATAAATAACTATACGCCAATAATTCTTATTCTGCATATTCCTAATAAAATCAGCTGTCATATTCTAATTATACTGCATAAAAGCGGCGTTTTCAATGAAAGAAATAATCAAATATCAGAATGAAAGCTTTATTCCGTTTTCCAGCGGAATAAAACAATAATCAGAACCGTATATTGATCTTGCTGCTGAATATGAAAAAAGAGATATTCCGTTTTTTTTGCATAAACAAGCTGCCTGGAACGGATTCGTTTTTACTTTTTGAACAGAGTGCTCAAGTTCTTCTTTCAGCAAGTCATACAGTTCCGGAAAAGTTTGAACGAACTGCCTTCGCAGAATCAGAGCAGATTTTGGAATTTTTTTTTCCGGTCCATAAATTTTAGAATACTCATCCTGAAAATCGATTGAACGCTTTATTTTTGCTGCAGAAACAAGAGCAGCTGAAACAAAAGGCTCAGAAACAACACCATAGCGAATTGTCCCGGAAGCAAGGGCGGAAACAATATTTGCACTGCTTTCTAAATAAATGATCTCTATTCCTGACTCACCGATTTTCACAGGAACTTCATTTTTCTCAAGAAGGAAACGAAGGTATAATTCTTCAAACGAGTCCTTTACAACGTAAATTTGAGCTCCCAGAAGGTCAGAAAAAGCCACTGCATCTGAATCAAACGAAAGAAGCGCAGAATCAGCATAAGATGTTATTGCACCTGCAAAAATCCTGCCATGCGTAGCCTCCGAAAGCTTTTCTGCAAGAACAGCAGAAACAACAGCAGCATCAACCGTTCCGGCTTTCATTGCAGCAGTCAATTCCTGAGCCGTATCAAAATAAAGAAAAGCAAAGTCTTTTTTTTCAAGCATAAAACAGAACGGAACAGAAACGGAACTCTTTAACAGCCCTATTCTTACCTTAGAAAAAACCGGCAGGCTTAACGAGAATATAAACAAAAATATTAACCAAGATCTTTTCATTTAAGCGTTTGCCGAACAACCTCGCCTTCTGTTATTTTTGCGGTTACTTTGTAAGAAGAATCATCAAAGTGAACCGAAAGTTTTCCGTCATTGCACTCAACAGTTATAGAACCAGATGCTTCTGTTCTTCCTAGGATTTCCAAAGAAAGAGGATCTTCAATTTCCCGCTGAATAAGACGTCGCATTGGCCGTGCACCCATTGAAGGATCATACCCATGGTCAATAAGATAATTTCTAGCATCATCTGTAAATGAAATAGACAGAGATTTTTCTGCAATGCGGCTGGCAAGCTCTGAAAGCTGATTGTCCAAAATAGCAGAAATCTGCTCTCGGGTAAGAGGTTCGAACACAATTATATCGTCAATGCGGTTTATCAGTTCCGGGCTGAGCAATTTTTTCAGCTCATTCATTGCATTGCTGCGAATTTCTTCATACGGCAGAACATCTTCATCAGCAGAAGAAAAACCAACCGTTCCTTCCTT
>JAFOSK010000073.1 GCA_017392945.1 Treponema sp.
GATGAAGAAAGGTTCTGCTTTGTGGTATTCACATGGATTTAACATGATTGAAGAAGGAATGCAGATCCGTAAAGATATTACTGTAATCATGTGTGCTCCAAAGGGACCAGGTACTGAAGTTTACCACGAATTTGCTCGTGGATTTGGTGTACCTGATCTTATCGCAGTTCACCCAGAAAACGACCCAGAAGGAAAGGGTTGGGCAATGGCTAAGGCTCTCGCTGTTGGTATGGGCGGAAGCAAAGCTGGTGTTCTTGAAAGCTCTTTCGTTGCAGAAGTTAAGTCTGACCTTATGGGTGAACAGACAATTCTTTGTGGTATGCTCCAGGCTGGAACAATCTGCTGTTACAACAAGATGGTTGCTGACGGAATGGATCCTGAATATGTAACAAAACTTTTGATGCACGGATGGAATGTAATTTCTGAAGCTCTTAAGTTCGGTGGAATTACAGGTATGATGGATCGTCTTTCTAACCCTGCAAAAATCAAGGCTAACGAACTTTCTAAAGAAATCAAAAAGCTTCTTACTCCACTTTATCAGAAGCACATGGATGACATCATCAGTGGTAAATTCTCTAGCACTATGATGGAAGACTGGAAAGCAGGTGATAAAGACTTGCTTGCATGGCGTGAAGCTACAGGAAAACTTCCATTCGAAAGTCAGAAAGAAAGCTCTGTTGAAATCAGCGAACAGGAATACTTTGATAAAGGTATCTTGATGGTAGCTATGATCAAGGCTGGTTGTGAACTTGCATTCGAAACAATGGTTGACGCTGGTATTAAACCAGAATCAGCTTACTACGAATCACTCCATGAAGTTCCTCTTATCGCTAACCTTATCGACCGCAAGCGTTTGTATGAAATGAACCGTGTTATTTCTGATACTGCAGAATACGGCTGTTACTTGTTTGCTAATGTTGCTGCTCCTATGATGGAAAAAGACCTTATGCCAAAGGTAACTACAGAAGTTATCGGTAAAGGTTTGAACGTTAAGGATAACAGCGTAAGCAACGCAGAACTCGTAGCAGTAAACGCAGAAATCCGCGAACATCCAATCGAAGTAGTAGGACGTAAGCTCCGCGCATACATGACTGCAATGAAACCACTTATCTAAGGTGGATAATGCGTCGAGTTTTGGCCGTGAAACGGACGAAACTCGTTAGGTTGCCGTCAGGCAACCGACTATGACAGCGATGAAACCATTAATTTAAGCTTCGCTTAAATTAATTACGAGTTTTTGTTTCGGCGCACAACGACGCGCCGAAACAAAAACTCGCGGTGGACACTTTAATAGTAGTATATTAAGTAGGGAAAAGCCTTCCCCTCGCTTCAAACAAAAAGAGCGCCGTGATTCACGACGCTCTTTTTGTTTTCCGCTACCCCTTCCAGCGGGGACACCCCGCAACGCCCCGGATAATTTAACTGTATTCTTTTAAAATTTCGTCAATATAATTTCTAACATTTTCTCTGATTGCCATTTTCAGCTGGCTAGAGTTTTCTTTTCTAGAAATTAAAGATTCTCCAATTGGTATAAATAAACTAACTACATCAACATTTAAAGCTTCTGTAATTTGAGAAAGTACTTTTTCTGAAAACCAAGTTCTTCCTTGTTCAATACTCTTTATTGTATCTTCTGAAACGTTAGCAAGTTCTGCTAATTGAAATTGCGTAAGTTTCTTTTGTTTTCTGATAAACCGTAAATTTTCACCAAATCTTTTTTGTATTTCAGATGAATTCATAATTTTATATTTTCAAGCTAAAGTAATGAATTCTGAATTGATTAATATTACCTTAATTCATTAAAAGAGTATTTATATTACTTTTAAATAGTAGTAAAATTACCTTAGTAATAAAAAAGAGTATTCTTATTAATTGTTCAAGGTTTTACTATGGCAAAAAAAGAAGCTTCAACAGATTTATGGGTTCATGATTTATTGAAAGAAGCTGGTATTGAATTAGATGCACAGGGAAGTGAAATAAAAGAAATAAATGAAGCTTTAAAAACTGCAAGTAAACGCGGAACCGGGAAAGTCGGTTTTCCTGAATATGTTGGAGTTGTAAAAGATTTCATTATTGTAATAGAAGATAAAGCTAACCTTGAGAATCATATTAAATATAATGAAGATAAACTTATCAGCCTTGAAACAAAAGATGTAACTGATTTTGCTGTAAACGGAGCGTTGTTTTATGCAAAACATCTTATTCAGAATACAACTTATAAAAAAGTTTTTGCGTTCGGAGTTTCTGGAAATTCGAAGAATCATAAAATAACCCCTCTTTTTGTTGATGATAGGTTAAATGTTTTTGACCGACTTGAAGATGTTGAATCTTTTATTTCGTTTACTGAAAAAAATATTGATGAGTATTATCTTTGTGATGTCTTAAAAGAATCGAGTGATAAAGAAAAAGAGCTTGAAGAAATCTTAGCAGATGCAAAAGAACTTCACGAACATTTGAGAAATTACGGAAATATGAAAGATGAGGAAAAGCCGCTCGTTGTTTCTGGAATTCTTCTTGCTCTTCGTGAACGGGATAACGGCAACTTCAGCATAGATTCATTAAACGCTGATTCTTACATAACTGATGGACAGAAAATATATAATGCGATTGAGTCTAGTTTCAAAAGAACAGACCTTTCACCTGTAACAAAAATCGACAAGATTCTGTCTCAGTTTGCTGTTATAAAAGACAGCACAAAATTAAACGAGAAGAATCTAACTCTTGGCGAAACTCCTTTAAAGTTCTTTACAAAATTTTTGGACGAAAAACTTTATAAATCAATAAAGTATACTCGTTCTGCAGAAGATTATCTCGGTCGCTTTTACGGTGAGTTTATGCGCTACTCTGGCGGAAGTGGTCAGACCTTGGGAATTGTTTTGACGCCACGCCACATTACAGAACTTTTCTGCGACTTACTTGATTTGAAAACAACGGATAGGATTTTTGACCCTTGCTGTGGAACTGGCGGTTTTCTTGTTGCAGCACTTCACACGATGCTTTCAAAAAGTTCTAGTGATACTGAAAAACAGCATATCCGCAAAAATCAGCTTTATGGAATTGAACTTCGTCCTGATATGTTCACTGTTGCAACTACAAATATGATTTTGAGAGGCGACGGAAAGAGTAATTTGCATTGCGATGATTTTATTGCAAAGAATCCAAAACAGTTACAGACGGATTTTAGAGCAACAGTCGGAATGTTAAATCCTCCGTATTCTCAAGGTTCAAAAGATAATCCAGATTTATATGAAATTGCATTCACAGAGCATTTGCTGGATTCTCTTTTGCCGAATTCAAGATGTGCCGTTATTGTTCCGCAAAGTTCTATGACAGGAAAATCAAAAGAGGAACAGGCAATAAAAGAATCTATTTTGAAAAAGCATACTCTTGAAGGCACGATAATGCTTCAAAAAGATACTTTTTACGGAATAGGTGTTATTCCGTGCATTGCTGTTTTTACAGCCGGAATTCCTCACAATAAAGAAAAAGTATGCAAATTCATCAATTTTGAAGATGACGGCTTTAAGGTTTCACCACACATCGGGCTTTTGGAAACAGAAAGCGCAAAAGACAAGAAACAGCATTTGCTTGATGTTTGGTTTGACAGAATTGAAGCGCCTACAAAGTTCTGTGTAAAAACTACGATTACAGCAGAAGATGAATGGCTTCACAGTTTCTATTATTTCAATGATGAGATTCCGACAGATACGGACTTTGAAAAGACGGTCGGTGATTATCTGACTTTTGAGTTTTCAATGATAATGCAGGGTAGAAAATATCTTTTTGAGAATGCTGAATCAGAAGACATAAAAAAAAACTTTAAATATGAACTGACAAGCAGAGAGTGGAAAGAGTTTTTTATTTCTGGCGATGAAGGTGTTTTCAAAATAGAAGCAACTTCTAGCGGAATTGATAAAAACAAACTGAATTCAGAAATTGGAAATATTCCTTACATTACAAGAAGCGATATTTCTAACGGTGTAAATCTTTTTGTTTCTGAAAAACAGAAAAAGAATAAAGATTTTGGAAACAGTATAACTATCGGCTTGGATACACAAACAGTTTTTTATCAACCTCATGATTTTTTTACAGGTCAAAATATCCAAGTCCTAACATATCAGAATTGCAACAAAGAGAACGCCCTCTTTATAGTAAAATTGATACAACTTCAAATGGTAAAATTTAACTGGGGTGGAAACGGTGCAACATTAGGTCGCCTATCACGTACTAAAGTTCTTCTTCCTGTAAATTCAACAGGTGAAATCGATTATGATTTTATGGAATCTTACATAAAAGAAGTTGAAGAACAAAAACTCGAAGAATACAGAAAATACGCTTTGAAAAGAGTTGATGAAATCGGCACTGTTGAAAATACAGAAACGCTTGAAGATAAGGAGTGGAAGCCGTTTGAAATTGCAGGACTTTTTGAAAAATTTGAACAAGGTAAATCAAAAGGCTTAAATCATCTTGATGAAGAAAATGGAACAACGCCGTATTTAGGAGCTACAAACAGAAACAATGGAATTCTTACATTTATAAAGGATTGTGAGTCCAAGAAGCAAAAAGGTAATTGCATTGGCTTTATTCGCAATGGACAAGGTTCTGTAGGATATGCAATATACAAAAAAGAAGAATTTGTTTCGACTTCTGATAATACTTTTGCTTATGCAGATTGGCTTAACAACTATAACGGACTTTTCGTTGTCGCTAGTCAAGACTTAATAAGAAGCAAGTATAGTTTTGGTTATAAGAGAAATAACGAGCGACTAAAGAAAGATAAAATTTTGCTTCCAATCGATTCTTCCGGCAATCCCGACTACGATTATATGGAAAAATATATAAAGAAGTTGATGTTGTCAAAATACTCAGAGTATTTAAAATTCAAGCAGCATAAAAGAGAGTATCTTCTAAGTACTAGTAAAGTACTTCTTGTTGCAGATGTAGAATAGTTTTATTCGGGGCGTTGCGGGGTGTCCCCGCTAGAATGGGGTATGGCGAAAACCGAAGGGTTGAGCCTAGGGGCAAGGCTTTGCCCCTCAAATTAATAAACTTCCATTCGAAAGCCAGAATGAATCTACAGCTGAAATCCGCGAACACCCAATCGAAGTTGTTGGTCGCAAGTTGAGAGCATATATGACTGCAATGAAGACATTAATTTAATTTTGCATTGGCAAAATTAAATTAATAACGAGTTTTTGCGATTTTCGTTTAACGAAAACCGCAAAAACTCGCTCTACCAATGTAAGTGTAATCTAGGATATGCTTGCAAGTTTTGCGAGCGCAAAACTTGCAAGCACGGATGATTGAGTTATCGGATGAAGATTGCATAAACACCGTACTCATGCCTGCTATGAAACCGGTACTTTTATATAGCAACCAAATCTTAACAAGAAAGGCTTTGCAAATATGAAGTTCACTTCAATATTTGCAAAGCCTTTCTTATTTGAGACTTGTAAAAGAAAAATCAAATTTTTACTAGTCAAGCATTATCTAATATGCAATAATTGTACCAAGGAGTTTAAAATGAAAAAAAGATTTTTATCTTTTGTTTGCGCTGCTTTTGCGGCTTTATTAGTTTGCAGTTGTGCAAGTATATCTGAGCCAACTGGAAAAAATAACAATTTGATCTACGGAAACATTTCATTTGATTTTAAATGTTTCCCAAACAATTATGGGTTCCCGGAAACATATTCTGACAAAAACGGAATTGAAGTTGTTGTTCAGAACATGAATACTGACAAAACTTACATATTAACTTCAAAATCTAACGGTGAAATTTCAAAAACAGGTCTTCCAGATGGAATCTATAGAATAAAAAGAATTAAAAAAGAGCAGAAAATGGAATTCGGTTATTCTGTAGATATTGACCTATCCAGAGATGATATTCCTTTATTGAATACATTCCAGTTTTCTCCAGTTGAAGACAGTGCAGTTAATTTAGGCAGCTTAAAACTTCAGATAAATGTAAAAGATATTGATCCTGATAAATTCACCTATAATTATGAACTGAGCATTATCAACAACTACGAACAGACTTACAACATTTTTGCCGATGCTCATGCAGACTCATCATGGCAGGAATGCGACTGGTTTACACCTCAGGAAAGCCTGAAACGCTAAAAAAATGGTTGCGGTAATTTAGAGCCTTGATTCCACGTTCTCTGGAACGACAAGCACAGGAATCAGCTTGACCACCGCAGCCTTTTTTATGCTTTCAGATATACAGTCGTCATTGAAACCTTCGGATTTGAAGCATCTGTTTCATCAACGAACAAAAGTCCTATACCTCGTTTTTCAAGAAATCCCGGCATATTCCATTCTTTAAACCCAAGATCGCTAGTAATTTCCTTGTGAGTATGTCCATCTATTATTGCAATTGCATCTTCATCCCCGAGCATCGATATAAGGCGGTTGCGTTCTTCTGTATTCTGCATTACAAAATAAAACAGACCGCCTGCATAAACCGGGATATGCGTAAAAAACAGTTTTTTTCTGCCTTTTTCATTGTATTTCATATCTCTTGAAATTGTTTCAAGCTGACTGTCGCCCATGGAACCACTTGCAGAATCTGCAAAATACCATGTTATGGAATCCGTTCTAAATTTATATAAGGATGTATGCGGATAGCAGTGCTTTACATAGGAATTCCAGCCGGAATTATAAAGATCGTGATTTCCTACGACATTAAAAGTAAGAATATTTCCGTAAGTATCACTGTTCATAAGCGTCGTAAAAGCCTGATATTTTATGAATTCTTCTTCGTAGCCGTGCTCAGCAACATCACCAAGACAGATTGCAAATGACGGATACAATTCAGGAGTTCCCTGCGCAATCATCTGTTCTCGGTATGTCTTTAACCATTCCAAAAGCACGTACTCCTGACGAGGACCGTTATTTCCCATATTTTCCCCGCCGAAATGAACATCAGTCATAATAAGAACAGTGAATTTTTTTCCTTTGACTTTAGAAAAAACACCAGCAGCTTCTGTACTCCCCAGCAAAAGATCCGAAAGATCCCACATTGTTTCAGTTCTATTTACCACGGAATTTGTCCTATATAAAAATTCTTCAAGTCCATAAGATGAATAAGTACATGAGGCAAAAAAAATAAAAATCGGCAAAAATAAAAAAATCAGCTTTTTCACGGATTCAACCTCAACTTTACATATAATCTGGCATTTATAACATTAAGATTTGAACTCAATGTAAACATATCGATGTACTGAATCTCAATTTCGGAACCAAGCGAAAACGCTCTGCTAAAATCATATTCTGTAGAAAGTCTGAAATCCGGTGCGAAGAAAAGCATGTATCGATAATCGGAATACGAAGAAATCGTAAATTCAACGCAAAGCGGAGAAAAAGGCCGTACTGTAAAAGTTGTACAAAAGGCAATTGAAGTATTTACCAGCCAAGGAACAGAATCTTCAACAGAAAAAATTTTTGCACATTTAAAATGATAGAGAAAATCAAGCGCAACCGCAAATTTTCTGCTTTTTGTATATTTTAAGTAAGCTCCGCCAAGCATGTCCAATTCCAAATAGATATCATCATAATGCTGGCTATGAAAAATCATCTTTGGACCAAAATTAAAATGATTAAAAAAAGTAGGAGCATATGTTACAGAACTTGTAAAATCGAATATTGAAGTCTGGAACTGAAAACCAGCAAAGCAATTAAGTTCCTTCATATCAAGGGCGGAAGAAAGGTCTACTAAAACATTTCTTGGAGAAACATCTTTTCCGGCTTCAAAAGTCGCTCCGCTCACAATCGATACAGCAGGCTTTGGAGTAATCCAATTTACAACATCTGCAAATGCGGACGGAGCAACGATGAGTAGAAAAATCACAAATACAGAGACCTTCAAATTAATCTTATCCAAAACTATCTTCCTGAATCCCTTATGCGCCCCGGAACGTAATCAGGGTCTTCTATACGAAGCAGAGCTCCTTCTTGAAGAGAAATTTTAGTATAAAGGACGCAGTCATGACCGTCGCACACCCAATTCTTTACAGTTCCTTCTTCTGGATCAACAAGCGTCCATTCAGAAGCAGCCGCTTTCGTAGCAACAACATCCGGCGAAACAAATTCAATTTCATCGCCGGCTTTTATCATATTTAAAGGCTTAATCCTGTACATAGCCCATCCATCTGTCGCCAAAGCCCGCGGAGGATTCCTGTCCGGATGCATTTCAAAATCCTTAAGACGAGCTTCCCTAGCCGCAGGATGCATCTCCTGCAATTCACGGGCAACCGCTTCTTCATGCGCTGCGCCTCTCTGCAGAACCTCGTTCATCTCCTGTTCAGTAAGCCGTCCGCCAATTTCCGCAGCCAAAATATAGCGGCTGTCTGTAGCTCCGCTTACAGTTTTATTAGCCTCTGCCGGATTGTAATAAAAACCAGTACTGGATTCACGATGACTAACATTTTCAAGTTCTTCGATAAACGGAGCGGCTTCAACGTCAGAAATTTTTCCCTCAAGGGCATCAAGAGCTTTTCTGTATGCTCGTGTTACAAGAGCAACATAATATACGCTCTTCATGCGACCCTCAATCTTAATGGAATCAACACCGGCTTTCTTCATGTCTTCCAGATGTTCAATCATGCGAAGATCTTTGCTGGAAAGAACCGCAGTAAAATCGTCGCCTTCATAAACCGGAAAATATTCACCAGGCCGCTTTTTTTCTTCCAGAACAAGTGCACCTGTTTCTGCAATCTGCTTAGCCTTAGAAGAATCCGCAAGCACATCAAAATCCCAGCGGCAGGTATGGCTGCATGCACCAGCCTGAGCACTGCGCGCAGTAAGATAAGCGCTCATAAGGCAGCGGCCTGCATACGCAATGCACATTGCACCGTGCGCAAAAGCTTCAAGTTCAACGTCCGGCACAGCATCCTTAATTTCACGTATTTCCTTAAGAGTGACCTCGCGGCCAAGAACAACACGCTTGAATCCCATTGATTTGTACATCTTAACAGCTTCACGATTAACACAGCTTGCCTGAGTACTTACATGCAACTCGACATTTGGAAAATGCTTCTGCAGAATCGGAACCATTCCAATATCCTGCACAATAAATGCATCAATCGGGTAAGCCTTAAAATAATCAAGATTTGCAAGAAAGTTATCAATATCGCGGTTATGAAAAGAAATATTCAGCGCACAGTGAAGCCTTTTTCCTGGGAACTGCTTCTTAAGTTCAATGACTTTCTTATATTCATCTTCATAAAAATTGTCAGCCTTAACACGTAAAGAAAAACGCTTTAATCCAATATAGGCAGCATCTGCACCGTAAGCATAAGCGTAATATAATTTTTCAACATTTCCCGCAGGCGAAAGTAATTCAATCATGCTTCTGTCCTTAACAAACTGTTTTCCAGACAAGGTTTATTTTCATATGTCTGACGCTCAAAATTTTCAGAATCAATGCCGGAAATTACGGCCGAAAGCTTATCCAAAGCTTTATGCGCGTCATCAAGATATTCGTCCGCCATTTGAAACAGATGCATCATTTCCGGCCACACATCCAGGCGACATTCCAGCCCAAGCTGCTTAAACAAAGCCTCGAACGCCTTTATATCGCTTAAAAGGATTTCCTTTCCACCGCACTGAATGTAAACAGGAGGGAAGCCTTCAAGAAGGTTGTTTGCCGCAAGCAGCGGAGAAACCAGCGGATTTTCAAAGTTTGACTCATACGTGTACAGAGAAGCACAATTCTGAATCAAATCACTGGAAAGAATTTCATCACAATTCTTCTTTTTAGAATTAAAAAGTACCGAACTTTTAGAGAGATTAAGCCATGGCGAAAAAAGCACAACTTTTTTTATACACTTCCTGAATTTATCCTTAAGGTTTAGAAGAAGTGCCATAGCAATACTTGCGCCCGCACCATCAGCCGCAATAATAAATTCAGGAACCTCAGAATCCAGTGACCTGTCAATCTGCTCTTCCGTAAAAAGAGAGCGGAAGACCGACTGAACGTCCTCTATGGAAGCCGGAAATGCATTAACAGGCGCAAGACGGTATTCAGGAACGACAACGCGGCAAAAACACTTGTTTGCCAGAACGGAACAGAATCCCCTGTATGCCGCGCGCGAGCCGCCTACAAAGCTGCCTCCGTGTATATAGAACATAACCCTCTTGGAAGAATAAAGTTCCGGCGCAAGCACATCACATATAACTCCGCCATAATTACGTTCCTGCCGCTCAACATTATTCGGCAGAATTGGAGTATAAAATGCTTCATCAATTCTCTGACGGAAAACATTCACATTCACTTTAGGATTATAAGAAAACAGCTTTAATTTTTTTACCGCAGCTTTTCGGTTATCATACGTAGCCATAGTAAAAGTATAGCAAATCAGGCTTTATTTTGCTATATTGTAACCATGCCAATAAAAATCAATTCTGACTTACCAGCATGCAGTATACTGGAAAATGAAAATATTTTCGTTATGAACGAAAATCGCGCCGCAACTCAGGAAATACGACCGCTTAAAGTGGCCATCGTAAACCTTATGCCTACACGCGAAACCACAGAAACCCAGCTGCTCCGCTTGTTAGGAAACACTCCTCTTCAGGTAGAAATTACATTGGTAAGAATGGAAAATCATGAATTCAAGAATACAAGCTCCGATTACCTTGAAAAATTCTACATTCCTTCAAGTGAAGTATTTAAACACCGCTACGACGGAATGATTATAACAGGCGCCCCGGTAGAACAGATTCCTTTTGAACAGGTTGACTATTGGCTGGAACTCTGCAAAATCATGGATTACGCAAAAGAAAACGTATTCTCGACACTTTATTTGTGCTGGGGTGCATTTGCAGGCCTTTATCATCTGCACAATATCCCGAAGATTCCTTTGGATAAAAAGCTTTTTGGAATCATACAAAACCACCGCACAACTTTGAACGATCCTCTGCTCCGCGGATTCGACGATACATTCCCGATTCCTCAGAGCCGACACACAACCTTGAACGAAAGCGATGTTCTGGCTCACCCTGAACTAACAGTTCTTGCAAAATCAGAGGAAGCAGGCGTAACCTTAATCAAAACAAACGATAACCGTCATATTTTTATGACCGGCCATCTTGAATACGACACAAATACACTTGCCACAGAATATTGGCGCGACCGCTCAAAAAATCTTCCGATTGACGTGCCAAAAAATTACTTCCCAAAAGACAACCCGGACTTGCAGCCAAGTTCCACATGGCGAAGTACTGCACATCTTTTCTTTGCAAACTGGCTGAACTACTACGTTTACCAGGAAACACCATACGATTTTACGTAGTCCTTATTCGGGCGGCTCCTGCTTATCCGCTCCGCGCATAAGCAGACCGGCTGTTCCAGGGTTCCGCTACCGCTCATTGCTTCGCAACCGCTCCTTCATAAACACGCGGTGGTAGAGGCTCTAGAAACCACCTTACATCAATTTCAATGTCCGTTTGCTCTTCCATATTATACGTCGCGGCCCTTCCATAGCCTGCCGCATCCGCAAAACAGGCAAATCCCCCGGTCATTGAGGTCCTCGAAATGACAAAAAAAGCAAAAAAATCTCCCCGACAAATGCATTTTTCGTCACTTAAACTCGTTATATAGGGTAAGGGGCAACGTGATAAAAAATGTCATTCATCAACAGAAAATACAAAGATTCAGTTTTTACGGATCTTTTTGGAAGCGACCGCGACGGAAAGAAAAACTTTCTGGAACTGTACAACGGACTTTCTGGCTCAGACTACAAACTGGAAGAAGTTTCAATCGAACGCAAAGTCATAGAGCAGTCGCTTTATAAAACCTACAACAATGATGTAAGCTGGGAAATTGACGGCAAACTGATTGTCCTTGTAGAGCACCAGTCAACAATCAATGAAAACATGCCTTTCCGCTGTCTGGAATACGTAACCAGAATCTACGAAGGAATCTTTCCTCAGAACAAACGCTATGCAGAAAATGTCTTCAAAATCCCAAATCCTGACTTTTACGTAGTCTATATCGGAAAAAAGGACTTGCCGCTCGAGCAGGAACTTCGCCTTTCTGACGCATTCTACAAAAAAGACTCTAGTAGCCTTGAACTCATCGTAAAAGTCCGTAACTGCACCAACCCAAGAATGTTGCCGATTGCAAAAGACTGTGATATCCTAAAACAGTATTGCCAGTTCATCGAAATTGTTGAGCGCACCTTCAACAAAAGATTCCCAAAGCGCTCCTTCAAAAAGGCAATAGATACAGCGATTTCCCAAGGCATCCTGTCTGACTACCTGGATCGAAAATCGCGGGAGGTTACAAATATGCTCTGTGCAAAATATGACTACAAAATGGATATTGCAGTAAAGCAGGAAGAAGCGTATGAAAAAGGAGTTCAGAAGAAAGCTATTGAAGCAGCAAAAAAAATGCTGGTAAAAAATTATCCATTTAGTGATATCTGCGAAATAACAGACCTGTCTCAAAAACAAGTAAAGGAATTGTATGATGAACTTCATAAAGAATAAATTCTCCAAAAAACAAACTTTCCTCTGTGCTAAATATGACTATAAGATGGATATTGCGGTAAATCAGGAAGAAGCTTTTGAAAGAAGGAGGCAGCAGAAAGCTATTGAAGCGGCACGTAGTTTTTTATGCTAATGGAGTTTCAATAGAAGTTATTGCAAAATCTCTTAATATGACCATAGAACATGTTAGGAAACTTGTAAAATATTAAATCAAAAATATATTCCGCCTGACAATTTTGTCAGGCGGAATATATTTTTGCTGTAAAAAATCTGAACGTATTTTTTTTTAATACAACAGTGCAGTCTGCAAGCCGGTCTTTGTTCCGTAACCGAGCATTACAGAATTTGTCGTTCCATTTGACTTTTCGCCAACACCGATTGTGTAGTTCAAGAGCTTTGTTGTTATGGCTGTTGGCAAAGCCTGAACTTCCCATGTACCTGTAAACCTGTCTCTGCTTACACCGTGTGTAAAGTGACCTGCATCATCCAGTTTCACAGGCCATGCGACTTTTGCCATACCAATAGCACTTGAGTAGTACGAAATATATGGCACATAGCGAACACCGTCTTCATAAGCGATTGTTTTTGAGCTTGTCTCAATACTGATGTTTTCACCAACCGACAGATAACTATCGACCATACATACGCTCACTTCGGAAGCAGTAGCATTGTATTTTGGAAGATATGCGTACTTAAGCTTGTTACCCGCACGGTAGTATGCAATATGGATACCTCCTGCTGCATCTACAGCAAGATTACAGTATTCACCGGCATAGTCATCATCGATAGTAATTTCGCCTTGCCATGTTGTTGAATTTAATGGTGAAGTATTGTACTTAAATTTTAGAGAGTTTCCACTGTTCCAACAAACTACAGCTGTTCCGGCTCCAGTAACACCAGTTGGAATAATTCCTACAGAAGCATATTCTCCTGCATTGTCACCACTCTCAATTACCTGAGCACCTGTTGCAGAACCATTTGAACCGTTTGAATAATTTGCAATGTTTGCAGACGCACTATTTTTTCCTGTCGATGTACCAGCTCTAAACTTTATTGCAGCGTCGATGGCATCATAATATACAGAATAAATCTCTGTGTTATTTGTTCCACGAACAGCAACAAGTTTTTGATTCTTGATTCTGTTTGGATTATAGGTTGTACCGTTTGCAGTATTTTCCCAAGCAAATGCATAACTCTCTTTAAAGTCATAATAAGTCGATTGCCCCTGCCAATTAGTTGTCCTTGTATAAGTAAATACATTTCTATCGTCAGCAACATATGGATAGAAGAACAAACTTGAACATTGTGCTGGTGTAACACTATTTATACTTGCACTATCTCCGTTCTGTGCAAGACCAAACAAATTACCACTAGTATCAATAGCAACATTGGTATCATACCACTGAGTCCATGAATAACCCACTGTATAACTTGTTCCCGCCTTATAAAGGTATGTTGATGTACCACCCATATCGTATGAAGCAATTAAAGATTGATTTGTATCTTTTCCGACCTTAAAGACTGGATAACGTATTGTACCAGTAATAATATCATTCATTCCCCAAACATAAACACTGCGGTTATCTGTAAGAATATTGTTGTTTATGCCATTCGGCTCAAGGTTGTATGCAGCAGTCTCACTATTCTTGTTGTTAAGAGAACCTATGCTGCCTACAGTAACTTCAATTTCTCCAGATTTAGCATTTGTTGGAACTGTAAACGTTACATATTCAGATGTATTTCCTGCTGTAACAGTTCCAACGTTTGTTCCATTGAACTTAACAGTTGTACTTGCCCCGTTCAAATTGAAGCCATAAAGTTTAAATTCTTTTTCACCTCGCATAACTGGATAAACACCAGTTGCAGAACGGTTGAATACAGATGTTACAGCACTATAAGCGTCATCAAGACGTGTACTAATTCCCGTAATATACGGCACAACATCCACCTTACAATAAGGTGTGCTGTTTGCATTGAACATTACGTTGCCGTCGGAATCAACAAAATTTCCGTTCTTATCATATTCCTGATCATTATCATAGAATTCTGGTATTCCTTCTGTAAGTTTAGGAGTTCCATCATCATTGTACTTAACACCAGTCTGTTTAACACTTTCTGCTGATTCTTTAGGAGTGTAAGTAACTGAACTTCCGCTAACAGACGGCACACCTCTGTCTTTTGCCTTAACTTTTATTGCAACATTAGTAGCAGCCTTAGAGTCAAGTTTAGAAGTATCAATCTTAACCTTCCATGTTACAACGTTGTATTCTTCCGCATCCTGAGAATCTACCGCAGAAACAAATTCTACACCGCATTTTGCAAGAGTTATATTAGTTGAATCTGCACTTTCCCAATCACCGTCTGTATTTCGTTTTGCGAAACAAGCATAGCCGTTTCCAAATGTATAAGCTTCGTTCTTAGCAAGTCCGCCAAAAGAAAGGTAAAGCTCGTTTACAAGAACATTATCCCTTGCCTGTCCTTCAAGATAAATTACACCTGAAACCTTAGGATCAAGGTCTGTAAGTTCAGTTTCTCCGTTCCATTTAAATTCAGCCGAAGGAAGATCCCGATCAAGATCGATGTGTCCCAAAGCAAGTGCAGAAGAATTATAAACTGCGCTTGCCTTTCCGTCTTTTGCTTCGCTCCACCAGAACGGACGAATTGTAGCAACAGGAGCAATTCCATCTCTTACAGAAACTCTCAGTCTCATCTTAAGTTCAGCCCAGTTACTGTCCGAACCAGTCGTTGTTCCTTCTGTCTTATCCCAGATTTTAAATGAGAATACAGACGGAACTTCATCATCTTTATTGTCTTTAGCAGTAAGATCAAGAAGATCTGCAATTCCTAAATTAATCGTTGTATCAGAATCCGAACGAACATCTTCTGTACCACCATGATTATCGTTCAAAGATTTTGCAGAACTCTTAGTTCCACCGTCAACTGAACAAGTCCAGCTTAATCCGTTATTACCACCAACAATTTCTGGAATAACTTTAGAAACACCTTTAAGAGTCATTATTGCGTCTGTTCCGTAAATGGTCTTTTCGTCAGAACCGTTGTTAGGGAGCGCAAGAGTAAATACCTTATCACCACCAGCAGTCTGTCCATTAACAACTACACCCGTTTTCTTGTGAAGTCCGTTTGTAGCATAAAGTCCAGAATATGTTGTTCTAAGCTCAGAATCATCAACAGAACCGTTACCGTTCAAGTCTGTACCAATCTTTACACCGGCAATACGAGGACGGTTATTTGCAACAGTCGCATTGTATTGCTTTTGTTCATAGTTTCCAGCCTTATCAAAAGCAACAAAATTAATTTTAATTGCACCATCCTTAATATTCTGAGAATTTATAGCAACAGCCCATTCATCAGTTGTATCAAGATAGTAATCTACGATATAGTCACCGTCATCCTGATCAATAGGATTAGGATCTGCGCCATAAACAGAAGGCTTACCAGATTCTTTTTTAGAATTATCAATTGACAGAGCAGAAGCAAAGTAAACTTCCATATCTGATGTAG
Source organism: Treponema sp. (assembly GCA_017392945.1). Classification (GTDB taxonomy): domain Bacteria; phylum Spirochaetota; class Spirochaetia; order Treponematales; family Treponemataceae; genus Treponema_D. The sequence continues at coordinate 16,015 of JAFOSK010000073.1, forward strand.
AAGTCTTTGTAATTTCTGTATCAACATAAATTTTCTTAACAACAGAAGACTCTACGGTCATCATTTTTATTCTGTACATTACTTTGTTGACCATACAAATTCCGCCAACATGAAGCTTGCTGTCAGAAAGAGTCAAAGAACTTATATCGATTTCATCTCCATTTACGGTTGCCTTTACACGTCTCCAATAAATATCGTAATCGCCCTTTACAAGTTCAGAACCGTCATATTTATCTGTTGTATATGAAGCAGAAACAGTTTCTCTGTTATCTGTACCATTAGCTCCCTGGCTTATAGAAGAGTCTATTACACAACTTGCAGAAGAATCCGTCATAAACATTATGATGCGACTGAATCCGCTCTGATTTAACCCGTCTTTAACAGCCTCTTTAATCGTTCCCGTTATCTTATAGAATCCGTCAGACTGAACAACATTATTAATTTCTGTTAAGTTAAGAGTACTGCAAGTAAAGTCAGGATTTTCGTTATCAGTATAAAGCTTAATAGTAAACGGCGTAAATTTACCATCTTCACCTTTTTCTGTTGCAACAATTTTCTTTTCTATCTTTGTAACACCGCTGTCAGATCCTACCGGATAGTTAAGAAGCTTATTTGGTTTTCCATCTCCATTGTCATAGTCAGAAATATAACTTGAATCTATAGCAACACCGTCAACGGTAACAGATTCAATTCCCGAATCATCTTCTATAGATCCTGTAAGCCACCACTTACCCTTTATGTACATATTGTCTTTATAAAGCTGACTTCCAACTATATCACCAGTTCCGGCTGTATTATTTGAATACTGAACAAGACGCATTGCCTTGCTGTTACCGAATACAGGCGAACCCGGGTCAAGAGTAAACGGAATAATAACATCCTTGCTTACTTTATTTGTACTGCTTACCGCATATATGCGCAAAGCCATTCTACGGTTAGAATTATCAGCCTTATTAAATTCCTTGGCACTGTTAATTGTAAGGTTCCAGCTTACAGTACCAGTAGCCTTTATACCTGTTATTCCCGCAGCCGTTTCTATCCGTGCATCATACACATTTGTTACATTTTTAAGCGCAGTTTCCCAATCATCATTAAAACTGCTTCCATTATACTCAGGGTCAATCTGAACATAAACGCCTGTAACAGAAGCCTGCAAGTCTCCTAATTCTGTAGAACCGAATATACGTACTGCTCCGCCAACAGATGAGTCAGCAGTAGGATAGCCAACTTTTACAGTAGGAACATCGCCCTGTGTCATTATCTTTAACGGCAGTTTCTTAGCAGAATCTTTTCCGTCATTTCCAAGAGCATCAACACCATAAACCCATATATACAAAGGTGCTTCAAGAACGGTTTCTGTATAACCTGCAGAATAAGCTTCATTTACATAATCATTCAAATATTTGAATTGACTCAAAGTCAGATTTTCAGTTCCATTAAAACTGAAAGCCCATGAGCTTGCCTGTGGCAGATCTTTCCAAGTTGTCGGCTCTGTGCTTGTATCTTTAGAGAAACCAACCTTCAGAGTAAATGCTCCGTCATCAGATGCAGTACCAGAAACCGTGTTGGAACTAGTTCCATAGAACATGGTATTTTCTGTAGTCTGAAAACCAATAACCGGTACGGCATTATCAATATAGATATCTTTACTCTCTTCTTTCTCTCTTCCAGCCTTGTCGTAAACAGTTACGTTAAACACAACCTTCTGGCGGCCACCTGAATACTCAGAAAGATCAACCTTATAAAGACCATAAATATAGCCCGGAGACGTAGTATCTATCTTTTTTAACTCACCTGTTGAAGAAATTGTTTTTCCGCCAAACTTAACTGCTATTGTATCCATTCCGTTGGAATCTTTACCTTTTACGAATGCATACAGATATTTTTTAGTTCCTCCAACATCAGAATTCAGATCATTAATACTAGACCAGCCGTCCGGAGTAGTATCAGTTGTAGTTCCTACAGCAGCAGCCAGAGTTTCAACCGTATCAGAAAGCTCTGTTGCAGACAGTTTGTAAATCAACTTAGAAATAGCAGGGTCCACAAGGTCAATGCTTGCATAGAGAATAGTTGCATCCGAACTTGTTTCATAGGTTACATTGCCAGACTTTAATTTTGGTGCTGACAAATAAGATGCAGCATCAGAAGAAGTAAATGTTTCATTCTTTGCATCAGTTACTTCAAAAAGAATATTCTTTTCACCGTCATTGTCATTGCTGAATTCATATGACCACATTCCACTTGAACTGTCATAACAATTATCGCTCCAGTCAGCATCGCCAATTTTTATCTTTAAACTCTTAATTATTCCGTCATCATCACTTACAGAACCGATTATCTGCTTATTTTGAATCATTATTCGTTCAGAAGCAGTCATTCCAGCCTTTAATGTAACATTAGAGAACGTAATGACAGGTCTGTCGCTGTCCTGGCTTACCTTTACAGTATGAGCAGATGCAGTATAATCCGTTGCGTTTTCAGCCTTATCAGTAAATACAACGGCAATTTTATAATTCTTTTCATCTGAAAGTTTTCCTGTATCAAGTTCTAATGACCAGCTGCCGTTTGAATAAGAATTTTTGCTTTCAGCTCCAGTTATTGTACTTGCTTTAGTCCATTCGCCGGAATCTGTCTCATTCTTTACCCATAATACAGGCTTTGAATCATCTGCAAGATTTGCATCCTGAACGTTTCCAGTAAGAGTTATTTTCTTATTTACAGTTGCACCGCTTACAGGAGAACTAACCGTTACAACAGGAGTCGAATTATCTACAGTAAAACTGCAAACCGATACAACATCAGAAAGGTTTCCTGCAATATCCTGTGCACGCGCGTACAAAGTATACGTTCCGTCTTTAAGAGCAGCTGGAACAGTAAATTCATAATTCGTCTTCTGAACCTTAAGATTTTCGGCATTCAAAGTTTCAAGAGCATTTGTTGAATCCAGACTGCTGCTTGTTCCAAGATAAAGCTTATAAATTCCGCTGAACTTTGCATCATTAGCAGCAGAGTCTTCTGCATTCAAAGTCTTTATTCTTATAATCTTATTCTTCTGCAAAACAAGATCTTGATAAGCAGACTCTATTTCGTGAGTAACAACTGGCTTTGTAGTATCAACATAAAGCGTATACTGCCCCAATTCCGCAGTCTGTCCAGCCTTATCAGCCGCAACAATCTTAAATGTATTTTCGCCCTCTGCAAAACTTGCAGAAAAACTGAAGCTGTTATTAAGCTGAATACCAGATTCTGAACCGTTCAGCATAAGCTTTACGGTATCAAGATTAACTTCCGTTACGCTTCCTTTAAGGGTAATCTGATTCTGAATAAACCAGTTAATCGGATTATCAGAATCCTTTTTGCTTACAAAATAATTGCTATCTCCAGAATCCGTAAAGGTCTTTTCACCACCGCTTATAACAAGATGATTCTTTCCGTCCATATAAGGCTTTGTAGAATCCTTTGCAAAAAGATCAAATACAGGCGCAGTTTTATCAACCTGGAATTTTATTTCAGTAGAAGATGTGCGTCCAAAATAATCCTTTACAATAAATTTCTTTGTATTCAATTCACCTGCTGCAGTCTCTGTCTGACCTGTTATATTTGCAGTCCATTTAGATTCTGAAGCATTCCAAAGTTCTGTATCATCACCATCAAGTTTTACAGAAACGACCTCAACATCATCAACGGCAGTTCCTGTAACAGTGAATGCTGCCGGCAGGAATTTTCCACTCGAATAATCAACGCCGTTCACTTTTTCAACGCTTGCAGAAGGAGCTTCGTTATCAACTCCAAAGCCCTTGTCCTTCATTTCGCATATATTATAAGAAGAACTTGCAGTTCCAGACTCAATTGCAGTAGCATCACAATTTACGTCATAAACCCACATAGAAAGAGAATAGCCTTTTCCAACACTACCAAGAGCCCCACTTCCTACATTAATAGTAAGTGACAGTGTTGTTAGAGTTTGTTCAGCCGGAACCTCAATTGACTCATCCTTTTTTGTATTTCGCGCAGAATCCTTAATTAAATACCTAACTTTCCTAATGCCGTCATCATCTTTTACAGTTCCGTAGATAATATCGCTTCCCATACCAAATACGTTATGCTTATCATCTGCGCCCTGTTCTACATTAAAATTAGTAAATGTAAGCGTAGGTCTGTCAGATTCCTGATTGATATAGAATTCCTTTGTTATAGAACCAGAAGCTGTAGCATTTCCTGCGCGGTCATAAGAAACAAGCTCAAGTTTAAGACTTCGTTTATCAGTAAGACCTGTCGTATCAAGTTCAAAATTAAAACGCAATGCATCATCGCCAGTTTTTTCTATTGAACCTGTCTGAGTAGCATTATAATTTCCGTCGCTCTCTGCAACATAGTAATTAAGGACAGTCTTAGCAACCTTATCATCATCTGTAGCTGTTCCCGTAACCTTAATCTTTCCGTTTACCTGCTGCAATCCTGCACTTTCAGCAATAGCATCAACTGTAGGTGTAACAGAAGTAATTACAGGAACCGGAGCAGTCTTATCCACATAAACATTTACACTAAGCGATGTACTCTGCTTAGCCTTATCAACGGCAATGAATGTATAGGTCTTAGAACCAGCTGTACTTGCCGGAATAGAAATTCCATATTCTCCGCCAGTTCCAGAAACAGCAGGCATTACAATAAAAGAATCGCTGCACTTTATGCTGTCAAGATTGTCGTCAGAAACATTGAGTTTCAGAGTAAAATTGCCCTTTGCATAATAAGTAGAATCAATAAGCTGTGCGTCTCCTGTAATTCCGCTGGCAGTGATAACCGGTGCCTTGCGGTCAACAATTACATTTCTAATAGCCTCAACAGAAGAAGAATCTTTATCTCCAGTACGGCCAGCATTATCCGTTGCGCGGAATTTGATTTTAGGAGCATAGGAATTCTTATCAGGATTTGCAGCAAAATAAGATTTTGCAATTTCCTCAAAGTTGATATTTGCAGACCACTTCAAAGTTCCTTCGGCAGTAGTCCATGAAGTAAATGTATCTGAATCAGAAACAGAATATTCAACAGCTGCAATGCCGCTTGAATTCAAACTGTCCCCCGGATCCTCTGCATTTCCCTTGAATGAAGCATATGGGTTCAGCGATGTTCCTACATAGACATATTCTGCAATGCTGCTGTCTACTGAAACATAAGGATCGTAACTGTCAACTACATATGAGAATTCCTGTGAATTAGTTTTAGCAAATCTGTCCGTTACAGTAAATTTTACATTGTTTCCTGCTGTACCAGAATTCTTAATGTATATAAAATCATATTTTCCAGAATCTGCATCCGTAACCTTAAATTCCCAGTTTCCTTTTTTGTAATATCCTGCATCAGACAAAGAAGCAGAATCCTCGCTTGTGTCATTCTGCAATGTCCAACCGTTTGAAGCTAAGTCAGAAACAGGAAGACTCAATTCAACTGCATCGCCTTCTGCTTTTATCGTTACAATCTTATTGCCCTCTGTAACAGAGCCTTTTATCTTAAAATTAGTATTTTCAACCTTAAACTGTCCCGAAGCAGTAGAGACTGTTATGGTAGGAGCCGCATAATCAACACCGATGTTATATATATCGCTGCCGCTTGTACGGCTTACCGCATAATTAGAAGGATCACCGTCCTTATCCCAAATTTCATAGTCAATCTTATAAATACCTTCTGCAAATGTTCCTGTCTGCAGAGGAATGCTCAACTCATAAGATGATGTAGACAGTCCGTCAACTGAATAGAATTCAAATGGATCATCCCATGTTCCGTCATCCTTAAGTTTTCTTCCACTGAATTTTATAGAATAGATATTGTCATCATCCGTTACGGTTCCAAGAATCTTGTTGTTTCCTTTATCGAAAAGGTTTACTCCCGTTGTCAGTTCAGAAATATCCTTACCATTTTCCAAATTGCTGAACGTAATAACAGGTTTATCCGTTTCCTGATCTACCTTAAACCTGATTGTCTTTGAACCCGTATTTCCGGCACGGTCTGTAGAATTTACAACAATGCTATATTCTGTGTTATCTGTATAACTGTTCTTTTCTATAGAGAACATAGTCGCTTCTGGAATGTCTGAATCCGAAGAAACATATACAGGCTCTGTTTCGCCGTCTTTATAAATCTTTATCTCTGTCTTTAATACCTTATCGTTGTCGCTGGCATTTCCCTTGATTTTTACAATACCATTAACAGTATAAAGACTGCTTTCAAATTTATAATAATCCTGAAGTTCCACGCTAGGAACAGGAGCCGTTTTATCCACATAAACATTTACACTTAGAGATGTGCTCTGCTTAGCCTTATCAACAGCTGTAAATGTATAAGTCTTTGAACCGGCCGTACTTGCAGGAATGGAAATTTCATATTCCCCGCCAGTTCCAGAAATAGCCGGCATTGCAATAGAAGAATCGCTGCACTTTATGCTGTCAAGATTGTCATCAGAAACATTTACTTTTAATGTAAATGTACCACGGGCATAATATGTTGAATCAATGAGGCATACGTCGCCCGAAATTGCCCCAGCAGTAATAACAGGCGCCTTGCGGTCAACTATTATTGTCCTGAGAGCCGCAACAGCAGAAGAATCTGTATCGCCCGTAAGTCCAGAATTATCCTTAGCCCTGAATTTAATCTTTGTAGAATAAGAATTCTTATCAATATTTGAATCAAAATAAGATTTGGCGAGCTCTTCAAAGTTGATGTTTGCAGACCATTTTAAGGTTCCTTCAGCAGCTGTCCATGAAGAAAATGCAGCTGAATCAGAAACAGAATATTCAACAGCAGCAACGCCGCTTGAACTCAATATGTCACCCGGATCTTCTGCAGTTCCCTTGAATGAAGCATACGGATTCAAAGTTGTACCAACATAAATTGGTTCTGAAATACTGCTGTCTACAAAGATATAAGGAGGCATACTATCTATGATATAACTGAATTCCTGAGAACTTGATTTTGCAAATTTATCAGTTGCAGTAAATATCAGGTTGCGTCCAGAATCTCCAGAATCGGTAATGTATACAAATTCATATTTTCCGGCATCAGCATCCGTTACCTTAAATTCCCAATTTCCTTTTTTGTAATATTCAGCATCGGACAATGAACCTGACTCTTCGCTTGTAACAGACTGCAATTCCCAGCCGGCACCAGCAGGGGCTGCAACAGGAAGCGTTAAAGCCTCATTATCCCCTTCAACTTTTACAGTAACAGTTTTATTTCCCTCTGTTACAGAACCCTTGATCTTAAAGCCTTTATTCTTACCCTTAAAATCTCCAGATTCTGTATAAATACTTAAAGACGGAGCCGCGTAATCAACACCAATATGGTACAAATCGCTTCCATTAGTACAGCTTACCGCACCATTAGAAGCATTTCCGTCCTTATCCCATACTTCATAATCAATCTTGTAAATTCCCTCTGCAAATGTCTCAGCTGTATTTCCATTTTTTATCTGCAAAGGAATGCTCAACGTATAAGAAGATGTATTTAACCCAGAAACAGAATAGAATTCAACAGAATCATCCCAAGAACCGTCATCCTTAAGCTTTCTTGCATTGAACTTTATAGAATAAACATTATCATCATCCGTTACTGTTCCAAGAATCTTGTTATTGCCCTTATCAAAAAGGTTAACTGCAGCAGTCAGTTCAGAAATATCTTTACCTTTTTCCAAATTACTGAACGAAATTCCCGGCCGGTCAGTTTCCTGATCAACATGAATAGCCTGAGTTACGGTATTAGTATTTCCAGCCTTATCCGCAATAACAAATTCCGCAGTAAGATCATAAACAGGCAGATTAGCAACTACAGTATTCAAATCTTTAATTTCAATTGAAAAATCCGTAAGACGGCCAGCCTGAATGGACTGTCTTGTTTCACCGCTCAAATAATATATATCGTAATTTGTCTCATAAAGCTCGTAGTTATCCGTTACATTTGCAGACAAAGAAATCTTTCCATTTACAGTAGGAATCTTTGTTGTTGTATCAATAGAATAGTACGGACTCACAGAAAGCGTACTCATAGAAGGCTTGTCCGTATCAACATGAATTCGCCTTGTAACGGAACTTGAATTCTGATCTGAATCTACTGCTGTAATCGAAACGGAACATAAGTACAGAGAATTACTCAAGAGATCCGCAAATTTTTCATCCGTGATTTCAATAGACCATTCATCGCCATTCAAATTAACATCAGCAGCATAAGAATGTTCTTCTTCATCAGGATTCTTTTCGTTCGCAGCTGTTACAGCACAAGACAGATAAACAGAATCAGTCCAATGCTTTACAGTTCCGGCAAAACTGAAGTTGTAATTATTCATAACACAAAGATCTGCCGGACCAGAAATAACTGTTATTACCGGTGGTTTAGAAACAGTTTCAACAAGGAATCCATAAATATTACCGTCACTGTTCTCAATTTCATTTCCGTCAAGATCACAACCTTCAGCAGAAACAACATAATACTTCTTTGCATTAAGCTTTCCTATTGAAGTTACAATCTTAATAGAATCACCAAAACTGATTGCCTTCTCCCTTACAGCAAGAGCCTTAGCCCTCTCTTCAGCATCTTCAATCTTTTCTATATTATCCAAAGATTCAACAAGAACGATTTCTTCAGTTCCCTCTGCAACAGAGCCATGTTCATCACATTCCTTAAGAACAAGCCGGATTGTATTTTCCTTAAGACTGATCTGGTCACGTCCCTGAGAAACACTAACAGTAATCTTAGATTCGTTAGAAATAGAACTGAATTCGTTTTCGAATTTGTAACCGCTTACTTCAAAATACGGAGAATTTGCCGGATTCAATTTAAATGAAGAGATTTTATCTGCTGACAAACCGCTTTCAATTCCGGAATTTTCCGTCTTAATGCTGTTTTCCGAAAGATATTGTTTTATTTCCGCAACGTTATCTGACTTTGAATAAGAGCCGTTAGCAACAGAAACAAGATCTGCATTAGTAAGCTTAAAGCTGTCATCCGCACTTTCAGAATATATTTTATTATAAATCGTATCATAGATATAATAGCAGGAAGAAAGGTTTCCCATAGGCGTAAAGCCGCTTTCGCTGTAAGTTCCGTCGCCGCCGCTTTTTGCAACACTGGAAGGAGCACCATATTCCTTCGCAGAATCGGCAACCTCAATAACACAATATATTTTTGCCGTATCCTGACCAGCATCACGCGTGTCATAAAGCTTGTTATACAGCTCTGTAAGCCTCTTTTCAGATTCAGAGGACGGATTGTCATATTTCTTTGCAATAATGAGATCTAGACCAACACCAGATATATTCGCATGCCTTACAGTATCAATCTTTTCCAGAATTCCTTCGCTATTCTTTTTATAAGCAGTAAAATAAAGGGAACTCAAAGTATTGGCATCCGCAATATCACCCGTTACACGGATCGTCTTACCAAAAGAATCATCCGTATCCGGTCTTTTAATAACTACAATAGGAGCGGTATTATCAATTTTATACATTCTGGACTTAGAAGTTTGTCGTCCAACTTTATCAGTCGCGGTAACAGTAAAAGTATATTCACCATCAGGAATGTCATAACTGACCGTGCCATCTTCCGCAACATGCCTGTTATTTACGGTACAGCTCCAGGCAGATCTAAAAATATCCATTCCGCCCGTATAATTTGCCACAGTTGCACCTGTAGTAGTTGACGTTACATTTATATTGATCAAGGCAACAAAAGAGTCATCTCCCGCAGAACCTGTCATAGTAAACGTATTCATGATTACACTACCGTCTTCCGGCGTACCTATTTCAAGAACAGGTGCAATAACGTCTACCTTTTCACCTAGACCAACTTCACAGGCAGCAAAAAGAAAAAACGAGAAAATAACTCCTACCGAACTTAAAACTTTTTTTAACATTTTCCACTCCATTTTATAAACACTCTCTAGTCTTTCGACCCCAAAATACTTTTTTAAATTTATAAAACTTTGTGCTTCAATGTTTTGTTATTCATATACCTATCGGCATCATCCGGCCTTTAGTTTATCTTTACTTTTCATTCTCCTTTCATAAAAAAGGCTTTCAGCGAAATTCACGCCAAAAGCCCCCTATATTGATTTTATCACCTTAATGCAATACGTCAAATTAAATTCATTATTCAAGCAAGGAGGGGAAAGCCTTCCCCTCGCTCCAACCAGCAGAGGTTTCGATACGGTCGCGCACCGCGCTCCCTACTCAACCACTGCTGTTTTACGCTACCCCTTCAGTGGGCGCTCAAGCCGCCCCGCAACGCCCAGGCTATTTATTTACCAACACGGGCCTGAGCACTTGTAATTGTATCTGTATCTTCTTTTTCGTGAGAAGTTGATTCATCATCTGAACAAGGATCTGTTGCATTATCAACCATTGATGGGTCCCATGGCAGACAGTCCATCAAAGAACCTCCGTTTGGAGTAAGCTGGCGTACACCAATACCATTAGACTGAATATAAGCCTTATCAATTCCCAAAGTTGCAAGTGGAATTGTGTACCAGTAGCTCATATCAAGGTCGTTTGTTTCAACCGAAGTATAAGTTTCGCTTTCCATCAAATCTTTTCCAGTCTGTCCGCTAGTTGCACGGTTATCTGTTGGAGTTGATTCAAAGTTTACTGTAGAACTTACCTGACACTTACGATTATAGCGCACAGAAATACCAGAAGTTCCTGCAGTTTCTGCTCCAGGAGCACCGCTGTTTGCACTCAAACAATAAGCTGCATCATAACTAAAGTAACCAGTTGAAGAATTAAGCTTAAACAAGCCTGGTGTACCAACTCCAACAAAGGCAGCTTTATGTTCTGCATAACCGTACTTTGAAGAATGATAGAACAAGAAGTCAAATCCTTCGGTGTCAGTAAAGTTGATAGCACCCCAAATCGGACCAGTTGCACCACTCTGTAAAACAGTTGGAGATGTTGAAGTAACACCCTTACCTGTATTAATTACAAATCCAATAGGACAGTCGCGGTTATCCCACCATGCATTGTCACTACCGGCATAGTTATGATTCATAAATGTTGCTCGGCCATCTGGAAGGTTAGTAAGTTCAACCATAATGTAAAGATTTGTATCGTCGTAAGCGGCATACAAAGCATAAGCATCATATGCAGTTTCCTGAATACCCATCCAGGTTCTTGGGTCGTCGTAAGCCGCCCCGCGGGCAATCTGCATATCTTCTGTCCAGTCGCTCCAGGAAGTAATTGTCTTATTTACACCATAACCTTTATCGTTTGTACCATACTGACCGGCAGAAGGCTCTTTCTTTGTGTAGCTTACCGTCAAAGCATAAGTTGCAGTTTTGCTTCCGTTCTTTACGGTAATTGTAAAGTTTTTACTTTCACCGTCTGCAACACTTCCTGTTGTTGCGCTGTAAGTAACACTTGCACTTGAATCGGCAGCAGTTGCCACAATACTTGTAATTGAAAGGCTGTCTTCGCTGCCAGTTATATTGATAGAAGCTGTAGTTCCGCTGATTGTTGCAGTTTTTCCATTTACAGTAATTGACGCCAATGTTGTATCGTTTTCTGCAGCGCGTTTTACAGTTACTGTGTATGTTTTTGTTGAACCGTCTTCGGCAGTTACAGTGATTGTAAACACCTGGCTTTCGCCGCTTGCGATAGATGCAGAACCACTTGGGCTTACACTCACACTTGCGGCACTGTCATTTGCAGCTGCTGTTACAGTTGCACTTGTTGTAGCTGCAGAAATTGCAGCAGTATAACTTGTTGTGTCCGAAGCAAAGCCGCTGAGAGCAGTACCATTAACACTAATTGAAGCAAGAGTTGCATCACTTGAAAGCTGATTTTCTGTTGGATCTGAATCGTAGAAAGTACCTGCATCTCCACAGGTTCCGGCAGCATCATACCAGAAGGTTGCGGTTTTTGTTGTAATAATATCACTACCTGAATCAATAATAAATCCAAATGCTATGCCTTCTGTATAATTACATCCACTTGTAGTAAGGTCATACATATACCAGCCGTTATTATTGCACATTCCGTCTGCAGCAACCATCGTAGGACGACTATTCCAGTCACAATTAAGCACGGCAGAACCATCTGTATAAGAACCGCTAACCTGCCAAATCCAAAGGCGAGGTGCACTAGAAGCAGATACATAAACTACCAAGTGTCCGTTGTAAGGATTTCCAATAGTTACCTCATTATTTCCACTTACAACAGTGATTGTTTTTACCTTATTTCCATCCGCATAAACATTCCATTTTCCAGGAAGAACATTTGTAAAAGTAACAGTTGTGCCATCTGCACCCGCAGTCTGCACAGAACTTGAAGGATCTGCAATCTGAATTGTTTTTCCACTGTAGCCGTAAACTTTTGCAGTTACAGTTCCGGCAGAAAGTTTGTAAGAAGAAGCAGCTCCAAGCTTACCCTTCTGATAATCACTTGCGATTGAAGCTGCATCAACAAGGCACGCATGAACATCAGTTGGAATCGCACTTGTAAAAACGCTGGAATCTATCCCTGAAACATCAACGCCGGCCTTAATAAGATAGTAATAAATTGAACCAAGAACCGTAGTATCCCATGTTACGCATGATATGGAATTGGATCCGGAATTTACTTCGGGAATCAGCTCTCGAATCACAGTTTCTCCAGATCCAATCGAAATTACACGGTTTTTACCAACTGGAACCTTTTCAACTGTTATATTACCGGCTGTTTTTCCAGACTCAAGCAATACTGTCCCTGTTACATCTTCCATACCGTAACCGCTTACAGTTGCAGTCAAATTTGTTAAATCAGAAACAGCGATTTTCCTTGAATCAGAATCGCTTACAATAATTGTTCCATATCCTGAATTTGAATCTGATGAATGCAACAAAAGCAGATTTTTAGAGTCAGTCAAATCATTCGAACAGGAAAAAAACGACAAAAGACACATTGCCGACGCAATGCATGACAAAAACTTTTTCATATGTCCCCCAAACTTTTTTTATACCACTTTTAATTAAACAAGATAAAAAAAATGCGCTCCTTATTTTCCCTCTCAGAAGCGCACTTTCTCCAACCTTACTACGTAAAAGTATAAAGCCTATTTTCAATAAGTCAAATAAAAAAAAAAGCGCTTCCGTTTTCCCCCCGGAAGCGCAAAACTCTCGAACCTATATATCCTTATTTTGATAAGTATCTATATAAAGTAAACAGTTTTTAATTATTTATTTAACAAGAATAAATCTTGCACTATATCCATCTACAGATGCAGAACCGCTTACCGATTCACCTGTAATCAAATCTTTACCTGTTGCACTAAATGTTGCTGAAGAAGAACTGTTATTAATTGCAAATATAATCGTTTCTCCACCACCAACTTTTTTACCAACATATAAATTTCCATTCGTACTTATATCACTTGAAGTTCCATTCCAAAGAACTTCATGCTCACTACGCATTGCCATAAGTTTTTTTGCATATGAAAGAAGATCACTTTCATTAGAATTAAAGCCGCTGATTTTTCCTGTTGAGCGAGAAGCATTGTCATTATATGCACCTAATGCTCCTGGGCCTGTATAACCATCTACATAAGCACCCCATTCATCACCGTAATAGATTGTTATAGGACCAGTATATGCTGCCATAATTGCAAGAGAAAGCTTATGACGTTTCCAATAATTTGATGAATTTGGAGTTTCTCCATGTTTCCAATTTATAAGATTACCAAGACGAACAAGGTCATGATTAGTAATAAACAAATTAGGATAATAACCCTCTGGATGTGTATATCCCTTTCCAAGGTAATCTTTATATACATATGAAAGAGATGATCCCATGCTATTTCCACCAGCATCACTTTCTGCCTTAGCAATAGCATTTACAATATTATAACGAGATGGGAAATCAAAGCATGATTTCAAACCATAACCACCTGCAGAACCAGGATTAACAGAGCCTTTTTGAATTTCTGATTGTCCATCCCAATGCTCTCCTACCATATAGCCCAAAGTACCCCAGTTTTCACCCTTTGTTCCATTTCCAGCAGCGGCATTTTCAACTACCTTACGAATATCATACCAATAATTGTGTCCACCGGTATTACACTCATCTCCATTTCCTTTTTTACCCAAGCCAACCTGATAACACTGATCCAGACGCCAACCATCAATTCTATAATTCTTAATCCAATATTCAGCAACTTCCTTATAGAAATTCTGGGTATTTGTATCAGTATAATTAACCGGGTTTTTACCGCTTACATTATATCCGCTAGGAGAATTTGCGACAGAACCACCATGATGTCCAAATACGCCATCAAGAATAACGTTAATTCCTGCATTATGATAAACTTCTACAAGTTCAGCGAATTTTTCATTTGTTCCAAAATGATAATCAATATTAAAATAATCAGAACAGAAATATCCTGTTGAATCAAGCTGTCCATTTCCAGCAGATTGGAAAATTGGAGTCATCCACAAAGCATTACATCCAAGAGACTTTATGTAGTCAACCGCATTGATAATACCCTGCAAATCACCTCCAGTAAGTTGTCCTCTCGGTCCATAAGCTGTTGAATATCCAATATTAGGATCCCCATCCTGGAAAGAAGAAACCATTACCTGATAAATCCTCAGTTCATTAGGATTTGTTACATGCTGACTTGCTTTCGTTGTTGTAAGCGTAACACTATCTGTACCTGTTCCAACGCTGTTTGTAACACTTGCACTTACTGTTACAGTAGCACCTTCGCTTGTAATTCCCATTTCAGAAAGAGACTTTGACCAAGTACCAGCTGTAGTACCCATATTGTATTCTTTACCGTTTACAGTACCGTTTACAGTACCGTTTACAGTAACGTTTACAGTAACTTTTGCAGAAGTAATTGTGTCGTTACCGTTATCAAAAGCAACAGAAATAGAACCATTCAAAGGAATTTTGCTTCCATCTACAGGAGAAATTTTTACAGTTGGAGCAACAGGTTCCGGAGGAATATCAGAAATATATGTTGATTTAGAAGCACCACTAGAAGTAATACGATAAGCACCTTTTGCAGTAATTACCATATCTTTCGAACAGAGTTTGCTCTGGTCAGATTTTGTAATCAAAAGACTTACAGAAGAACATCCTTCAAAATTATAGATGTAATCATCATCACACCAGTCTGTAAGCATTGGAATTCCAGGAAAGCTTGTATTTGGATAAGTCGTTTTATCAGAACAAGACCAGTAATGAATCAAAGGATATCCAAGGGATTTTGCAACCTGAATCTGAATACCATCAAAAGTATTTGTTCCTATCGTAATTGTTGCAGTTTCACCGGCAGTTACAACAACACTCTTAGATGTCTTTACCGTTGTTCCGTCCAGAACATAAAGAGTCCAGGTTCCAGGAGCAACGTTAGAAATTGTTACGTCAGAACCTTTTACAGCAGTTCCTTTAGAAGAGACCGGATCATTAACCTGCAATGTGCAGCCGTCATAATCGTTGCATGTAACCTTTACAGTTCCTGCTGTAAGTTTGTAAGAAGAAGAGGATTTAAGTGAACCATTTTTATTTTTATAATTATTTTTATAATCAGAAGCAATCGAACCTGCATCAATCAAAGCAGCATGAATATCTGTAGGAATTGCACCAGCAATAGAAGATTTCTGAGTATCTGTAAGGGTATTTGTATTTACGTCGGCTTTAATCAAGGCAGCATAAACGTTTCCTTCTTTAGAAGTATTCCATGATACGGTTGCAGAATTATTTTCACCCTGATTTATATCAACACGCTGAGTTATTACAATTCCATCTAAATTAACTGTGCCATTAGCATCAGCATAAGCCTTTACAGTTACAACTGCATTTTTACATACAGGAATGGAAGAAACTGTTATTCCAGAGCCTTTACCGCTGGAAACACTTACAAGAGGACTTTCTTTAGAAAAAGCTTTACCTGTGTAATCAAAGCCTTCTACAATAGCTTTTGCAGATTGAATATCTGAAACATAAATTGCACGCGAAGCCGAATCCAAAACTTCTGCAGAAACAGAAAGATTTGCAACTGGTCCTGAATAGGTATTACCCTTAATCAATTGTGCAAGGATTAACGATGAATTGTCTACGTCATTAGAACAGCCGAAAAGCACAAAAAAAGACAATATCATTGCTGACATTGAAAGAAAAAACTTTTTCATAATCGCCTTCTTACTTTTATAAATTCTCTAATTTTATGGTAAGGGCAGATTATGAATCTGTCAATTTTTTTTTCAAATAGAGAACATTTTTTAGCTTTTTTCAGGCAAAATTCTTTACGTAAAGGGCTATTCCAGGCTACCCTCACGGTCGGTACAGCTCATTTCATTCGCTGCACGGCGCTCCGCGCCCCTTCCATATCCCCCGCCGGTATTTTTCCCCACGAGTTTTTATCAAAAAAAACTCAACTTTCACAAAGCAAACAAGCTGCACCTTTCATCCCGCAAGACCTCACCCTTTCTGCGGTGGTTGAGCGGTTTCTGAGCCCTGCCGAAGGGCAAAACCTCCGAATACAGCGCATACAATCACCATAGAGCCCCTTAACCGGTCAAAAATGCGCCCTGTCAATCTCTACTCTGCCTTTTCTAATCTCCAGCCACCGTTTTCGTCAAGCGTAACAAGACTCATTATATTTCCGTATACATAACAGTCAGCATCGCTATTGATTGTTTGGTAACGAGTAGCTGTAGACCCCGATTCCTTTGCATAAAAACATACTTTATCGCCAACGGTAACAGGTATGCTACTTACAACTGGTTCAAGTCTGCCCCCATTTAGAGAAAATTTAAGAGTACTCCATTCATTTTTTATAGTAATTCTTCCACTCCCAATAAATTTCAGTGTAAGGGGAATCTCTTTTTCAGTCATCCATAGAGCAAAAAGCGTTATATCGTCAACCAATGTCACTTCCGCCGCATCAGTGTACTCTGCGCTTGCCGCATCGGCTTTTGTAGCCATCCTGCAAATGCGTAGTTTGCCCTGCTCAGTCCAAGTTCGTCTGCCGATTTCAACGTCGCTTTTACCCCGGACTTCACCACCTGCGATGCTGTCGTTACGCTTCCGCCGTTTGCATCAAATGTTATTTTGCACGTATTTTCCGATCTGGCAGGGCTTGTAGAAAGTGCAAGTGCCGCCAATGCCAAAGAATTGTCTGTTTCTACTTCGCAGGAAACAAAATCAAATATGAATGCAAGCCCTAAAAGAAGAGCAGCAATTTTTCTCTCCAATAGAATTTTCAACCCTTAAAATGACTTGCTGTTTCTATGCTCAAAAATCAAGCCTAAATTTCGGGTCGCCGTTCACTTATAAAAAAAACAGTCCGAATGTCAAGCATAATTAAAACCCAACATTCAGACTGACTCAACTACCGAAACACTCCGCACTACTCGCGTTTCTAATATGGCGCTCCATCGCAATATACATGATGAAATTTTTGTTACTTTGCAAATCTTTAATAAACGGCGGTTAGCCGCCGTCCGTATTCGCTCTGGTGTCCGCGTGTTAAAACACGCTCCCATCCCGCGCCACGTTGGCAATCCTTTCGGATTGCCTTCGATTTAGGCGTTTTAGAAATGTGAGTTTTTTGAAAAAAACTCATTAAGAATGCGCAGCATTCTTACTCTGCACTGCTCGCTTTTAGCATGGCGCTCTCGCGCCACGTTGGCAATCCTTTCGGATTGCCTTCGATTTAGGCGTTCTAAAAAAGCTCCGCACTGCTCGCTTTTTTAGAACTCTTGCTTTATCCTATCAATGTCCTTTCCCTTGTCTTTTTCGCGGATTTCTACGCGACGGATTTTGCCAGAAACAGTTTTTGGAAGTTCTTTTACAAATTCAAAGATCCTCGGGCATTTGTACATTGCAGTGTTTTCTTTGGCAAATGTAGAAA
This sequence comes from Treponema sp., assembly GCA_017392945.1. Lineage (GTDB taxonomy): Bacteria > Spirochaetota > Spirochaetia > Treponematales > Treponemataceae > Treponema_D. The sequence continues at coordinate 33,886 of JAFOSK010000073.1, forward strand.
GTTCTGTTTCCATTTCTTTCGGATCTTTAGAATCATATCCCGGAGAAAGAACAATAGTTGCCTTGATAGCCATACCGCGCTTTGCATCTTCAACACCTGTAACGGCGCACTCCATTACAGCAGGATGCTGCTGCAAAATTGATTCTACTTCAAACGGACTTACACGGTAACCGGCAGTTTTAATAATATCGTCTTTACGCCCTACAAACCAGACGTAACCGTCTTCATCCATGTAAACATTGTCACCAGTGTGATAAACACCACCGTCAAATGCATCAGCCGTAAGAACGACATCCTTGTGATATCCCATCAATAGACCGTACGGACGTCCGTGCTCAACGTGAATGCACAGCTCTCCCATTTCCCCGGCAGGGACCGGCTTATTATTAGGATTAAGAACTTCAACATCGTACAAAGGATTCGGGCGTCCCATAGAACCCGGACGGACTTCACAGTATTCCATGAAGTTACCGCAGATTACCGTAGACTCTGACTGACCGTAACCTTCGTAGATTTTCTTTCCTGTTTTTTCAAGCCATTTATTGTAAACTTCACCATTAAGAGCTTCTCCTGCCGTACTGAACCTCGTACATTTACTCAAGTCATATTTACTCAAATCCTGACGTACAAGATAGCGGTATACTGTCGGAGGAGCACAGAACGTTGTAAGACCGTATTTTGCAATCATTTCAAGCATTTTTGCAGGTTTGAACATATTCATGTCGTATACAAACTGTGCAGTTCCGGCAATCCACTGTCCGTACAGCTTTCCCCAAGTTGCCTTTGCCCAGCCAGTCTCTGCAATAGTAAGATGAAGTCCGTCCTCTACAACACCGTGCCAGTATTTTGCAGTCATAATGTGACCCACAGGATAGTCATAATCCTGAAGAACCATCTTAGGATATCCTGATGTACCGGAAGTAAAATACAAAAGCATTGGATCTTCATTGTGAGTAGCAGCATCTCCTACCGGACGCGGGAATTCTGCAGGCATTGATTCATATTCATCATGGAAGCTGAGCCAGCCGTTTCTCTTTTCTTTACCTACAGTAACAAGATATTTCACAGTTTTTGATTTCGGCATTGCCTTTTCAATCTCGTTCTGAACAATTGGATTATCATAAGAAATAATCATCTTTACATCAGCGGCGTTTGTTCTGTATTCAAGATCAGACTGCAAAAGCTGGTCTGTAGCAGGAATTACAATTGCCCCGATTCGGTGAAGAGCCGGCATAAGAATCCACCATTCATAGCGGCGGCGAAGCATAAGCATTACTGTATCGCCTTTCTTAATACCCTTAGAAACAAGCCAATAGGCTGCGCGTTTAGATTCCCTTGAAATGTCATCGAACGTAAAAGTCTTTTCTTCGTTATTGTCATCAATCCATACCAATGCCCGTTTTCCAGGAAAATCGGTTGCATAGCGGTCGACTATATCGTATGCAAAATTGAAATCTTTTTTCGTCTTTAATCTGCAGTGTTTCTTAAAATCGTCATAATCTTTGAATTCTCTGTCTTCAACTAAAAACTCATGATATAAACTAGACATAAAAACTCCTTATGTATTAACAAATTTCCTGATTAAAAAATCATCAGACATTACGCTAGTATACTGTCTCTATTATAGACAATATCTTAAAAAAAATGTTGCAATATATGCAATTTTTTTCGATTTTTTTTATATTTTTTTACCAGCCTGAACATTTAGTTTTAATATATTGAAACTAAAAAATTGCTTCCAATCAAATGATGACTGCCCCCCCTATCGGGCCACACGCTGTTTGTAGCAAAAAGACTATTAAAATACCGCAGTCTAAGCAACCCTAAACAGAGTGTTTTTGCCGGCCATTACTTCCATTTCCACCGTTTTTTTTATTACAAAAAAATTAATACTCACTGTAATCAATGTACAAAATCAATTTCTTCATTTCTGATCGTTCACAAACACTCTACCGTTTGATATACTCTAACCATGAAAAAAACACCGGATTATACAACAATCTACCAGGACAATGAAATCGTGGTCCTTAACAAAAGATCAGGACTTTTAATTGCTGCCGACCGCTACGATCCGGACGCACCACGTCTTGATCTTGAAGCCGAAGAAGAATTCGGAAAGCTTTATGCCGTTCACCGAATCGACAAAGACACATCCGGCATTATAATCTACGCACGCAACGCGGCCGTACACAAAGACCTTTCCATGCAGTTCCAGGAACGAACCGTAGAAAAAACTTACCACTGCCTGGTACACGGCCATCCGTTATGGACGGATCTTACAGTTAATCTTCCGCTTCTACCGGACGGAGACGCGCGCCACAGAACCGTAGTAAACAAACGTCAAGGAAAACCGTCAGAAACCGCATTCCGCCTTATCGGCAGCTGCGGCCCCTTTTCATGGATTGAAGCAAAACCGAAAACCGGCCGCACTCATCAGATCCGCGTTCACCTTGCAGAAAACGGATTCTGTATTGTCTGCGATCCTCTTTACAGCGGAAATCAGAAGCCAATCCGCCTAAGCGAAATCAAACGAAATTGGCGCGGCGACGAATTTGAAGAACAACCTCTTTTAAGCCGACTTGGACTTCACGCTTACAAAATCAGTTTTACTCATCCTATTACAAAAGAGCGGCTTACCTTTACAGCACCTTATCAGAAAGACATGGACGCCCTAAGAAAACAGCTCGGAAAAATTTACGGCGTAGATCCGCTCAGCGAATAAACGATATCTTCTGACACAAAAAACGATGGTTGCTAAAAAAAACAGTGCTTGCCTAAAAACCCAGCATTTGCAAAAAAAAGCGATGGTTGCCTAAAAAAAACGCGGTGGTTGAGCCTGTCGAAACCACCTACAAATGTCAGAACCTCTCAACTCACAAGAGCACGAAATATACCACCGTTTTTTACAGAAACAAATATTCTCCTATCAGCAGTCACATATCTTTAATGCAAAATCACATTCTGCCTTACAACCCTTACACCCCTGAACCTTATTCTTACCTGCCTGATACGTCTCTGCGCTTGATCTTCTATTACAAACAGCACATTCTGCCAATAAAAAACTTCTCCAGTAGAAGGAAGGGCATCAAATTTTTCCAAAAGCCATCCTCCCAAAGTAAGGAACATTTCACTCTCAAGATTAAGTTTCAGAATGGAATTTACATCTTCTAGCCGCATATCGCCCGGTACAATAAACTCATTCTCGGAAACGAACTTTATGCGCTGTTCCGGTGCAATACGCGAAGAATCTTCGTCAGTCATACGTCCAAAAACAACTCTTAGAATGTCATCAACAGTTACAACACCTGTCATTTCCCCTTGCTCATTAAGGGCAACGGCAAATTCTGTTCTTTCTTTCTTAAATTTTGCAAGAATTTCAAGTGCCGTAAAAGTTTCAGGTACAAACAAGACTGACTTCATCATTCGTTTTGCATAACCGCTTTCATTGTCATCAACTTTTTCACCCAAAAGAACAGACTTATAATGAATCACCCCAATAATAGAATCCTTTGAATCAGAATATACAGGAAGAATCGTAAGCCCCGAATCAACAAAAACCTTTACGACTTCCGTCCGGCAGGCTTCAGCCCATACAGAATGGACAAAATACTTATGCTTCATAATATCATGCACAAGAAGATCGTTGAACTTGAAAATCTTATACAAAAGACTTTTTTCTGTAGACTCCAGAGTTCCTTCCGTTTCTCCAATCTCAATTAAGGTCTTAAGTTCTTCTTCTGTAATCAATTCCTGATTATTTTTACAGAAACTCTCAGCAAGCCTTGCAGTTCCTTTTGAAATTCCGCTAAATACCAAAACTACAGGAAAAAAAATCTTTTCCAGGATCATAAGAAAAACAGAATTTTTGCAAACGGTCTGCTCAGTATATCTACCAGCTACTGTCTTTGGAACAATTTCTCCAAAGACAACAGAAAGAAACGTAAAAATAAACGTTGCAATTCCAACTCCGCTATTACCCGCAAGCTGAACCGCAAGCGCAGTTGCAAGGGAAGACCCCAAAGTATTCAGAAAATTTATTCCAATCAAGATAACCGTAAGCAGCTCGTCCATATTATTTCTAAGCCGTTCAGCAGTCTTTGCATTTTTTCTTTTTTCGCGCACCATCTGCCGCAATTTTATTTTTGTAACAGACAAAAAAGCCGTTTCAGAGCCGGCAAAAAAAGCGATCATTTTCACTATAAAAAGCAGAACTATTACCAAAAGGACTGAATTCATCATTTTGTCTTCCTGCCCGCTGCATCACCTAGTTTTTTAACCGTGACAACCGTTATTCTCCGCTGCTCGGTTTTTTCAACAGTAAAACTCCATTCCCCAGCAACAACTTCATCTCCAGGTCCCGCAATCCGGTCCATTTTTTCCATAATCCAACCGCCCAAAGTATCATTTACAGAAGATTCAAGCGGCATACCAAAAAGAGTCTTTAAATCTATAAGCAGCGTAGCCCCGGAAATCGAAAAACAATTCAAATCAGTCATTTTTTCAAGATTGCTTTCTCCTGCCCAAGGAGTTTTATTTTCAGCCGTTCCAAAAATTTCCCTGTGAATATCCGACTGCGTAATAAGACCGTCAGTACCAGAATATTCATCAATAATGATCGCCATTGACTGCCGGTTTTCCTGCATTACCTGTTGTACAGAAGTAATTTTTCTTGTTCCAGGAATAAAAAGCGGCGGTCTCATTATTTTTTTTACGGAAAAACTTTCTGGCGTAGTTTTAAGCATATCTTTTAAATAAAGAATTCCAATAATGTCATCCATATTTTGGCCATAAACAGGAAATCTGGAAAAACGAGTTCTTTGCGCAATTTCTATAACTTCATCATATCTGGCATTTTCCCTAAGGCAAACAATCAAAGTTCTTGGAATCATAATGTCAGCCGCATTCAAATCATTGAATTTAAAAACGCTGTTCATCATTATTTTTTCAGATTTCTCAAGAACTCCTGCTTCCGCACCCACTTCCAGAAAAGACTTTATATCTTCCTCTGAATAAGTCTGAGCCGGTTTATCCACGTTTATACCGCGGATCTTAAGTATAAGCCTGGAAATAAGAGTAAGAACAATAACGAACGGATAAATAAGATGCATTACAACATCAACAAAAAATGCTAAGCTGTATGCAATTTTATCAGGATTTCTTGTAGAAATTGCCTTAGGCGTAATCTCGCCAAAAACCAAAAGACAAATCGTAACAATAAAAGTGGCAATTCCAACACCGCCGTTACCAAAAAGTTTTACAGCAACAACAGTAATTATCGAACTTAAAAGAATGTTTACAAGTTCATTCGCAACAAGAAGAGTATTTATAAGAAGTTCTTTTTTCTCAAGCAGCTTTCCAGCCCGAACAGCACGAGGATTCTTTTCTTTTCGTAAAATCATAAGCCTAAGCTTATTTATAGAAAGAAAAGAACTCTCCGAAATGCTGAACAGCATAGAAAGCACAATCAAGACTGCCGAACAAACGCACAGTCCGATTAACGTGGCATTATCCAATATTTACTCAGCCTTACCCGCAGACTCAGAATCAGCGGAATCAGCTTCAACATTTTCAGCAGACTCAGAAGCAGAAGCCGCAGCGGCCGCATCTTCGCTCTGCTGCTGTCCAGCCTTAAGGTTTTCCATAATAGCCTTAATATTTTCAACGCTCTCACTTTCAGGAGCAGCATCAACAGCCTTCTGCAAAGTTGCAATAATCGGATCAATACTGTCTACGCCGCTTCTTGCATAAACAGAAGCCGCCATAAAATACAAAGCCTGCGCATCTACCGGCAAAATTCTCTTGTCTTCTGCGTATTTTATATAAATCTTTATAGCACCAATATAATCAATATCGTTAAGCTTGGCAAAAGCTTCTTCATTTGCAATCGCAAACAAATGCTTGCTTACCAGACCAGATTCATTCTTTTTATCAAGACTTACAAGCTTGCGGCTAAGATCAACCAATGCAAGTCTCTGATTATCAGTGGAACTTTCATAAATCGCATCAATCGCAGCAATGCGTTCCTTTGCAGAACCAGTTTCTGTCGCCTTAATTTTTGCTTCAAATTCTTCAACAATCGGTTTTTCAGCTTGCACAAGACCAACGTATCCTTCCGGTTCGCTTCCCAAAAAATCACATGACAAAGACGTAATGTAATATCCGTCTTTAGAAACCAAAACAATAGCAGGTGTTTCCTGAACCGCATACATATCCGCAATTCCAAACTGTTTCTGCAATACCGCACGACGTTTTTCGGCCGCTTTCTGTTCCGAATTAGTCGCATTTAAATCCGGGCCAGCTAAAAATGACTGAAGATCAACAAACGAAAAGTGCACGCAAACATAGAAATCCTTCAGAGCATCCGTAAATTTTCTGTCAGAAGTTATAGCTTTTACACCAACCTCCGTCATTGGAACATCATAATCAGAATTTACAAGCAAAAGCACATTCTTATTCTTAGCTTTAGCAGCTTTTTTAGCCGCATCAAAATCTGAATACCAGCCGTTCTTATCAGCTCCCCCACAAGAAGCAAACAAAACCGCAGCCAAAACGACTGCAAAAAATCCATTCTTTTTCATAATTTCCTCATTTTTCGGGCGCAAACTATTTTCCAAACAGGGCTTCCGCAGCCCGCTAACGCTCGGTCTCCGCAGGCAAGCCTGCTCCGCCTTTTGCTTTCAGCAAAACTGCTCCAGTCCTGCGCAAGTTCCTCGGCAGAACTTCTGCCGGAATCCAAACCGTCAGCTTTCAGATTCCGGCTTTATCTGCTTACTTAAAATATCTTACACCGGCACGGAACAGGTTCTGACAGCTGTTCTCGCTTTCGTTTGTAAGAGGGTTACCGGCAACGTTCTTGATAAGGTCAACGCTTGCACCGTTGGCATCAATACCAATTGTACGTTCGCTGTGACCCATCTTTCCAAGAACACGTCCGTCTGGGCTTGTAATACCTTCAATGGCAAACAAAGAACCGTTCGGGTTGTCCGGTTCAGTAATAGCCGGATTACCAAATTCGTCTACATACTGAGTGTAAACCTGTCCGTTTTCAAACAGAGCCTTTGCAGTTTTTTCATCACATACAAAGCGTCCTTCACCATGGCTGATCGGTACAAGATGAATTCTCGGATCAATTACAGTCGCATCCTGAGCCCAAGGACTCATTGCACTTACCATGCGTGTACGAACAACGCGGCTGATATGGCGTCCAATCTTGTTGTATGTCAAAGTAGGCATGTCGCCTTCCATGTCGCGGAATTCACCGTACATTGCAAGACCAGTCTTAACAAGAGCCTGGAATCCGTTACAAATACCAAGAACAAGACCGTCGCGCTTTTTAAGAAGATCCATAATCTGAGCAGAAACACGACCTTCGCGCAGACAGTTTGCAATAAACTTAGCAGAACCGTCCGGTTCGTCTCCGGCACTAAATCCACCGCTCAAAGCAAGAATCTGAGCTTCCTTAAGTTCCCGTTCAAAATTAGCAAGGCTTTCTTCAAGCATTGCCGGAGTTCTGTTAGCAAGCACAATTATCTTTGTGTCCGCTCCGGCCAGATTGAACGCACGAGCCATATCAAATTCACAGTTAGTACCAGGGAATACAGGCAAAAGTACACGTGGCTTAGCAGTTGGAGCTGCAAATACTGGATTCTTCCTTGCTTCGCTCAAAGACTTGTGAACATTCTTTGCAAAATCAGGGAGAGGCTTCTGAACTTCAGCACCGCTTACAGGAGGGAATACTTCAGCAAGTTTAGCTTCCCATGCGCTCTCAACTTCTGCAAGACCAAGCTTCATTTCTGCAACACCAGCAACAGCAAGCTCAATGTCTCCGCTTTCCGTTGTAACACCAATCTTAGAAACAGTTCCTTCAACAAATTCAGAAAGTTCAAGTTCTACCGCAGCTTCAACAACAATCGAACCGTACAATGGAGTAAAAAGATCCTTAACAGAAGCCGAAACACCGGCATTTGCAGCACAAGTTGCGCTCAACGGAATATTTTCAATCTTTACACCGATTCTGTTACCCATAGCCATCTTAGAAACAGCTTCTGCAATACCACCTGCGCAAACAGGATACATTGCATCGATCTTTCCAGCCGCATTCAAAGCGTACAGCACATTTGCATTTTTATTGAATGTATCAAAATCAGGCGCAAGTTCTGAAGAATAAGGAACGCTTACAAGGTAAACATTGCTTCCAGCCTTTTTAAATGAACCGCTTGTTACATTTTTTACTTCATCATGAGTTACGGCAAAACTTACAAGAGTATGCGGAACGTTGATATCCTCAAATGTACCTGACATAGAGTCTTTTCCGCCGATACTTGCACAACCCATAGAAACCTGGGCATCAATAGAACCAAGCAGAGCAGCAGCAGGGTAGCCCCATGTTTTTTCACTTACAGCACGTCCAAAAAATTCCTGGAAGCTCAAGCGGCATGTTTCTGGTTTACCGCCCATACATGCAATCTTAGCAAGGCTACTAAGAACAGCAGTCTGAGCACCGTGCCATGGCGACCACTCACCAACGCGCGGATCATAACCGTTAGCCATAAGGCTTACAGTACTTGTTTCAAAAGGAGATACAACCGGGATTTTTGCAGCCATACCAGCTTCAGGAGTACACTGATACTTTCCACCATAAGGGAACAAAACAGAACTTGAACCGATGGAACCGTCAAATCGTTCTCCCAAACCACGCTGTGAACAGCATGCAAGGTCAGAAATATTTGCAAGCCATGCTTTTTTCAAAATATCAGCATTTTTACCGCCATCAAGCACATTCTTAACAGAATCAAGGGCATTTACAAGCGGAGATTTTTCCTGGCTGGCAGGACTTTCAATATAAGCCACAGCTTCATGATGAGCACCAGCCGCATCAAGGAATTCACGGCCAAGATTTACAATAGTCTTTCCACGCCAATTAATTATAAGGCGGTTAGTATCAGTTACATCAGCAACTTTAACTGCCTGAAGATTTTCTTTTTCAGCTTCTTTGATAAAGCGCTCAGCATCCTTAGCACGAACAACACAAGCCATTCGTTCCTGACTTTCAGAAATAGCAAGTTCAGTTCCGTTCAAGCCCTCGTACTTCTTTGGAACCTTATCAAGGTCAATTTCAAGACCAGGCGCAAGTTCACCAATAGCAACAGAAACACCACCAGCACCAAAGTCGTTACAGCGGCGGATCATCAGGCTTACTTCTTTATTGCGGAACAAGCGCTGAATCTTGCGTTCTTCAACAGCATTACCCTTCTGAACTTCAGCCGCAGCAGTTGTAACAGATTTTTCAGTATGGACCTTAGAAGAGCCGGTAGCACCACCAATACCGTCACGGCCTGTACCACCACCAAGAAGAATTATTACGTCACCAGCTTCCGGACGTTCGCGCATAACAGTATTAAGCGGAGCGGCCGCAATAACAGCACCAAGCTCCATACGCTTTGCCATATATCCAGGGTGATAAAGTTCAGTTACCTGACCAGTAGTAAGACCAATCTGGTTACCATAAGAACTAAATCCCTGAGCCGCCTCACGGCAAATCTTAACCTGCGGTAATTTTCCCTTGCGAGTTGCATTTAAAGGAACAGTAGGATCAGCCGCACCAGTAACGCGCATAGACTGATATACCCAGCTTCGTCCGCTCAATGGGTCTCGGATAGCACCACCAATACAGGTTGCCGCACCACCAAACGGTTCAATTTCAGTAGGATGGTTATGTGTTTCGTTTTTGAACATCAAAAGCCAGGTTTCCTTTTCATCACAAGGCTTTCCGTCTTTATCATGAGTATAATGAACGTCAATGTAGATTGAGCAGGCGTTATTTTCTTCACTTACTTCAAGGTCATCAAGTTTACCATGCTTCTTAAGATACTTAATGCCGATTACAGCCATGTCCATAAGACAAACAGGCTTATCATTGCGACCGGCATACATTTCAGCACGCATGTCAGTATAATTCTGCAAAGATTTCTTGAACAAAGAAGCATAAGGACCTTCTTCAATCTTAATGTCCTTAAGTTCAGTAAGGAATGTAGTGTGACGGCAGTGATCAGACCAGTAAGTATCCAGAACGCGGATTTCTGTTTCAGTAGGATCACGCTTTTCACCAACAAAATATTCCTGCAGGAATTTTATATCAGCAAGGTCCATAGCAAGACCCATTTTCTGGCGGTATGCCTCAAGTTCAGCATCATTCCATCCAATAAAACCAGTTACAACCGGAATATCGCCAGGAACCGCACTCTTAATTTCCAATGTTTCCGGCTTAGAATCATCAGTCAATCGGCTGTCTACAGGGTTAATAAGATAATTCTGAATTTTAGCAACATCATCAGCGCTAAGATTTCCGCTCAAAACAACAACTTTAGCACATCTAACGCGAGGAGCTTCCTTCAAAACAGGAGCCGAAGAAGCCATCCCCGCACGCAGCAAAGAAAGACACTGTTCCGCACTGTCTGCACGCTGATCATACTGTCCAGGAAGATATTCCCAGACAATTACAGTGTCGCTCTCAGAAACCTCAATCTTCTCAAAATAAACAAAATCACTCTGAGGTTCACTGAAAATTCGAGTAGCCGCAGCTTTACCTACAGCCTCGCCCACATTTTCAACATCATAGCGGTTCAAGTAACGCACACCAGTCAATCCGGCAATGCCCAAAAAGTTTTTAATCTGACCAAAATAGCTTTTAGCCTCATTTTCAAAACCAGGCTTTCTTTCTACATATAAACGAAACATTCCATCATTATAAAGATATCACGCATCTCTTTCAATTACATACGGGCGCAAAGGATTCCGCAACTCGCCTTCCAGGGCCCGCAAATCGGGAGTGCGGATTCCGATCATCTGTTCCTTTGTGATTCCGGGAACAAGTTTTATCTGAAAATCCCGGTACCTTTCGTCCTGTAAGGAAAAGAGTTTTCTGGTTATTTCTTCCATATAAATTACCTTTTTAGCGAGTCTTGTTTCTCGTGATAAAATGAAGGATGTCTTTTTCTTTTGAAAAATCTGTAGTCTTAAAAAACTCCGGATAAATCTGCTTATCGTCGCAATCCGAAAGGTCAAGCCATTCCAGGACTTCGCCATCCGGGCCGTCGGTGGTAGAATGGCCGCTTTCAAGAGAAGCAAGTTTTTTATCAACCTTTACAAGGAAGAAAAGGGAAATCTCGTGATATAAAGTTCCCTCTGCATCCCTAAAAAAGTTTTCGTGGATAGCGGCAAGTCGTTCAAGTTCAAGCTCCAGGCCTGTTTCTTCCTTCAGTTCGCGAAGGCAGGCTTCTTCTGCAGTCTCGCCAAATCGCACCCGGCCGCCCACGGAATACCACATATCGCCCCGAGTTTCACCGGGATTTCGGGCCATCAGAATCCTGTTTCCGTTTCGGATAATTGCTCCAACGCGGTAGTTGAATTTTCCTTCCTCAGTTTTGAATGTACAGTCCATCAGTCAGTTCCTTCCTGCATTTCGTATAAAAATTCCTTGCGCTCTTCTGTCGGAGCTATTTTGTTGTAACGGCCGCCCGTGCAGGAAACGCGTTTCATGCCCAGTTTTTCCATGGTTTTCCAGGAAGCAATGTTCTCACTGTCGCAATGGGCGATAAACTTTTTAACGGAAAGATTCCTCACTGCCCAGGCCATAAGTGCCTTTGCCGCTTCCACCGCGTAGCCATTTCCCTGTGCAGTTTTAGAAAGACACCAGCCAAGTTCGCCGTTTGTCCTGGATTTGTCCAGATGCACGCTGACTCCCCCGATGTGCTTTCCGTCCTTAATAATAGCAAATTCAAAGAAATCGGGCTTCACTTTTGTCCATTCTTTTTCCGCGGCTTCAAGGAATTCTTGTGTCGCCTCCTCCGAGTCATTCGGAAGGTGAAGCATAAAGCGCATGTTCTCCCTGTCACCTGCGTATGCATGGGTCGTTTTTAGAAAGGCCATGCTCTGAGGGATAAGCTCAAGGCGAGGAGTTTTTATATGAGGGGCGGGCTTTGTTGCAAATTTGTGATTTTTGATTGCGGCAACCATGAAATTATACCCAGGTTTCCCAGATTTTTTGTGCCATACCGGCTGTGGCTTCAACTTTTCCGCCATTTTTGTTGCGGCAGACCGGCTGCTTCAATAATTTTGCCTGATTTTCAAAAAGCTTGTCTTCCTTTTCGCTGTCGTCAAGGTAGGCAATGCTTGAATAGTCTTTTGAGGATTTGTCTGTGAGAACTTCAAGGGCTGCGTCCCGGCCACCTTCTGTGCGGGAAAGTGCTGTTACAACAGAATCAAACTCGCCCCGGGACATTTCCTTTTCTTTTAAGTCGATAAATTGAAAGTCAATGCGGCGCTCCTTAAAAAAACGCTGAGCGGCTTTGCAGTCGAAAGATTTGTTTGTTCCGAAAATTTGAATCATAATTACCTCTATTTATTAAACTGATACTCCAGAATCTCACAGTTTTTGATTCCAAAGTTGCCGTAATCCTCGTTGGTCATGTCGAAAAAGTAGGAGTTTACCGCCCGGGCAATTCCGTTGTGAGCCACAAGAAGATAAGTTTTACCGTCTTTGGAAAGATCGTCAAGAAGGTTGTAGATTCGCTGACAGAGCCGGAGCATGGACTCCCCGCCCTGGTAAGACTGAACGAAATTCCGCTTGTCCATCTTAAAAACTTCGCCGTTACGGGGAGTCCCCTCGTACTTTCCGAAGTTCTGCTCCCTAAGGCGCTCTTCCACCCGGAGAGGAAGCTCTGTCATATCTGCAATGTGTTTTGCTGTGTCTAAGGCTCGGGAAAGAGGAGAAGATAAAATCTCGTCGATGGCAATTTCGCCATTTTCAAGCTTCTGCTTTATGAGGCGACCGGTTTCTTCCGCCTGAGCATGGCCTTTTTGAGTAAGACCGATATCCGTTGCACCGCAGATTTTGTTTTCAACGTTCCAGACTGTTTCGCCATGCCTGCAAAAATAGATTTTTTTATTGTTCATTTTATTCTCCCTGGGGAACGCCCTCGTTAAGGCTTTTATTGCGATAGTTTAAGTTGGTGCGGAGGGTGTAGCCTTGTTTTTCCCAGAAGGAATTGGCGACATCGTTATCCTTGAACACCAGCCCGAAGATTTTGTTGATTCCTTCTTCTTTCAGGGCTTCTTCCGCTTTTTTAACCAGTGCTGTTGCAACCCCTTCCCGCCTGTAAGCCGGATGAACGCACAAATGATGAATAATAGCTCGGCGTCCGTCGTGACCTGTAAGAATAACCCCTGCAATTTCAGGCGCATCTCCGGTACCGTCTTTAGATTCTGCAAGGAAACAGGTGTTAGGGTTTCGCTTAAGATATTTTTCAATTCCCTCCTGGCTGTCATCTACCGGATTCATGGCACGGCGAGTCTGTTCGGTACTGCACCAGAGGGAGTAGATTGCATCGTAATCGGCGATGGTAACGGGACGTAGTATGATAGACATAGTTTTTACTCCTTCTCCACATATCTCATTGAAAAATTGCAGCAGTCGTCGCCGGCATACAAAGTTTTGTCCCGATTGTAAGAAAGCTTTGGATGCATATTGGTATACATCAAATTATCAATGTCGCAGAAAACCGAACAGATTTTTGGGCAGTTCAGTTCTTTTGTAAGCGCAATGAAACGGCAGCTTTTTACATGGAATTCAGTGTATTCCGGAGTATCGCAGATTACTTCGCACTTTCCTTCGCCAACTGTACGCAGAAAATCCTGGGGAAAGCCCTTGAGAAATGCTTCGTCTTCGCAGAATCGGTTTACAAGGTAGTCGTGACCACGCTGGCCGTCTAGAAAATAGATTTCACGGAAGATGGAAAGAGCGTCAATATGGCGGACATCCGTACACTCTTTATCGTCTGAACAGGCAGCCCAGTAATTCTGCAATACTCTATACACCGCCACCGACGGCAAAATGTAATACACCGCGTCTTCATCTTCTTCTGTAATATTCTGCTTTTGGAATAGCTCCGAATATTTTTCGACAATTTGATTCCATAACTTTTCTGCATTTTTGGAATCGAAGTGTTTATTCAAAACCGTTTTTACATTTTCTTCAAAGGTTCCGCCATAGGCGTCTTTAAGTAGTTCAATTGAGTTGGCTTTCATTTTTGTACTCCTCCTGGTGTAGTTTTTATTTCAGCAGTGCCTTCTTCCACTCCTCTTCTCTAAAGCCTGTGCAGACTGTTTCATCCGTTACAAGAAGCGGGCGTTTTACCAGCATTCCGTCGCTTGAAAGAAGCTGGAACTTTTCGTCGTCGCTCATTGACGGAAGTTTTTTGGAAAGTTCCATTTCGCGATACAAAATCCCGCTGGTATTGAAAAAGCGTTTTAATTCAAGTCCGCTTTTTGCGTGAAGGGCGCGGAGAGTTTTTTCATCCGGATGGTCGCCCTTGATGTCGATTTTTTCAAATTCAATTTTGTGTGCGTTCAGCCAGTCGACAGCCTTTTTGCAGGTTGAACAGCGGTCGTAGCAGTATACTTTAATCATCTTTAATTTCCTTTTTAAAAATATAAGTCATATATTGTTTTCTGTCATCGCCTGTCTTTTCCCCGGAACCGCCAGTCCCCCGGGAAAAGGGCTCGTATTCTTCTTCGCTCAATAGTTCCCAGCCGTTGTCAAAATACCACTGAACATTGCACTCGCAGTCTGTCCAAAGTAACATGTTTTTATAGCCGCGGGCTTTGAACTCCTTTACCGCTTCGCTTAAAATCCGGCTTCCCCATCCCCTTTCCATGCTTACAAAAAGGCAGAGCTTTACGTCGTCATTCTTCATCAGGGAAAAAGTTTTTTCTTCCATATAGTTAAGGTAGCGGCGACCGGTTTGGAAGATATTTCGTTCGCGAGAAGAAGCTTCTTCCAGGAACTTGAAAAACCAGGAACCGTCAGATTTATCGGATTTTGCAGCAGCGAAGGCAATGGCTTTCAATTTACAGTCAGTTACAGCATCACCACCAGCAGGGCTTCCTTCGGAATCATCTTTTCCAGCCGTCTTTTCTGTCATCATAAACTGCATGTCATTTATATGCATGTTGGTACGGATAATCATTTCAACATAACGGCGGTTGAAGTCCTCGCTTTCGCCTGGAACATTCCATAAAGGTAAAAGACGATTTACAAGAGAGGAAATGTATTTTTCA